>NZ_CP064690.1:8002500-8194174 GCF_023100965.1 Bradyrhizobium sp. 192
ATCCCGCCAATGCAGCTCAACAATCCTGACGATCGTTGGCCACTGATGTTTCTAAAACGATCCGATAGTTAGCCGAAGCTAAGCTGAAGGATCATCCTTAGAAAGGAGGTGATCCAGCCGCAGGTTCCCCTACGGCTACCTTGTTACGACTTCACCCCAGTCGCTGACCCTACCGTGGCCGGCTGCCTCCCTTGCGGGTTAGCGCACCGTCTTCAGGTAAAACCAACTCCCATGGTGTGACGGGCGGTGTGTACAAGGCCCGGGAACGTATTCACCGTGGCGTGCTGATCCACGATTACTAGCGATTCCAACTTCATGGGCTCGAGTTGCAGAGCCCAATCCGAACTGAGACGGCTTTTTGAGATTTGCGAAGGGTCACCCCTTAGCATCCCATTGTCACCGCCATTGTAGCACGTGTGTAGCCCAGCCCGTAAGGGCCATGAGGACTTGACGTCATCCCCACCTTCCTCGCGGCTTATCACCGGCAGTCTCCTTAGAGTGCTCAACTAAATGGTAGCAACTAAGGACGGGGGTTGCGCTCGTTGCGGGACTTAACCCAACATCTCACGACACGAGCTGACGACAGCCATGCAGCACCTGTGCTCCAGGCTCCGAAGAGAAGGTCACATCTCTGCGACCGGTCCTGGACATGTCAAGGGCTGGTAAGGTTCTGCGCGTTGCGTCGAATTAAACCACATGCTCCACCGCTTGTGCGGGCCCCCGTCAATTCCTTTGAGTTTTAATCTTGCGACCGTACTCCCCAGGCGGAATGCTTAAAGCGTTAGCTGCGCCACTAGTGAGTAAACCCACTAACGGCTGGCATTCATCGTTTACGGCGTGGACTACCAGGGTATCTAATCCTGTTTGCTCCCCACGCTTTCGTGCCTCAGCGTCAGTATCGGGCCAGTGAGCCGCCTTCGCCACTGGTGTTCTTGCGAATATCTACGAATTTCACCTCTACACTCGCAGTTCCACTCACCTCTCCCGAACTCAAGATCTTCAGTATCAAAGGCAGTTCTGGAGTTGAGCTCCAGGATTTCACCCCTGACTTAAAGACCCGCCTACGCACCCTTTACGCCCAGTGATTCCGAGCAACGCTAGCCCCCTTCGTATTACCGCGGCTGCTGGCACGAAGTTAGCCGGGGCTTATTCTTGCGGTACCGTCATTATCTTCCCGCACAAAAGAGCTTTACAACCCTAGGGCCTTCATCACTCACGCGGCATGGCTGGATCAGGGTTGCCCCCATTGTCCAATATTCCCCACTGCTGCCTCCCGTAGGAGTTTGGGCCGTGTCTCAGTCCCAATGTGGCTGATCATCCTCTCAGACCAGCTACTGATCGTCGCCTTGGTGAGCCATTACCTCACCAACTAGCTAATCAGACGCGGGCCAATCTTTCGGCGATAAATCTTTCCCCGTAAGGGCTTATCCGGTATTAGCACAAGTTTCCCTGTGTTGTTCCGAACCAAAAGGTATGTTCCCACGCGTTACTCACCCGTCTGCCGCTGACGTATTGCTACGCCCGCTCGACTTGCATGTGTTAAGCCTGCCGCCAGCGTTCGCTCTGAGCCAGGATCAAACTCTCAAGTTGGACTTGAACTTTGAACCGGCTGATCACAACGTTTGACGAGGTCCCACCATTATCGACCGAAGTCGATGTGCTGCCTGCGATTCACATCGCGGGCAACGATGGTGTTTCCTTGAAAACGTGTACCGCCGAAGTCTTTCGTCCGGTCCCGATCCAAAAAGCCGAAGCTCTTTAAATGCGAGACCCGCAAGGACTCCGCCGTCCACGTTTCTCTTTCTTCATCTTCACTTGTCAAACAGCCCGGGACCCAGAGGCCCCATCCTTCCCTAGAGGAAAGGTTCCGACACCCTTACTGACGACGAACGAACTCCAACCGATTTGTGTCGGCTGTTGTGCACTCAACGAGGTGAGGAGCATCAGTGGCGCGTTCGCTCGCCTTGGTCAGTGACCCGGCGGCGCCGCGCTCAGTGGTCGGGTTATAGGCCCCCGCACTCGGGATTGTCAACGCCCATTGTCAACAAATCGTCGCACGGTGGATTGTCGCAAAAAACAACGTGTTTCCAGATGGTTAGAAGGGCCGCAAATGCGCCAATCCGATCGGGCCGGTGAAAAAACTTGAAAAAAGTTTGCCCCCCAGGGGGCTCCCGGAGCCGACCTGAGGGGGGTTGTGGAGGGGGCGTGGGAAGCGACCTGTGAAGCCAGGGGAACGGCCTGGCGAGGGGATTGCGCGCGGGTCGGGCGACTTGGACAGGATGCTTGGCCGCATACTTGGACAGGATGCCTGGGCCGGATACTTGGGCCGGATATCTGGGCCGGATAGTTGGGGAGGCTGGAGGGACGGCTTGCCGTACCATTGCGGTGGAAGCGGCTTGTGGCGCCCTCTCGGGAGGCCCCCGCCCCCGGACGTTCAGGAAACTTTTTCCATGACAGGCGCCGTACTTGAGCCACAATCCCGCGGCGTTCTGATAAGAGACGAGCTTGAATCGCAGGGATGCCAGTGGGGGCTGCCGGCGGTTTTCATGGTGTCAGAGGAAGGCGATCTTGCAGATGACGCGGCCTTCCTCCGACATTCGAGAGACATCGAGAGAGCTTTTTCCGTCCAGCTGTTCGTAATTTCGGCCGGGCCCTCCGCGAGGCCTTCTGAGCGCGAACAACTGCGCGGCTTGCCTTTTCCCGGCGATCCCCCTTCAAGAGGGCGGCTAGGGACAGGGCTAGAATCGGGCTTCTTGGGTCGTTGATTGGGGGACTTGAGTGAACCACAGGACATCACGCGGCGCTTACGGGCGTGAGACCGGGATCATCGATCTCGGCCACGAGCCGCCGCTGTCCGTCGATGGTTCCGAGGCCGCCGTGATCGATCGCCGCCGCGTCTCGGTGCAATGGTTCAGCGGGACAATCCTGACCGGACTCTGCGGCGCAGCCCTGATCGGCGGCGCCGTTTTCGCATCGCTCGACGGCGAGATGACCTTCGCCAAGGTGCCGGAGCGGGTCGAGGGCGCGCTGCGCGGTGCATTCGGCGCCGCCGATCGCGCCGCCACGCTGCACAAGAGCGACCGCCTGCCGCCGCCGAGCGAATCCACGGCGTCCCGCAACATCGTGCGCGTCTCCACCGTCGCCCGTGTCGGCAACCGCGACGTGATGCGGGTGCGTCCCTTCGTGCGGATCGCCGGCAATCTGTCGATGACCACGAGCGACCTGTCGGCGAAGATCCCGCCGTTCAACGCCCAGCGCCTGCTCACCGATGTCGGCTCCGATCCGAAGACGGCAGCCGAGGACCCGAACAACCCGGAAGCCGTCGAGCCCGACGCGGAAGTCTCCTTCGTCACCAAGGACCTGTCGGCGGTGCTGCCGAAGGCCAAGATTTCCGCCGTGGTGGCGCTCGACGACATCCTGATGCGGGTGCGCGACGCCGCCAACTGGCGCGGCAATGGCGGGGTGCGCTACGCCTCGCTCGCCAACGCCGCCGCCGACATCTCGGGCGCGACCGGCCCCTCCGACATGAGAAGCGCCTACGCCGCCGAAGCCTCGCCGTCCGATCCCTATGCCGGCTTCGAGACCCGCGTGGTGCCGGAAAACGTGACGCTGCTGCCCAAGACCAAGGAGCAGATCACCGGCGGCAATCCCAACGGCGAACGCGTCCATCTGGTCAAGAAGGGCGACAGCGTCGCCTCGGTGCTGCGCGATCTCGGCGCGACGGCCGAGGAAATCAAGGCGATCGCCGCGACGCTCGGGCCCCGCGGCCGCGACGGCGGCCTGAAGGAAGGCGAGAAGCTTCGCATCCTGATGGCGCCCGCAAGCCCCGGCGCCCGCCTCCAGCCCTATCGCGTCGTGGTTGCAAACGAAACCGTGGTCGAGGCGATCGCGGCGCTGTCCGATCTCGGCAAATACGTCGCGGTCGACGTCTCCAGCATGAACACCGTTGCCGACGCTGCCGCCAACGCGAGCAGCGAAGACGATGAGGACGATGACGGCAGCGGCGTGCGGCTCTACCAGAGCATCTACGAGACCGCGATGCGCAACAAGGTCCCGATGCCCGTCATCGAGGACATGATCAAGATCTACTCCTACGACGTCGATTTCCAGCGCAAGGTGCAGCCGGGCGATTCCTTCGACGTGTTCTACGCAGGCGAGGACGAGGGCGTAACCTCGAGCGAAAAGAACGACGTGCTGTTCGCCTCCCTCACCGTCGGCGGCGAGACCAAGAGATACTATCGCTACCAGAGCCCCGACGACGGCGTCGTCGACTACTATGACGAGACCGGCAAGAGCGCGAAGAAGTTCCTGGTCAGGAAGCCCGTCAACAACGCCATCATGCGCTCGGGCTTCGGCGGCCGCCGCCACCCGATCCTGGGCTATGTGAAGATGCACACCGGCGTCGACTGGGCCACCGCCTACGGCACGCCGATCTTTGCCTCCGGCAACGGCGTGATCGAGAAGGCCGGCCCCGAAGGCGGCTACGGCAAATATATCCGCATCAAGCATTCCAACGGCTACGAGACGGCCTACGGCCACATGTCAGCGTTCGCCAAGGGCATGGAGCCGGGCAAGAAAGTGCGGCAGGGCCAGGTGATCGGCTTCGTCGGCTCGACCGGCCAATCGACGGGCCCGCACGTCCACTACGAAATCCTCGTCAACGGCCGCTTCGTCGATCCGCTGCGCGTGAAGCTGCCGCGCGGCCGTTCGCTGGAAGGCGCGGTGCTGGCGGGCTTCGAGAAGGAGCGCGACCGGCTCGACAGCATGATGAGCGGCCGCGGCGGCGCGATCGCCCGCATGTCGGATGCGACCGGCGGCCCCTTGCAGGTCAGCAACCGGCAGTAGCAGCCGGCCGGCATCGGCCTGACAATCTCCAGCTACGATCCGAACTCCGACGTTCTCGCGCGCGGCCCGCGTCACAGCTTCACAATTTAAAGTTTCGTTTGCCAAACCCGCATCAGGGGCGAATACTTTCCAGAAAACGGGAGGTCTCGCCATGGACGACAGGCTCGCCTGCGCAGCATTCGTTGCAGCTCTTTTTGCCACCACGAGCGTATCGGCCGAGGTCACCAAGCTGGTCCAGGGTTCGGCATTCCATGGCGTGCACGGGCTCGGCATCGACAAGGCCGGCCGCCTGTTCGCCGGCAGCGTCGCCGGCGCGGCGCTCTACGAGGTCAACATATCCGGCGGTACCGCCAAGGTTGCAATCCCTATTCCGGTCGGCATGGCCGACGACATCGCCTTCGCGCCCGACGGTACCATGGCCTGGACCGGATTCCTGACCGGCGATCTCTATTCGCGCAAGGGCGACGGCCCGATCAAGAAGCTCGCCAGCGGCCTTCCCGGCATCAACTCGCTCGCCTTCCGCAAGGACGGCAGGCTCTACGCCACCACAGTCTTTCTCGGCGACACGCTCTATGAGATCGACATCGAGGGTGTAAAACCGCCGCGCCAGATCATGGAGAAGATGGGCGGCCTCAACGGCTTCGAGTTCGGTCCCGACGACAGGCTCTACGGTCCGCTCTGGTTCAAGGGCCAGGTCGCAAAAGTCGACGTCGACAAGGCCGAGCTGACCGTCGTCGCCGACGGCTTCAAGATCCCGGCCGCGGTGAACTTCGATTCCAAGGGCAATCTGTTGGTGGTCGACACCGCGCTCGGCCAGCTCGTCCGGGTCGATCCCAAATCGGGCACCAGGACCACGGTCGCGCAGCTGAAGCCGTCGCTGGACAATCTCGCCATCGACGACAAGGACCGCATCTTCGTCTCCAACATGGCCGACAACGGCATCCAGGAGGTCGATCCCGCGACCGGCCAGGCCAGGCAGATCATCATCGGCAAGCTCGCGCTGCCCGGCGGTATCGGCATCACGTCGGAGAGCGGCAAGGATACGATCCACGTCGCCGACGTGTTCGCCTATCGCACGGTGGACGGTGCGACCGGTGAGGTCACCGAGAAGGCGCGCATGCACGCCGCCGGCACCACGCTCGAATATCCGATGAGTGCGACGGCGCGAGGCAACGACGTGGTGCTGTCGAGCTGGTTCACCGGCACCGTGCAGGTGATCGACGGCAAGACCGGCGCGACGCGCGACATGCTGCACGGCTTCAAGGCGCCGCATGATGCGATCGTGCTCGCGGACGGCAGCATCCTGGTGGCCGAGCTCGGCACCAAGTCGCTGGTCAAGGTGAGCGGCGAGCACGGCAAGGATCGCACCACGCTGATCGGCAACCTCGAGGGCCCGGTCGGGCTCGTCCGTGGCAAGACCGACGAAGTCTACGTCACCGAGGCCTTTGCTGGCACCGTATCCCGGATCGACACCAACGGCGAAAAGACCGTGATCACCAAGGAGCTGAAAATGCCGGAAGGCATTGCACGCGGCCGCGACGGCACGCTGGTCGTCGCGGAAGTCGGCGCCAAGCGGCTGATCGCGATCGCGCCGGATAGCGGCACGGTCACGGAGATCGCCGCCAATCTCCCGATCGGCCTGCCGAGCACGCCTGGCGGGCTGCCAACGAATATTCCGACGGGCGTGGGGGTCGGCACGACTGGGGTGATCTACTTCTCGTCAGACATCGAGAACGCGATCTACAAGGTAACAAAAAAATAGCGTCTGATCCGCAGTGCAAGCTTCGTGGGGTGCTGCGCACCGTTTCGGACCACGCTTTTAGCCAGCAGACGCGACCAAAAAACCGCCCCGGAGAGGCTGTCCTCCCCCGGGGCGTTTTATCTTTTCAGGCTTCGATCGCCTGCCCTCAGTTCAGCTTCCGCTTCGTCACCGGCGCCTCGAACGGGGTGATCTCGGCGGTCTGCGGGGCCTTGCCGTTGAAGGTCAGCACGTTGCCTTCGGACGAGATCGCGACACTGTCGCCGTCCCTGACGTCGCCGGCCAGGATCATCTCGGCGAGCGGGTCCTGGACATGGCGCTGGATCACGCGCTTGAGCGGCCTTGCGCCATAGGCGGGGTCCCAGCCCCTTGCGGCGAGCCAGTCGCGGCCGGCGGCGTCGAGCGTCAGCACGATCTTGCGATCGGTCAAAAGCTTCTGGAGCCGGGAGAACTGGATCTCGACGATCCGGCCCATCTCGCTGCGCTGCAGGCGGTGGAACAGGATGATCTCGTCGACGCGGTTGAGGAATTCGGGGCGGAAGTGCCCACGCACCATTCCCATCACCTGCTCGCGCACGGCCGAAGTGTCCTCGCCCTCCGGCTGGTTCACCAGGAATTCCGAACCAAGATTCGAGGTCATGATGATCAGCGTATTGCGGAAGTCGACCGTGCGGCCTTGGCCGTCGGTCAGGCGGCCGTCGTCGAGCACCTGCAACAGGACGTTGAAGACGTCGGGATGCGCTTTCTCGATCTCGTCGAACAGCACGACCTGGTAGGGCCGGCGCCGCACCGCCTCGGTGAGCGCGCCGCCCTCGTCATAGCCGACATAGCCCGGAGGCGCGCCGATCAGCCGCGAGACCGAGTGCTTCTCCATGTACTCGGACATGTCGAGGCGGACCATCGCGGTCTCGTCGTTGAAGAGGTACTCCGCAAGGGCCTTGGTCAGCTCGGTCTTGCCGACGCCGGTGGGGCCCAAGAACATGAACGAGCCCATCGGCCGGTTCGGGTCCTGCAGGCCCGCGCGCGAACGGCGCACGGCGGTCGCAACCGCATGCACGGCTTCGGCCTGTCCGACGACGCGCTTGCCGAGGGAGTCCTCCATCTTCAGGAGCTTGTCTTTCTCGCCCTCCAGCATCTTGTCGACGGGCACGCCGGTCCAGCGCGAGACCACCTGCGCGATGTGGTTGGCGGTGACCGCCTCCTCCATCATCTCGCCGGAGTTCTCCTTGGCCTCGATGTCGGCAAGCTGCTTCTCGAGCTCGGGGATCCGGCCATAGGCCAGCTCGCCGGCCTTCTGGAATTCACCGCGCCGCTGGGCGTTGGCAAGCTCGACCCGCAAGCCGTCGAGCTCGGCCTTCAGCTTCTGGGCGTCGGAGAGCTTGTTCTTCTCCGCACTCCAGCGTGCCGTCAGCGCCGCGGACTTCTCCTCGAGGTCGGCCAGCTCCTTCTCCAACGTCTGCAGGCGGCTCTTCGAACCGGCATCGTTCTCCTTCTTCAGTGCTTCCTGTTCGATCTTCAGCCGGATGATTTCCCGATCCATCGAATCGAGCTCCTCCGGCTTGGAATCGACCTGCATCTTCAGCCGCGCCGCGGCTTCGTCCATGAGGTCGATCGCCTTGTCGGGCAGGAAACGGTCGGTGATGTAGCGGTTGGACAGCGTCGCCGACGCCACGAGCGCGGAATCGGTGATCCGCACGCCATGGTGCTGCTCGTACTTGTCCTTGAGGCCGCGCAGGATCGAGATGGTGTCCTCGACCGAGGGCTCGCTGACGAAGATCGGCTGGAACCGCCGCGCCAGCGCAGCGTCCTTCTCGACGTGCTTCTGGTATTCGTCGAGCGTGGTCGCGCCGATGCAGTGCAGTTCGCCGCGGGCCAGCGCCGGCTTCAACAGGTTCGACGCGTCCATCGCGCCGTCGCCCTTGCCGGCGCCGATCAGCGTGTGCATCTCGTCGATGAACAGGATGAAGGTGCCCTCGCTCCCGGTCACTTCCTGGAGCACGGCCTTCAGCCTTTCCTCGAACTCGCCGCGGTATTTTGCACCCGCGATCAGCGCGCCGAGATCGAGCGAGAGCAGCTTCTTGTCCTTCAGGCTCTCCGGCACGTCGCCATTGACGATGCGGAGCGCGAGCCCTTCGGCGATGGCGGTCTTGCCGACGCCGGGTTCGCCGATCAGGACGGGATTGTTCTTGGTCCGGCGCGAGAGCACCTGGATGGTGCGGCGGATCTCCTCGTCGCGGCCGATGACCGGATCGAGCTTGCCGTCGCGCGCGGCCTGGGTCAGGTCGCGGGCATATTTCTTCAGCGCGTCGTACGCGTTCTCGGCTGTGGCCGAGTCGGCCGTGCGGCCCTTGCGCAGCGCCTCGATCGCGGCATTGAGATTTTGCGGGGTGACGCCGCCCTTGGCGAGGATCGCGCCGGCCTCGCTGGTCTTTTCCAGCGTCAGGCCGAGCAGCAGCCGCTCGACCGTGACGAAGCTGTCGCCGGCCTTCTCGCCGGCCTTTTCGGCGGCATCAAAAGTGCGGGCGAGCTCGGGCGCCAGATAGATCTGGCCGGCGCCGCCGCCGGAGACCTTCGGCACCTTGCCGAGGGCGTCCTCGGTCGCCTTCAGGATTGCGCGGGAATTGCCGCCGGCGCGGTCGATCAGACCGCCGGCCAACCCCTCGCTGTCGTCGAGAAGCACCTTGAGGAGGTGCAGGGTCGAAAATTGCTGGTGCCCCTCGCGCATCGCAAGCGACTGCGCGGACTGGATGAAGCCCCTGGAGCGTTCGGTATATTTGTCGATATTCATCTTTTCTGTCCCTCGGCCTGCCCCTGGAGCCCACTAAGGCACTCCAAACGGCATCTTCATTGGGTTTCCGATGACCGCATTGACGTTTCTCAACCGGTAACGGTCGTGTTTCGCCGACGTTGCCACCGGCCTGAGGCAGATGTGGGAAGCAGGTTGCAGATGCGAAAGAGGCGAGTTCACAATTTCGTGCGCCGACCCGCCGGCTTGGCGGGACCGGGTCGAATCCCTTAAGTAGCAGCATGACCCCGACCGCAATGCCAGTCAGCCACACTGCCGAAATCACCGGGCTCTTCCGCTACCCGATCAAGGGCCTGACGCCGGAACCGCTTACCCGCGTTCCCCTACAGCCCGGCCGGACCCTTCCCGCCGACCGCCGCTACGCCATCGAGAACGGCCCGAGCGGGTTCGATCCCGAGCAGCCCGAATGGAAGCCGAAAATCCAGTTCCTGATGCTCGCGCGCAATGAGCGGCTTGCCTCTCTCGACAGCCGCTTCGACGACGCCACCAATGTCTTGACCATCCGCCGGGACGGCCAGACCGTCACCAGCGGCGATCTCGAGACCGCGGCCGGGCGGGCCGCCATCGAGAGGTACTTCGCGGAGAATTTTCAGCCGGAGCTGAAGGGTCCGCCGAAGCTGCTGTCAGGCCGCGACCACAGCTTCTCCGACGTCGCCCGCAAGGTCGTCTCCATCATCAATCTCGGCAGCGTCCGCGCCATCGAGACCATGCTGGGCGGCACTGCCGTGCATCCGCTGCGCTTTCGCGCCAATCTCTACCTGAAGGGCTGGCCGGCCTGGTCCGAGCTCGACCTAGTCGGCCAGACGCTGGCGATCGGCGCGGCACGGCTGAAGGTGGTCAAGCGCATCGTCCGCTGCCCGGCGACCAATGTCGACCCGGTGACGGCCAAGCGCGATCTCGAAATCCCGCCGACACTCTCGCGCAACCTTGGCCACATGGATTGCGGCATCTATGCCGAGGTGATCGAAGGTGGCGAGATCGGCGTGGGTGATGCGGTGGCGATCGAAGAGCCGAAACTAATCTGACGACTTGCCTGTTCAACGACTGCCGTCATTGCGAGGAGCGAAGCGACGAAGCAATCCAGACGAATTCCGCGGAGGGATTCTGGATTGCTTCGCTCGCAATGACGGGCGTTAGTTCGGCATCACATAGGCGTAGATCCGGCCGCGCGAGACCGGGGCTTCGCGGACGCGGTTGCCGTTGTTGCCGGAGATCATGATCGGATTGCCCTGCGCGTCGACGCCGGTGATGATGCCGACATGACCGCCACGGCGGCCGCGCGACATCACTGCGATGGCACCCACCTGCGGGCCGGAGACACGCGTGCCGTAATGCGCGAACGAGTTCGCCATGTCAGATCCGGTGCCGCGGTGGCCGGTTTTCTCCAGTACCATGTTCATGAAGCGCGCGCACCAAAGGCTCCCGCGGCCGGTCGGATTGCCGCCGACGTAACGGCGCGCCTCGGATACGAGGCTCGATCCGCCGCCGAAGCCGCCGCTGCTCGTGGCATCACTCGCCATGCCGCTGTTCGCGCTCATGGCCGCGCGACGGGTAGCGCTCGTGACCATTCGTCCGCCGCCGCTGATGATCGTCCCACCATTGCCGCTCATGGCAACGCCGGGGCTATTGGTGTTCGGATCATAGCTCGCAAATGTGTTGCCAAATCCGCTCGCCTGCAATTGCGCCGCGCCGCGCTCGAAGCGCGAGCTGCGTACGTGGTGGCGGTAATGATGATGTCTGGCGTGATGCACGTGAGTGTGCCGCTCTGCGCTGTGACGATGATGCGGCCGCGCTGAGGCCGGAGAAGCCAACGCGGCGACCGCCGCGAACAAGATCGCCAGCGCGACAACACAACGCGACAGGCGAGACGCAAACAACTCAAACATTCTTCATCCTTCGTTGACACCCCACTTCCCAATCGGCCCGTGCAACGGCCGACATCGGTCTGGCCGTTAAGCCGCCCGATGTGGCGAGAAAAAGACGCGGGCTGCCAGCGAATAGCTGCGATGATTTTGTGCCGATACTGGCTTGAGGCTGCCGCATTGCCGACAACAACATTAACTGCAATCCTGCAAAGGCGGCTTCAAGAGAGGGAAACGGTTAATGCCCCACGCCACGACCAGGGACGACGTCCGCATTTATTTCGAAGAGGCGGGCCAGGGAACGCCGATCATTTTTCTGCACGAGTTCGCGGCCGACCATACCAACTGGGAGCCGCAGATGCGCTACTTCGCGCGCGGCCACCGCTGCATCACCTATTCGGCGCGCGGCTACGCGCCGTCGGGCGTGCCTGATGGCGAGGTCTACAGCTACACGCATTTCTACACCGATGCCCTCGCGGTGCTCGACCATCTCAAGATCGAGCGCGCGCATCTGGTCGGCCTGTCGATGGGCGCCTACTCCTCGCTCCAGATCGGGCTCAACGCGCCGCAGCGCGCGCTGTCGATGACGCTGGCCGGCGTCGGCTCCGGCTCCGAGATCGAGAATCTGGAGGCCTGGCGCAAGCAGTGCCGCACCAATGCCGAGCAGTTCGAGACGCTGGGCTCCGCCGAGGTCGCGAAAGTCACGCGCGAGGCGCCGAGCCGGATTCCCTTCCTGGTGAAGGACCCCCGCGGCCATGCCGATTTCTATGCCGCGCTGGCGCGGCACGATTCCAGGGGATCGGCAAACACGATGCGTGGCTTCCAGGGCGGCCGCCCCTCGATCTACACGATGACGGATGCGATCAAGAAAGCGTCCACGCCGGCGCTGATCGTCTGCGGTGACGAGGACGATCCCTGCGTCGGACCGAGCCTGTTCCTGAAGCAGCATCTGCCGGCGGCCGGGCTCGCCATGTTTCCGAAGTCGGGCCACGTGCTCAACCTCGAAGAGCCCGCGCTGTTCAACGAGACGGTGGCGCGGTTCGTGACGCTGGTGGAAGCGGGAAGATGGCCAGTGCGCGATCCGCGGTCGCTGGCGGCGCATTAGAGCTGTCATTCCGGGATGCGCCGAAGGCGCAGCCCGGAATCCATGAGACCATAAATACTGTTGCGCGATGGATTCTCAGATGCGCAATTGCGCATCATAGCTCGCGCTACGCGCGCCCCGGAATGACGCCTACAGCGTCACTTCCCCCCGCCCCTGCTCAGCAGAAACACGCCCTGCTCGCCGAACATGTTCCACACCCACCATGGCAGGTTCAGCGGGATCGGGCGACCATAGAGATCGAGCGCGATGGCGCGCTCCATCTTGACGTTGATCTCGTCGCAGAGCTCGACGAAATCCTTGATGGTGCAGAAATGGATGTTGGCGGTGTCGTACCAGGTCGCCGGCAGATTCTCGGTGCGCGGCATGTGGCCGCCGATCAGGAGCTGGAGCCGCATCTTCCAGAAGCCGAAATTCGGGAACGAGACGATGGCACGGCGGCCGATGCGCAGCAGATTCTCCAGCACCACGCGCGGCTGCCGTGTTGCCTGCAGCGTCTGCGACAGGATCACGTAGTCGAAGGCGTCATCCGGATAATTGACGAGGTCGGTGTCGGCATCTCCCTGCACCACCGCGAGCCCCTTGGCGACGCAGCGGTTGACGCCCTCGCGCGACAGTTCGATGCCGCGGCCGTCGATGCCGCGGGTTTCCAGCAACTGAAGCAGATCGCCCTCGCCGCAACCGACATCGAGCACTTTCGAGCCGGGCTTGACCATCTCGGCCACCAGCCGATGATCGGTGCGAAAATCACCGGACTGCCCGGTCGCGACGCCGCCCAGCGGCAATACTTCCTGCACGGACATGCTAGCCATCCTTCAGTCCGCGCGCCTTGCCTGCCGATTGCAGGAAAGCGCGGGAGATATCGAGGAATTCGGGCACGTCGAGCAGAAAGGCGTCGTGGCCGCGATCGGTCTCGATCTCGGCGAACGACACCCGCGCGCTCGACGCATTCAGCGCATGCACCAGCGCGCGCGATTCCGAGGTCGGGAACAGCCAGTCGCTGGTGAAGGAGACGACGCAGAAGCGGGTCTTGATTTCCGCGAACGCCTTCGCGAGCACGCCGCCATGGTCGGCGGCGATGTCGAAATAATCCATCGCGCGCGTCAGATAGAGATAGGAGTTGGCGTCGAAGCGCTCGACGAAGGACGAGCCCTGGTAGCGCAGATAGGACTCGACCTGGAAGTCGGCGTCGAACGAGAAGGTCGGCAGCTCACGGTCCTGCATGCGGCGGCCGAACTTGCGATGCAGCGCGGCGTCGGAGAGATAGGTGATGTGCGCGGCCATCCGCGCCACCGCCAACCCGCGATGCGGATGGATGCCCTGATCGGCGTAGCCGCCAGCGTGCCAGTCGGGATCGGCCATCACGGCCTGACGGCCAAGCTCGTGAAAGGCGATGTTCTGCGCCGAGTGCCGCGTCGCGCAGGCAATCGCCAGCGCGGAGAACACGCGAGCAGGATAGGCCGCGGTCCATTGCAGCACCTGCATGCCCCCCATCGAGCCGCCGACCACCGCGAACAGCGTGTCGATGCCGAGCCGGTCGATCAGCATGGCCTGCGCGCGCACCATGTCGGGGATGGTGATGACGGGGAATTCCAGGCCCCAGACCTTACCGGTGGCGGGATTGATCGACGCCGGCCCGGTCGAGCCCATGCAGCCCCCGATCACATTGGAGCAGATGATGAAGTAGTGCTTGGGATCGATGGGGCGGCCGGGACCGACCAGCGTCTCCCACCAGCCGGGCTTGCCGGTGACGGGGTGCACGTTGGCGACATGCTGATCGCCGGTCAGCGCATGGCAGATCAGCACCGCGTTGGAGCGATCGGCGTTGAGTTCGCCATAGGTCTGGTAGGCGATCTGAAACGGGGTGAGATCGACGCCGCAATCGAGCCGTAGCGGCTGCTCGCCGCCGAAATGTGCGACCTGCGAACTCGGATGACCCACCTCGTGCGATCGCTCGTCGGCGCTGATCGCAGGACTCGGTATCGACTTGACGTCACCCATCTGACCATCGACCTCGTTTGCGGTCGAGCTCGAGACCGCATTTGAAATCAGGCCATGAAAAACCCGGCCTGAACGAAAGGTTCGGCCGGGATCGAAAACGTCCCCGGCCTGTTTAGCGAGTTTTTTAACGTGGCTGCAAGCCGGCCGGCTCAAATGACCACGGAACGGGCAAAAGCTACCGTCTTGGGCGGTTTTCGTCAAGTCGCGGCCCGGATCGACCAAATTCGCCTGCTGCGCCTTCGGCGGAAAGCAGCGTCATTTCTCTTTGCTTTCGCGGCCCCGACTGCCTAATCAGGGCATTCCCCATCGGAACAATCGACAGCCAGACATGTCCCAAATTCCGCCCGCGCCACCATCGCTGCAGGAACTGCGCAAGGAGATCGACGCGATCGACGACGGCATGCATCGTCTGTTGATGCAGCGTGGCGACATCATCGACCGCCTGATCCAGGTGAAGCAGACCCAGGAGGTCGGCTCGGCGTTCCGCCCGGCGCGCGAGGCCGCCATGATGCGCGACCTCGTGCAGCGGCATCGCGGCATCCTGCCACTCGACACGGTCGAGAGCATCTGGCGCGTCATCATCTCGACGTTCACTTACGTGCAGGCGCCGTTCTCCGTGCATGCTGACATCTCCGTGAGCGAGCCGGCGATGCGCGATTCCGCGCGCTTCCATTTTGGTTTCACCGTGCCTTACGTCGCGCATTTCAGCGCGCAGGCCGCGGTCGAGGCGGTGGCGAAATCCAAGGGCGACCTGGCGCTGGTCTCGGCGACCTCCAGCCGCACGCCGTGGTGGCTCTCGCTCGAGGAAAAAGGCGCGCCGAAGATCATCGCGCGCATGCCGTTCGTCGAGCGCGCCGACCATCCGGCCGCACTGCCGGTGTTCGCGATCTCGCGCGTCCCCGACAGCGCCCTAGTGACCGAGGTCGAGACCTTCAGCGTGCGCGTGTCCGGCTGGAACGCGGAGGTGGCGCGCGCCCTGTCGCCGCTCGCCGAAATCGTGGCGGTGCCC
This sequence comes from Bradyrhizobium sp. 192, assembly GCF_023100965.1. Taxonomy (NCBI): domain Bacteria; kingdom Pseudomonadati; phylum Pseudomonadota; class Alphaproteobacteria; order Hyphomicrobiales; family Nitrobacteraceae; genus Bradyrhizobium; species Bradyrhizobium sp. 192. The sequence continues at coordinate 8,017,885 of NZ_CP064690.1, forward strand.
GATACCGCCTTCGACGGCGCGGCGCTGCTAGTCTCGGTCACGAGCGCGACCAGCATCGACAAAATCAGGGCTGCCCTGATCGAAGCGGGGGCCTCGGTGCGCTCCACGGCCCTCGTCGGCAGCCACGCAACGCGCTATACGGTGCCCCCGACCGGGGCGAAATCGTAAGTCACGCGCCGCGCCCCGCCATTTTCGGAGTTCAAGATGTCACGCCCCGTGCCGAATCCCGGCATTCTCGATATTGCGCCCTACACGCCCGGCAAGAGCCCGGTCGCCGAGCCGGGCCGCAAGGTGTTCAAGCTCTCCGCCAACGAGACGCCGTTCGGGCCCTCGCCCAAGGCGATCGAGGCGTTCAAGCACGTGGCGGATCACCTGGAAGACTATCCGGAAGGGACCTCGCGCGTGCTGCGCGAGGCGATCGGCCGCTCTTTCGGGCTCGATCCCAACCGCATCATCTGCGGCGCCGGCTCGGACGAGATCCTCAATCTGCTCGCCCACACCTATCTCAGCCACGGCGACGAGGCGATCTCCACCACGCACGGATTCCTGGTCTACCCGATCGCGACCATGGCGGTCGGCGCCAAGAACGTCGTCGCGGCCGAAAAGAACCTCACTTGCGACGTCGACGCCATTCTCAAGGCGGTGACGCCGAAGACCAAGCTGGTCTGGCTCGCCAACCCCAACAATCCGACCGGGACCTATATTCCATTCGACGAGGTCAAGCGGCTGCGGGCCGGCCTGCCCTCGCACGTGCTGCTGGTGCTCGACGCCGCCTATTCCGACTACGTTTCGCGCAACGACTACGAGATGGGGATCGAGCTCGTCGCCACCACCGAGAACACGGTGGTGACGCACACCTTCTCCAAGATCCACGGCCTCGCCGCGCTGCGCATCGGCTGGATGTTCGGCCCCGAGCACATCATCGACGCGGTCAACCGCATCCGCGGTCCCTTCAACGTGTCGACGCCGGCGATGTATGCCGCGGTCGCCGCGATCGAGGACACCGCGCACCAGGCGATGTCGAAGCAGTTCACCGAGACCTGGCGCAACTGGCTGACCGAGGAGATCGGCAAGCTCGGGCTGAAGGTGACGCCGAGCGTCGCCAATTTCGTGCTGATCCACTTCCCGACCGACAAGGGCAAGACCGCTGACGAGGCCGATGCGTTCCTGACCAAGCGCGGCCTGGTGCTGCGCGGCCTGAAGAACTACGGCCTGCCGCATTCGCTGCGCATGACCATCGGCACCGAGGAGGCCAACCGCCTCGTCGTAGAGGGCCTGCGCGACTTCCAGGCCGGCAAATGAGCAGCGCGCCGCACTTCCAGCGCGTCGCGCTGATCGGCTTCGGCCTGATCGGCGGCTCGATCGCGCGCGCTGCGAAGCTCCAGGGCCTGGCCGGCGAGATCGTCACCACCGCGCGCTCGGAAAAGACCCGCGCGCGGGTGATGGAGCTCGGCATCGTCGACCAGGTCGTGGCGACCAATGCAGACGCCGTGAAGGATGCCGATCTCGTCATCCTCTGCATTCCCGTCGGCGCCTGCGGGCCGGTGGCGCAGGAGATTGCCGCTCACCTGAAGCCCGGCGCGATCGTCTCCGACGTCGGCTCGGTCAAGGGCGCCATCGTCAGGGACATGGCACCGCACCTGCCGAAGACGGTTCATTTCGTGCCCGCGCATCCTGTCGCCGGCACCGAGCATTCGGGACCGGATTCGGGTTTCGCCGAGCTGTTCATCAATCGCTGGTGCATTCTCACCCCGCCGGAAGGTGTCGATGCCGCGGCCACCGATCGCCTGCGCGCGTTCTGGGCGGCAATGGGTGCCAAGGTCGAGGTGATGACGCCGGATCATCACGATCTCGTGCTGGCGATCACCAGCCATCTGCCGCATCTGATCGCCTACACCATCGTCGGCACCGCCGACGAGCTGGCGCAAGTGACGGAATCCGAGGTGATCAAGTTCTCGGCCGGCGGTTTCCGCGATTTCACCCGCATCGCGGCCTCCGACCCGACGATGTGGCGCGACGTCTTCCTCGCCAACAAGGAAGCCGTGCTGGAGATGCTCGGCACTTTCACCGAGGATCTCGCAAAACTGACGCGCGCGATTCGGCGCGGCGACGGCGAAGCGCTGTTCGACCATTTCACCCGCACCCGCGCCATCCGCCGCGGCATCGTCGAGATCGGCCAGGATTCGGCAGCCGCGGATTTCGGCCGCCAGCACGGGGCGCTGAAGAAGCCGTAGCGGACAGACCCGTAGCCCGGATGAGCGAAGCGACATCCGGGACGGTCCCCGCATGTCGCTTCGCTCATGCGGGCTACGGCATCCAACTAATACAGCGGCGGGATCTGGCCGACCTTGACCGGGCCGAGCAGCACGGCGCCGTCGACGAATTTCAGCGGGAAGCTGCGCGCCTTCCTGCCTTCCAGCGTGCTCTCGGTACCGATCGAGTTGATGCCGGCGGCGACGCCGGCATTGGCGTTCTGCTTGATGACCTTGCCGAGACCGGGAACGGCGCGATCGAGCGCACCGAACAGATTGTTGAGGTCCTGCGACTTCACGCCGGGCGCGACGCGGTCGAGCGTGGCCTGCGGCACGCCCTCTTCCAGCATCTTCTCGATGCCGAGCGCCGGGATCACGCGTTCGAGGCCAGTCACCGTCATCTGCAATTCGCCGTCGAGCCGGCCGTTGACCGAGAGGCCGAGCGTGCCGGCCGCAACCGCGATCATCTCGCCCTGCTGGATCCGCGACTGCACGATCTCGATGTGGCCGCCGGCGGCCTGGATCTCGCGGAACCGCTGCGGCCAGGGCTTTGGCGTGAGGTCGGACAGGCCGGTGATCTTCGCGCGCGTGTCGGCCTCGAACGGCTCGGCGAGCAGGGGATGAACGCCCTGGATGCTTCCTTGCGCGACATGGAGCACGGTCTCGATCACAGGGTGATCGGCTGGCGAGCCCTCGGCGAGGCGCCCGTGCAGCTCAACCTGCTTGGCGCGCGCGAGCGGCACCTGCACGCTGCCGTCGAGACGATTGAGACTGGGATCATCGAACACGAGCGAGGCGCGGTCCGGGATGGCCGGCAGGCCGACCACGCTGCTGCGGCCCTTGCTCCAGTTCACCACGAAGGTATTTTGCGTGACGCCGTCGGTCAGCGTCGCGGGCGCGGAGAATTCGGCGATGACGAGCTTGGGATCGTACACCTGGGCAACGACCAGGATGTTGTCGAGCTTGGCCGTGAACGGCGTCTTGCTCGCGTTCTGCGACACCAGCGAGACGCTGGCGCCGGCGCACTGGACCTCGAAGCGGAACGGGAAGCCGGCGATCGAGCGCTTGGCGCAGTCATAGATGCGGCCGGACTTGGCCTCCTGCGCCCGCCAGGCGTCGGCGGCCACTTCGGCCTGCGAGGCCGCATAGAACCAGAAACAGCTCCACGCGACGGCAAGGATCAGGACGAGGACGGGGGCGATGAAAAGGCCCCAACGGGAGCGCCGGCCTGCGGAAACGGTCATATCGGACATGCGGCGACCCTTTGACCCCAGATGATGGCAAATGTAAGCGAGGTTCGGCTGCGACGAAAGGCGGAGAATCCGCTTCGCTTGGGAGCGCGGTTCTGGTAGCCGTGCCCGAAATGTCCGAAATCACCCTCCCCTCCGTCACCACAGCCACGGGCGACCTCTGGGTGTTCGGCTATGGTTCGCTGATGTGGCGGCCGGGCTTCGAGTTCGAGGAGCGCGTCCCGGCGCGGCTGGTCGGCGAGCACCGCGCGCTCTGCGTCTATTCCTTCGTCCATCGCGGCACGCCGGAGAAGCCGGGCCTGGTGCTCGGGCTCGACCGCGGCGGCGCCTGCCGCGGCATTGCCTTTCGCGTCGCTGAAAAAAACCGCGCTGACGTCGTCGCGTATTTGCGCGCGCGCGAGCAAGTCACCTCGGTCTATCGCGAGGTGATGCGCTCGGTCTGGCTGGAGAACGATGCGCGCCAGCGCGTCCCTGCGCTCGCCTATGTCGTCGACCGCGGCCATGTGCAATATGCCGGCCGTCTCTCGCTCGCCGAGCAGCACCGCCACGTCGTCCAGGGCCACGGCCAGTCCGGCGCCAACCGCGACTACGTCACCGCGACGGTGAAGGCGATCGAGGCCGAAGGTTTTCGCGATACGCAACTGCATCAGCTCGCGACCATGCTCCATGGCGATGCGCATTCGCTGCACGCGCCGGCTCCCGACGATCGAGACGGCCGCTAGCTCTCCGACGGCGCGTAACTCGGCGATGCGCCGATCAATTGCTCCTGCTCCTTGCGGCCGGCTTCGACGAGGCGGCTCGTTGCCTCTTCGATCGCCGTTTGCACACGAGAGAGAAACTCATCCTTCGGCAGGCCCGACGGCAACGGATCGAGGAATTCCACCACGAGCGTTCCGGGATAGCGCATGAAGGTGCGGCGCGGCCAGAACAGGCCGGAGTTGAGCGCGATCGGCAGGCACGGCACGCCGCAGGACGAATAGATCTGCGCAAAGCCGGTCTTGTAGTCGGGCGGCGCGCCCGGCGCGCGGCGCGTGCCTTCCGGAAAGATCACGAGCTGCTTCCCACTGCGCACCGCCTCGCGCGCCCGCCGGGTCATGTCCAGCAGCGCCTTCACGCCGGCCTTGCGGTCGATCGCGATCATCCCGGTCTTGACCAGGAATTGACCGAACACCGGGATCTGCATGAGCTGACGCTTGAGGATGAAGATCGGACGATTGAAGAATCCGGGCAGCACGAACGTCTCCCAGAACGACTGGTGCTTGGCCGCGATCACCAGCGGTCCTTGCGGGATGTTCTCGACGCCGCGGAATTCGACCTTGATGTTGCAGACCACGCGCATCAGCACCAGCGTCGCCTTCGCCCACCATTGCGCGACGGTCAGCATGGCGCGCGGCGGCAGCAGGAAGGTCGGCAGCGCCACGATCGCGAGGCACACCAGCACGGTGTAGAACAGCACGTTGAACACGAGCGAGCGCAGGAAAATCAGGAACATCGACGATCCGATTAATTTGCCGATCAATTGCCGGTCAATTGGCCTGTGCGGTGGCGGGCCGCTTCGGTTGCTGACCTGCAGGCTGCTCCGACATCTCGGGCGAAAGGTCAATCCCGAAATCCTCCAGCCGCACCCTGAGCTCGGCCGCGATGTACTTGACATATTCCAAAAGCAGCAGCCGCAAGGTGGACGCCGAAGTCCACCACGGCTCCTCGCGCCATTTGTCGCCGACCACCGCGAACGGGATCAGCGTCGTCTGTGGCATCGCGTGCGAGAATTCCACCAGCGCGCGCGGCATGTGATAGTTTGAGGTGACCACGATCAGCGACTTGAACCGGCGGCCCTCGGCCCAGCGCCGCGCCTCCGCCGCATTGCCGCGGGTCGAAAGCGCGGTGCGGTCGAGATCGACGCAACAGGTCATGAAGGACTGGTTCTCCGGCAGCGTCCGGGAGATGTCGCTCGCCGTCGACGTCGGGTGCACGCCGGAGATCAGCAGCCGCCTGCCGTAGCCGGAAGCAAGCAGCTCCATCGCATCCGACACCCGCGAGGAACCGCCGGTCAGGACCACGATGCCGTCTGCCTTCCGGCTTGGGGCGATCTCGGCGCCGCGCAATTGCGACAGGAACGCGATGAAGCCCGCCGCCGCCCCGACAAAGGCGAACGCAATCGTCGACACCAATGCCGCGCGCAGCCAGCCGCGCGGCAGGTTCGGCGATCGATCGTCGGTCGGCGAGGTCATGTGATGTCAGTGAACCCTTCCCTAGAGTGATTTTAAAACGTTTTGAGGCGAAGTGGAGTCCGGTTATCAACCCTAGTCGACATCGTTCAATGTCGCGAACAGGGTCTGGCGTGAGGCCACCGCGGTGATGGCGCCGATCAGCACGGCCTGGACCACGAGCACGATGTAGCCGGACGGCCGCAGCGAGAAGGTGCCGAGCAGCGCGGCGAACTGATCGCCGACGGGGGTACCGGAAAACCAGCCGGCGATCGACTCGGAGAAGCCGAACACCAGCATCGCGGCGCCGCCGCCGATCACGCCGCCCTCCAGGCCCAGCCTGAGGAAATGGCGCAGGAAGCGATTGGCGATGTAGCGATCGCCGGCACCGACGAAATGCAGCACCTCGACGATCGGACGGTTCGCCGCCATGGCGCCGCGGGTCGCGAACGAGACCGAGATGATGGTGGCGACGATGACCAGCGCGAGGATGCCGAGGCCGGCGAGCACGGTGGCGTTGGTCATGGAGCGCATCCGCTCGATCCATGCGCGGTGGTCATCGACGCTGGCACTTGGCGCGACCTGGGTCACGCGCGCGCGCAGGACGCCGAGATCGAGCGGCGTGCCGGGTTGCACGCGCGCGATGATCATGCGCGGCACCGGCAGATCGTCCATCGACAGCCCGGTGCCGAGCCAGGGCTCGAGCAGCTTGCCGCTCTCCTCCCGGGTGAACGGCTTGACCTCGACGATTCCGGCTTGCGCGCGCATCGCCTCCGTCACTGCCGCGGTGTCGCGTTCGAGATCGCGGCCGGGCTGCGGGCGAACCTGGATGGTGATCTCGCTCGCGACGTCCGACTGCCATTCCGCGGCGGAGGCACTCACCAGCAGCACCGTGCCCGTGGTCATTGACGCCAGGAAGGTCATGATGGCCACGACGGCGACCAGCGCGCGGCCCTGGATCGAGGCGCGCGGCACGATCGGCGACATGTTGCGCGCGTTGGCCGGAAGCTGCGGACGCTCCTGTCCGAGGTCGACCAACACGCCGCGCTCGTCGGTTCTATTCATAGACGTGCAGCCGTCCCTGATGCAGCACGAGACGGCGGGCCTCGTACTGGTCCATCAGGCCGATGTCGTGGGTCGCGATGATGACGGCGGTGCCCGATTTGTTGAGCTCGATGAAGAGCCGCAGCAGGCGGCGCCCCAGCGTCGGATCGACGCTGCCGGTCGGCTCGTCCGCGAGCAGCAGTTGCGGCCGCGAGATCACGGCGCGCGCGATCGCCGCGCGCTGCTTCTCACCGCCCGACAGGATCGGCGGCAGCGCGTCCATGCGCTCGCCAAGCCCGACCCAGCGCAACAGATCGATCACCTCCTTGCGATAGCTCGACTCGCTGCGGCCCATGACGCGGAACGGCAGCGCCACGTTCTCGTAGGTCGTCATGTGATCGAGCAGGCGGAAATCCTGCAGCACGATGCCGATGCGCTTGCGCAGATCGGCGATCTCGTCCTTGCCGAGCTGCGAGATGTCGTGGCCGAACAGATTGACGAGGCCCCGCGTCGGTCGGTGCGACAGGAACAACAGGCGCAGCAGCGAGGTCTTGCCCGCACCGGAGGGGCCGGTGAGGAACTGGAACGAATGCGCCGGGATCTGGAAACTGAGGTCGCGCAGGATCTCCGGCCCCAGACCGTAACGCAATCCGACATTTTCGAACCGAACCAAGTTCAGCTCCGTTCGAGAGGGGGCGCGGGTCGCATGGCTGCGCTCCGCCATGCGCGATCAACCGGTTTTGCCGCCGTTATGGTTTCCGGTTCGTTAACGGTCGCCTTGTAGCATCCAGGGCGCCCGGTTCGGCACGACTGGGTCATCGTCGAGGCTCGTCCATGCATATCGTCTGCCCCCATTGTATGACATCCTACGCCATCAAGCTCGCGAGCCTTGGGGCGAACGGACGGGCGGTCCGCTGTTCCCGCTGCAAGGAGACCTGGATCGCCCATGCCGAGGATGCCATCGAGGAGACATCCGTCCCGGCCATGGCCGCGGCCAGCCAGGCCGACGATCAGGCCGACCTTGCCGAGCAGTGGAACTCCTACGCCAAGGACGACGGCGACACTGATGCGCCTGTCGTTGACAGCCCCTCGATCGCCAGCGACTGGCCCGAGGAAGAGGCTCCCAATGAAACCGAGGACGAGTGGTCGGCGGCGGCCCGGGAGGCCGAGGAAGAGGTCGTCGGCGCGCAGCACCAGTCCTGGTTCCGCAGCCTGTTCCCCCGCCGCGGCGCACGGGTCAGCCGACCGGTCACCACCGCTGCGCCCCAAAAATCCCATTTCGGCGTGCCGACCGCCTGCGCCGGCATGGGCGCGCTGGTGCTGGCGCTGGTGATCTGGCGCGGCGACATGGTGCGGCTGCTGCCGCAGACCGCCGCCTTCTACAAGATGGTCGGGCTTGAGGTGAACCTGCGGGGCCTCGCCTTCAGGGACGTGAAGCTGTCCAGCGAGACCGTGGACGGTAAGCAGGTGCTGGTGATCGAGGGCGTGATCGTCGGCGAGGGCAAGAAGCCGCTCGATATTCCGCGGCTGCGCTTTGCCGTCCGCGACGGGCAAGGCGCGGAGATCTACGCCTGGAATACGGTGCTGGAGCAGACCGTGCTGCGGCCCGGCGAGCGCGCCTTCTTCCGCTCCCGCCTCGCCTCGCCGCCGCCGGAAGGCCGCAATATCGACGTTCGCTTCTTCAACCGGCGCGACATTGCCGGTGGCAGCGTATAATCGCGCCGCCAGGTGCCGCCCGGGAGTTGGTCCGAAGGTTGATCCCATGCCGAAGATCCTGATCGCTGACGACGAGGATTCGATGCGCACGCTGGTGGCGCGCGCCATCGCCATGGACGGGCACGAAACGGTCACCGCGCAGGACGGCGCCGAAGCGCTGGAGATCCTGACCCGCGAGGACGGCGCGTTCGACCTGCTCCTCACCGACATCCAGATGCCCGTGATGGACGGCATCGCGCTGGCGCTCTCCGCCGCGCGCGATTTTCCCGATTTGACCATCCTGCTGATGACCGGCTTTGCCGACCAGCGCGAGCGCGCCTCGAATCTCAACGCGCTGGTGCACGACGTCGTGACAAAACCGTTCTCGATCGCCGATATCCGCATCGCCGTGGCGGACGCGCTGGCGGCGAAGAAGGGGTCTTAGGCGACACTAGCCACATATACTGCTGTCATGCCCCGCGAAGGCGGGGCATCCAGTACGCCGCAGCCTATCGATTAAATAACAACCGTCTCGGAGTACTGGATCGCCCGATCAAGTCGGGCGATGACAGTGAGCTTGTGGCGTCCGCCTCAAAAATCCTTCAGCAGCCGCTCGATGTAATCGAGCTCGATCTGCGGGCGCGAGCTGTCCCCTAAGCGGCGGCGGAGCTCTTCGAGAATGCGGCGGACGCGCTGGGCGTCGATCTCGCCCGGGATCTTGACGGTGTAGTCGTCGCTGAGATCCCGGCCGTGCAGCGGCCGGCCCAGCGGATCGGTCTGATTGCCGCCGCTCTGCTGACGGCCGGCCCGGTTGCCGGGACCATCGCCCTGCCCCTCGCCATCGCCCTGCTGCATCGCCTCGGCCATCTTCTGCGCGCCCTTGCGCATCGCGTCGAGAGCCTTGCCCTGCGAGTCCACGGCGCCATCGGCATTGCCATCGCCGAGCTTCGAACCGGCATCGCCCATGGCACCGTCGGCGTCGTCCAGGCTGCCGTCGTCCTCCCCCTGATCGCCGTCCTGATCGCCGCTCTGGCCCGGATCGCCCTGCTGGCCTTTCTGACCCTGCTGACTCTTCTGGCCTTTTTGTCCCTTTTGCGCGAGGCCGCGCTTGGCGAGTTCGTCCTGCAGCTTCTTCAAACGGTCACGCAACGACTGCTGATCCTGCTGCAGCTCCGACATCGACTGGTCGCCCTGCTGCTTGCCGCGCGAGCGGTCACGCCGGGAATCCTGGCCCTGCTTGAAAGTCTTGTCGCGCAATTGCTGCTGCTTGCGGATCATGTCGCTGAGCTCGTTCAGCGCCTGCTCCATCTCGCTCTCGCCGGATTGCCCGGGCTGCGCCATCTGGAGGTTTTCCATGATCTGCGCGAGCTGCTCGAGCATGCGCTGGGCCGCCTCTTTATTGCCTTCGCGCGCCGCCTTCTCGATCTGCCGCAGAAGGTCATCCAGATCGCGCTGCGTGATGACGTTGCGATCACGGCTGGAGGATTGGCTCCGTTCCGTCGCCCGCTTGTACTCCTCGAGCTTCTGGATGGCGTCGGACTGGTTGCCCAGGCTCTTCCCGGATTCCTTCTGCCGGAGGCTGTCGCCGGATTCCTGCATCGCCTTTTCCGCGCTGTCGAGCAGCGCGTCAGGATCCTGATCCAGCTGGGCAGCGGCCGGCCAAACGCCGCCCAACAGCAAGGCGAGGCAGGCGATCGACATCGCCTTCAAGACTGGCGCGCGTGCTAGCTTCCGCATTTCCGGTCCCGCGTGAACTGGTTGGTCTTGTCGTCTCCCGCCTTGTTGGCACGGCTGTTCGCCGACTTCCGGTAGGCCTGAAGCTGCTCGCGCAAGACGTCCTGCTGCTGCGCAAGATCCGCGAGCTGCTCGGGCGTCGCCTTCTGGGTCTTTTGTCGCAACTCGACTGCCTTGTCGAGGATGAGCTGGACCTCCGCGGGGAACGGCTGCCGGGCACCGAGCGGATTCTGCTCGGCGCGGCGGGCGAGATCGCGCACCTTGCCGGCCATGGCCTCGCGCAGCTTCTGCGTAAGCACCCTGAGTTCGTCCTCGCTGGCGCCTCGTTCCAGCGCCGCCTTGAGCGCGTCCTGCGCCGAGCGCAGCGCGGCGTTGACGCTGCCGGCGACACCGTCGTCCTCGATGGTGGTCGCGAAGGCCCACATGCTCGCCACCACGTTGCGCAACGCATCGTCGGTACGGGCAGCCTCGAGCTGGGTCGCGAGACTCCGGAGGCCGAGATAGCAGCCGGCATCCGGCGTGAACAATTCGGGTGCGATCATCAGCGCGTCGAGCGCGGTGTAGACGTCCGAGTTCCTGTTGGCGTCGAGCGCGAGAATGCGGCGCTGCTCGATCAGCGCACGCGCGAGAGAGTTGGTGAACAGACGCTCGGGCAAGCGCATGTTGAAGGGTTCGCTCCTGGCCTCGTTGCCGGCCTCGTCCTTGGCGGTGAGCGTCAGCGTGACGTCGGCGCCGGCATAGGGGTCCTCGCTGAGGTCTTTCACCGTCTGGCCGACGCCGTTGCGGGTGCGCGCGTTCGGCAGCACGAGCGGGAATTGCGGCGGCTGGAACAACGGCCGCGGCGCAGCCTTGCCGTCGGAATCCTTGCTGCCGTCTTTGGTGTCGGCGGGGCGCAGCGCAATCTGCGCATCCGCGCCGGTGACGCCGTAATCGTCCTCGATCTTGTAGGAGAGCTGCAGCCCGCCGCGCGCCTGGCGCTCGGGATCCTTGGCGAGCGCGATCGTCGGCGCATGGTCCGGCGTGGCCGCAAACGCCCATTGCGGCTGGCCGGAGGGCGCGCGGACATGTGCGGTGCCGTCAGCGGTGATGGTGAAATGCTTCTCGTTGGTGCCCTTGGGCGCGACTTCCGCGGGGGCGACCTCCTTGAGGCCGCCGGAGACGACGACATCCAGACTGCCGCCGGAGGAGCGCACGATCAGGGTCGAGCCTGCGGGAACGGCCAGGGGACCGGAAGCCGGCAGCGCCGCGGCCTCCTTGTTGGCGGCCGACAGGATGACCGGCGGCTTGCTGGTGTAGAGCGGCGGGGTGACCCAGGCATCGACGCGAACATTGGCCGGCGCCAGCACGCCGTTCCAGTCGAAGGCGGCCCCGAGCCGCATTCCGCGCTCGTCGCCGGCGGCGAAGAAGGTCGCAACCAGCATCACCATGACCAGCGCGCGCAGCGCCCAGGGATCATGCAGCGCCAGCCGCGGATGCGGCAGGCCGGCGCGGATGCGCTTGAGCGAGGCCAGCGTACGCTCGCGCTGCGCCTGCCACAGCGCCTGTGCGACCGGGTCCTGCGAGGACAACGTGTCCGTCAGCGTCGTGGCCGGGCGATGACGGATGCCGGAGCCACGATCGAGCCGGGCCAGCGCCTCCTCGCGGCTCGGCCAGCGGAAGCGAATCAAAGGAAACAGGACGGCAATTGCGATGCCGGCGAAAACGACCAGACCGACGGCACGGGCGACGAACGGCAGCGCCAGCCAGAGGCCGGCCCAGGACACCACCAGGAACAGGCCGACGACGGTCAGAAGCCGCGCCAAATTCGGCCAGGCACGCTCCCATGCGATGGCATAAATGGCCCGATCGAGGGCCTGCGCCAGCTTCAGCCGCGACAGAGCATCGCTGTTGCGGATCGGGTCTGACGGGTCGGGGGTGACGCCGTTCAATCAACTCTCCAGGTTGCCCGGGAGAGAAGCCTATCACAACGGCAGCACTGAGGCATCCGTTCCGGTACGGGAGACACCCCTTTTCCCGCATAACACGAGGACGTGACTGGCCCCGCACAACCCCGTAATTTCCGCGCCGCCATCCGAAGGAGACGAGAGGAAAACGCCATGGACAAGAAGATGCACGACAAGGGCCTGGAAGTCCGCAAAGCGGTGCTGGGCGAAGCCTATGTCGACAACGCCCTGAAGAACGTCGACGATTTCAACCGCCCGTTCCAGGAGATGCTGAACGAATATTGCTGGGGCACGGTGTGGGGCCGCGAGGAGTTGCCGCGCAAGACCCGCAGCATGCTCAACATCGCCATGATCGCGATCCTGAACCGCCAGCACGAGTTTCGCGCGCATCTGAAGGGCGCGCTGACCAACGGCGTCAGCCGCGAGGAGATCCGCGAGATCCTGATGCAGGTCGCGATCTATGGCGGCATGCCCACCGCAGTCGACAGTTTCCGCATCGCGCGCGAGGTGTTTGCGGAGATCGACGGCAAGGCGTGAAGGGAACTCCGTCGTCCCGGGGCGCGCGAAGCGCGAGCCCGGGACCCATAACCACAGGACGACGTGGTTAGCGGGACTCGGAGTGACCGGCTTCGCGCAACAACTTCTCCCTGGGGTTATGGGTCCCGGGCTCATCGCTCCGCGATGCCCCGGGACGACACCGCGGGTCGATCAAGCATCTCTCACAACAACGAAGAAAAGAAGGAAATACCATGGACATCGGATTCATCGGGCTCGGAAACATGGGTTTGCCGATGGCGCGGCGGCTGATCGAGGCGGGACACAGGCTCGTCGTGTTCGACACACGCAAGGAGGTCACGGACAAGCTCGTGGCGCTCGGCGCGACGGCGGCGACATCGCCGAAGGACGTTGCCGACCGGGTCGAGACCGTGATGGCGAGCCTGCCCTCGCTGCAGGCTTCGCTCGAGGTTGCAACCGGAGCGAACGGCGTGATCGCGGGCAGCCGGGCAAAGCGCTTCATCGATCTTTCCACCGTCGGCTCCGCGATGGCCGTGAAGATTCACGGCCTGCTCGCCGAACGCAACATCGTGCAGATCGACTGCCCCGTCTCCGGCGGCGTCGGCGGCGCCGAGAAGGGCACGCTGGCGGTAATGGTCTCAGGGCCGAAGGCGGAATTCGAGCTGCTCAAGCCGGCGCTCGACGTGATCGGAAAAGTGTTCTTCATCGGCGAGAAGCCCGGCGCGGCGCAGACCATGAAGCTCGCCAACAATTTCCTGTCGGCCACCGCGATGGTGGCGACGTCGGAAGCCGTGGTAATGGGCGTGAAAGCCGGGCTCGATCCCGCCGTGATGATCGACGTCATCAATGCCGGCTCGGGCATGAACACCGCGAGCCGCGACAAGTTTCCGCGCGCGGTGCTGCCGCGCAGCTTCGATTTCGGCTTCGCCACCGGGCTGATGGTGAAGGACGTGCGGCTGGCGCTGGAGGAGATGAAGCAGCTCGGCCTGTCGATGGAGGTCGCCGACGCGGTCGGGCGGTTGTGGGAGACGGTAATAGCTGCGGAAGGCGCCGAGTCGGATTTCACCGCGGCGATCAAGCCGATCGAGAAGAAGGCCGGCGTGGTGGTGGGCGGGAAAGTTGGGTTGGCGGGTAAGTAGCCGCCCCGCATTCCGCTCGTCGTCCCGGGGCGCGCGCAGCGCGAGCCCGGGACCCATAGCCACAGGGAGACGTTTGGCGAGGACTCGGAGTTACCAGCTTCGCGTGACAACCACTCCCTGTGGTTATGGATCCCCGCCTACGCGGGGATGACGCCGAGTGTGAGGCGCTGACTTACCGCCCTCTCACACACTCACAACCAAGGCGCCGGCTTATCCATCGCAATGAGTTCTTCGACCTCCACGCGCGGGCGCACCACGGCGTATTGATCGTCCTTCACCAGCACCTCGGGCACCAGCGGCCGGGTGTTGTAGGTGCCGGCCTGCACCGCGCCGTAGGCGCCGGCGGTCATGATGGCGATGAGATCGCCGGGCGCGGGCGTCGGCAGCGTGCGGTCGAGCGCGAGATAGTCGCCGGTCTCGCAGACTGGGCCGACGACATCGGCCCGGATTGTCGCGGCGTCCTTGGCGGGTTGCTTCACCGGCAGGATGTCGTGATGCGCCTCGTACAGCGTCGGACGGATCAGGTCGTTCATCGCGGCGTCGATGATCACGAAATTCTTGCCGTCGCCGTGCTTCACATAGATCACCCTGGCGACCAGGATGCCAGCATTGCCGACGATCATGCGGCCCGGCTCGAACATCAGCGTGCAGCCGAGATTGTGGCTGACGCGCTTGACCATGGCGGCATAGGCCGCCGGTGCCGGCGGCGCCTCGCGGTCCATGTAATAGGGGATGCCGAGGCCGCCGCCGAAATCGACATGACGGATATCGTGGCCGTCGGCGCGCAGCGTCTGCACGAATTCGGAGAGGATGCGGAACGCCGTCTCCATGCCGGAGAGGTCGGTGATCTGGCTGCCGATATGCACGTCGGTGCCTGTTACCTCGATGCCCGGGAGTTTCGCGGCGCGGGCATAGACCTCGCGGGCATGCACGATCGGGATACCGAACTTGTTCTCGGACTTGCCGGTCGAGATCTTGGCGTGGGTGCCGGCGTCGACATCGGGATTGACGCGCAACGAGATCCGCGCGGTCTTGCCGGCCTCGGTGGCCAGGCGCGACAGCAGTTCGAGCTCCGGCTCGGATTCGACGTTGAGACAGAGGATGTCGGCGGCGAGCGCGGCGCGCAGCTCTGCTTCCGTCTTGCCGACGCCGGAGAAGACGATCTTGCTGGCGGGAATGCCGGCCGCCAGCGCGCGCTTCAACTCGCCGCCGGAGACCACGTCGGCGCCGGCGCCGAGCTTGGCCAGCGTGCGCAGCACCGACTGGTTGGAGTTCGCCTTCATGGCGTAGCAGACCAGCACCTTCTCGCCGGCGAAGGCCTCGGTGAAGACGCGATAGTGCCGCTCCAGGGTCGCGGTCGAATAGCAATAGAACGGCGTGCCGACGGTCGCGGCCAGCTCGGACAAATTCACCGCCTCGGCGTGCAGCACGCCGTTGCGATAGTCGAAATGATTCATGGCGCAGGCTCGGTTGTCCCGGCTTATCTCTTGCCGGGAGGTTCGTCCAAGAGCGGATCGAGAATGAACGGTTTCTTCCTGCCCTTGGCCGCCGCGGGCTCGGCATCCGCACCTGATGAAGTGGGATTGAACATGCTCGACGTCTTCTGGGCTGCGGTGTCGGTGTCGGTTGGAGCTGCGACGTTGGCCGTGGACGCGCTGGAGGCCGTCGGCGGCAGATCCAGCGGACCCTTGCGGCCGCAGCCGGCCAGCGCAAGCGCCGTCAGGCTCAAGACAATGATGGCCCACACCGAGCCGGCCGGGCGAAACTTTGACGTCACGACGAAATCCCCACTACGCGGACCGCACCATACAGAGATTGGCGCACTCTGGCGAGAGCCGGATGACCATGAAACATAAGCGAAATTTTGCCCTCAGCCCAATTTTCGCTCCTTTTCCAGCCGCTTCGCCCAGGCCTTCGCCTGCGACGCCACGTTCTTCGGCGCGGTGCCGCCGAAGCTGGTCCGGCTCTTCACCGACGATTCGACCGAGAGCACGCCGAGCACGTCCTTGGTGATTTTTGGCTCGATCACCTGCATCTCCTTGAGCGGTAGCTCATGCAGGGCGACGCCGCCCTCGGCGGCCTTGGCAACGATGCGGCCGGTGACGTGATGGGCCTCGCGGAACGGCATTTTCAGCGTCCGCACCAGCCAGTCGGCGAGGTCGGTCGCGGTGGCGTAGCCCTCGCCCGCGGCCGCCTTCATCCTGGCTTCGTCAGGCTCGAGGTCGCGGACCATGCCGGTCATGGCGCGGATCGCCAGCGACAGCGCGGCGAAGCCCTCCATGGCGCCCTGCTTGTCCTCCTGCATGTCCTTTTGATAGGCGAGCGGCAGGCCCTTCATCACGATCAGGAGACCGTTGAGCGCGCCGATGACGCGGCCGGTCTTGGCGCGCACCAGCTCGGCGGCATCCGGATTGCGTTTCTGCGGCATGATCGAGGATCCCGTGGTGAACTTGTCGCTGAGCCGGATCAGGCCGACCAGCGGCGAGGTCCAGATCACGATCTCCTCGGCAAAGCGCGACATGTGCACGGCGCAGATCGAGGCCGCCGACAGCGTCTCCAGCACGAAGTCGCGGTCGGAGACCGCGTCGAGCGAGTTCGCCATCGGGCGGTCGAAGCCGAGCGCCTTGGCGGTGGCGTGGCGGTCGATCGGGAACGAGGTGCCGGCGAGCGCGGCGGCGCCGAGCGGGGATTCGTTCAGCCGCTTGCGCGCGTCCTGGAAACGGCCGCGATCGCGCCCGGCCATCTCGACATACGCGAGCAGATGATGGCCGAAGGTCACGGGCTGCGCGGTCTGCAGATGGGTGAAGCCGGGCATCACTGTTGCGGCATGCTCCAGCGCGCGATTGACCAGCGCGGCCTGGAACGCGGCCAGCGCCGCGTCGGTCTCGTCGAGGACATCACGGACATAGAGACGGAAATCGGTCGCGACCTGGTCGTTGCGCGAGCGCGCGGTGTGCAGGCGGCCGGCGGCGGGGCCGATCAGCTCGGTCAGGCGGCTCTCGACATTCATGTGAATGTCCTCGAGTGCGCGCTTGAACTCGAAGCCGCCGTTGCCGATCTCTGACAAAATCGTGTCTAGACCCTTGCCGATATTTTTCGCATCAGAGCCCGTGATGATGCCCTGGCTGGCAAGCATCGCAGCGTGGGCCTTGGACGCGGCAATGTCCTGGGCGAACAGGTGACGATCGACGTCGATGGAGACGTTGATCTCTTCCATGATCTCGTCGGGACGTTCCGAGAACCGGCCGCCCCACATCTTGTTGCTCATGATCCCCTGCTCACGCCTTGATTTGCCGCACGTTTGCCGGCCGCCGCCAGCCGTACTAAGAGGCCCCTGATAGCCATATCTGCGACCGGATGACAAACGATATGCTCGACAAGAAGCCCTCCGCCACGCGCCGGGTCCCCCTCGTCATCGCCACGGTGGCGATCGGAGGGCTGGCCGGCTTCGCCGCGTTGTACGGGCTGGGCCTGAGCCGGGCACCGTCAGGCGATCCGGCCTGCAAGCCGGCGGTGGCGACGGCGCAAAAGATCGCCCCCCTCGCCCATGGCGAGCTGGCGGCGCTGACCATGGCAAGCGCGCCTCTCAAGCTGCCCGACCTCACCTTCGAGGATTCCGACGGCAAGCCGAAAAAGCTGTCCGATTTCCGCGGCAAGACGCTGCTGGTGAACCTCTGGGCCACCTGGTGCGTGCCGTGCCGGAAGGAAATGCCGGCGCTGGACGAGCTCCAGGGCAAGCTGTCGGGCCCGAATTTCGAGGTGGTGGCGATCAATATCGACACCCGCGACCCCGAGAAGCCGAAGACGTTCCTGAAAGAGGCCAATCTGACCAGGCTCGGCTACTTCAACGATCAAAAAGCCAAGGTATTTCAGGATCTTAAATCGATAGGCCGGGCCTTGGGCATGCCGACCTCGGTGCTGGTCGATCCGCAAGGCTGTGAGATCGCGACGATCGCGGGGCCGGCGGAATGGGCGAGCGAGGACGCGCTCAAGCTGATCCGGGCGGCGACGGGCAAGGCCGCCGCAGCGCTCTAGGGATTTTTAAGCCGTGACGTTGAGATTGCCGCCGACGCCGGCACCGACATTGGCGAGCGAGGGCTGACCGGCGCCCATCAGCGTCAGGACGGTGGATTTCTCCATATCCGCGTTCTGCTTGGCCAGTGTAGCAGAGATATTCGACTGCAGCGCGCCTTGCTGAGCGGCCAGCATGGTGCTGACCATTGCCATCATGTCCATTACGCGAACCCTCGTACTGGCCGTAACCTAGGGCGGATGGGTTAACGCGACATGAATTGTCACATGGCCGAGGTGCCGTAGGGCGGGCAAAGCGAAGCGTGCCCGCGCACTTTTTGCGACCGAGAGAGATGGTGGGCACGGCGCAGGTGCGCTTTGCCTACCCTACGAGACCCGCCTTAGCGCGTCGGAACCGGCTTGGCGCCGCGGTAATCGTAGAACCCGCGCTGGGTCTTGCGGCCGAGCCAGCCGGCCTCGACGTATTTCACCAGCAGCGGACACGGGCGGTATTTGGAATCCGCCAGCCCCTCATGCAGCACCTGCATGATGGAGAGGCAGGTATCGAGGCCGATGAAATCGGCGAGCTCCAGCGGGCCCATCGGATGGTGGGCGCCGAGCTTCATCGCCGCGTCGATCGCCTCGACATTGCCGACGCCTTCATACAGCGTGTAGATCGCCTCGTTGATCATCGGCAGCAGGATGCGGTTGACGATGAAGGCCGGGAAATCCTCGGAGACCGCGACCTGCTTGCCGAGCTTGGCGACGAATTCCTTGGACGCCTCGAAGGTCGCATCGTCGGTGGCGATGCCGCGGATCAGCTCCACCAGCTCCATCAGCGGCACCGGATTCATGAAGTGAATGCCGATGAAGCGCTCGGGCCGGTCGGTGGCGGCGGCCAGCCGGGTGATCGAGATCGAGGACGTGTCGGAGGCGACGATCGCCTCGGGCTTCAACACTGCGCAGAGCTCGTGGAAGATCTTGCGCTTGACCTCTTCCTTCTCGACCGCAGTCTCGATCACGAGATCGCAGTCGGCGAGACCGTCGAGCTTCTCGGCGAGCGAGATACGGGCGATCGCCTTGGCCTTGTCGTCCTCGGTGACTCCCTTCTTGGAGACCTGGCGCGCCAGATTGCCATTGATGGTGGCCATGCCCGATTTGAGACGGTCAGACGAGACGTCGTTGAGCACCACGTCGAAGCCGGCCAGCGCGGCGACATGCGCGATGCCGTTGCCCATCTGCCCCGCGCCGATCACGCCGACCTTCTTGATCACTGCCGCCATAATGTCATCCACCGGAACGGCGCGCGACGCGCGCGCCTGCCTATCTCCCAAGCCGGGAGGTCTGATTTGATCAGAAGCTCGATTTAATCAGAACCCGGGCTCGAAACCTAGATTGGATCGCCTCCCCGGCGTGCCCCACGCCAAAGAAAACGCCTCAGAAATGAAACACCGGCCGGAGTTTATCCCTCCGGCCGGTGTTTTCGACGTGTTTTACTTGCCGAGCTTGCCGAGCTCGGCCGTCAGCTCCGGAACCGCCTGGTAGAGATCGGCGACCAGGCCGTAATCGGCAACCTGGAAGATCGGCGCGTCCTCGTCCTTGTTGATCGCGACGATCACCTTGGAGTCCTTCATGCCGGCCAGATGCTGGATCGCGCCGGAAATGCCGATGGCGACATAGAGCTCGGGGGCCACCACCTTGCCGGTCTGGCCGACCTGCCAGTCGTTCGGCGCATAGCCGGCGTCGACCGCCGCGCGCGAGGCACCGACACCGGCCCCAAGCTTGTCAGCGAGCGGCTCGATGTACTTGGCAAAATTCTCGCGGCTCTGCATGGCACGGCCACCGGAGACGATGATCTTGGCCGAGGTCAGCTCGGGACGGTCGCTCTTGGCGACCTCCTCACCGATGAAGGACGACAGGGCCGGATCGGCGGCCGCCGCGACGGTCTCGACCGGCGCGCTGCCACCCTCGCCGGCTGCGGCGAAGGTGGAGGTGCGGACCGTGATGACCTTCTTGGCGTCCTTGGACTTCACCGTCTGGATGGCGTTGCCGGCATAGATCGGGCGCTCATAGGTGTCGGGGGCGACAACCTTGATGATCTCCGAGACCTGCATGACGTCGAGCAGGGCGGCGACGCGCGGCATCACGTTCTTGAAGCGCGAGGTCGCGGGCGCGACGATGGCATCGTAGCCCGAGGCGAGCGAGACGATCAGCGCGGCCAGCGGCTCGGCGAGATCGTGTGCGTAGAGCTCGCCGTCGGCGAGCAGCACCTTCTTGACGCCGGCAAGCTTGGCGGCGGCATCCGCCGCGGCCTTGGCGTCCTGGCCGGCAACGAGGACCTCGACATCAGCGCCGAGCGCGGCGGCCGCGGTCAGTGCCTTGTTGGTCGAATCCTTCACCGACGCATTGTCGTGTTCGGCAATCAGCAGCGTCGTCATCAGAGCACCCCGGCTTCGTTCTTGAGTTTCGACACCAGCTCGGCGACGTCCTTGACCTTGACGCCCGCCTTGCGGCCCGCCGGCTCCGTCGTCTTGACGACCTCGAGACGGGGAGCGACGTCGACGCCGTAATCGGCGACGGTCTTGTCCGCGATCGGCTTCTTCTTGGCCTTCATGATGTTCGGCAGCGAGGCATAGCGCGGCTCGTTGAGACGCAGATCGGTGGTGACGATCGCCGGTCCCTTCAGTTTCACGGTCTGGAGGCCGCCATCGACTTCGCGGGTGACCTTGAAGTCAGAACCTTCGACCTCGAGCTTCGAGGCGAACGTCGCCTGCGACCAGCCGAGCAGCGCAGCCAGCATCTGGCCGGTCTGATTGCTGTCGTCGTCGATCGCCTGTTTGCCGAGGATGATCAGGCCGGGCTGCTCTTCGTCCGCAACCTTCTTCAGGATCTTGGCGACCGCGAGCGGCTCGACCGCGCCGTCCGCTTTGACCAGGATGCCGCGATCGGCGCCCATGGCAAGACCCGTGCGGATCGTCTCCGACGCCTGCGCCGGTCCAATGGAGACCACCACGACTTCGGTCGCCTTGCCGGCTTCCTTCAGGCGCAGCGCTTCCTCGACCGCGATCTCGTCGAACGGGTTCATCGACATCTTGACGTTGGCGAGTTCAACGCCCGATCCATCGCCCTTGACGCGGACCTTGACGTTGTAATCGACCACCCGCTTTACCGGCACAAGAACCTTCATCGATCCTCTTTCACTCAATTTGGGAGGGGGGTTATCAACTGGCGCGGAACCTAAAGGCCCGATCTGCCCCGGTCAACGCGCGAACGGGCCTAATTTTAGCCCTCTGAAATGCGAGAGTTCGATGGGTCAGCGGTTCTGGCCCGGAACCCAGAGCACGTCGCCGGCGCCATGACCGTTGGCCGCTCGGCTGGCCACGAACAGGAAGTCCGACAGACGGTTCATATATTGGATGCCAGCCGCGCCGACCTGCTCCTCGGGTCGGGCCGCCAGTTCCACGATCACCCGTTCCGCCCTGCGGCATATCGTACGCGCCACATGGAGATGGGCCGCAGCCGGCGTGCCGCCCGGAAGCACGAAGGAGGTCAGCGGCGCGAGCTTGTCGTTGAGCGCGTCGATGTCGCGCTCGAGCCGTTCGACCTGGCTCGCCACCACCCGCAGCCGCTCGGCTTTGCCTTCGCGTTCCGGCACCGCGAGGTCGGCGCCGAGGTCGAACAGATCGTTCTGGATGCGGCCTAGCATCGCATCGAGATCTGGCATGTCTGCGGTATGAAGCCTGACGACGCCGATCGCGGCGTTGGTCTCGTCGACGGTGCCGTAGGCCTCGATACGCAGATCGTATTTCGGACGCCGCTCGCCGGTTCCGAGCGCCGTCGTGCCGTCGTCACCGGTCTTGGTGTAGATGCGATTGAGCAAGACCATGATTACCGCCCCATCGCCCAGACCGCGAGCATCGCGATGACGATCGCCACGAACTGAAGCAGCACGCGCCAGCGCATCAGCTTCTGCGAGGTGTTGGGCGAGCCGCCACGCATCATGTTGACGAGCCCGAGCAGCAGCACCAACGCCACGGCGCCGGCTGCCACCGGCAGGATGAAAGTACTCAGGAGAGATGCCATTGGGGGGTGATAACACCGTGTGAGGCGGTCCGCCAAGGTGCCGCGGCAGCCTTCGGCGTCATTCCGGGGCGATGCGAAGCATCGAGCCCGGAATCCATCGGGCCACCACCCACATTGCGGCGAAATGGATTCTCAGATGCGCAATTGCGCATCATAGCTCGCGCTGCGCGCGCCCCGGAATGACAGCAGGGCGCTTCGCGAACTGGCTTTTGGGACAATAATATCAGATGGTAGCGCAATGATTTCCGATTTGTGCCCATTGCCTGTTCTCCTGCTCTCTCCCGACCTGCCGGGGAAGAGAGCAGCGGTGTAGGTGCCACGTGAAAGCGATCCGCACCATCTACGACGTCGCGATGGACGCGTTCTACACGTTCCTGGCCGACGACGGCTGGGCGATCGCGAGCCACATCGCGCTGTCGACGCTGATGGCGCTGTTCCCGTTCCTGATCGTGCTGACCTCGCTCGCGGGCTTCTTCGGCTCCAAGGAACTCGCCGACCAGGCCGCCAGCCTGATGCTGCAGATCTGGCCCAAGCAGGTCGCCGATTCGATCTCGGGCGAGGTGCATGACGTGCTGACCACGACCCGTACCGGCCTATTCACCATCGGCGCAGTGCTGTCGGTCTATTTCGCCTCCAACGGCGTCGAGGCGCTGCGGGTTGCGCTCAACCGCGCCTACGCGGTGGTGGAGATGCGGCCCTGGTACTGGCTGCGGCTGGAGTCGATCGGCTACACGCTGGTCGCAGCCTTCACCGCGCTCGCCATGGCGTTCCTGATCGTGCTCGGCCCTCTGCTCATCGAAGCTGCGCGCAGCCACATCCCGCTGTTCGTGGAATCCAACGAGCGGATTTTGACCGGCATCCGCTATGGCATCACCGTCGGCGCGCTGGTGGTGGCGCTGCTGATCCTGCACGCCTGGCTGCCGGCAGGACGGCGCAGCTTCGTCCAGATCCTGCCCGGCATCGTCTTCACCATCGTGGCGTCGCTGATCTCGGGCATCGTGTTCGGACAATATCTGGCGCGCTTCGCCAACAACTACGTGACGATGTATGCGGGGCTCGCCTCGGTGATCATCGCGCTGGTGTTTTTGTACTTCATCGCCGCGATCTTCGTTTACGGCGGCGAGCTGAACGCCGCGATCATCAAGTCGCGGCTTCCTCACGGCGTGTCGCTTCAAGCAGCGCAGTCGCTAGCGCCCGCGGAGACACAGGCTTGACCAGGAAGGCGTCGGCGCCGGCCTCGCGCGAGGCCGCCTCGTCCTCGCCGCGGCCGGACACCCCGATGATCGGGATCCGGGCCAGCGGCGCCTCCATGGTGCGGATCCGCCGGATGGCCTCGATGCCGTCGATGCCGGGCAGCACCATGTCCATCAGCACCGCGTCGAATGCGCCTTGCGCCAGCCGGCCCACGGCGTCCTCGCCGCGTCCGATGAACTCGGCATGATGGCCGAGCTCGGTCAGAATCGTGTTGAGCACGACCCGGCCGAACGGATTATCCTCGACGCTGAGGACGCGCAGCGCGGCGACCGCATCTGCCTCGGTCTCGCCCTTCGTCTTGCGGGTTTTGCCGGGGCCCGCCGCATCGAGCGACACCGTCAACGTAAAGGTGGCGCCGCCGCCGCGGCGCAGTGCGACGGTGATGTCGCCGCCCATCGCGCGCGCCAGTTGCTTGACCGAGGACAGCCCTAAGCCGGCACCGCCGAAGCGCGAGGCGATGGTGACATTGGCCTGGGTGAACGGGCGGAACAGCCGCTTGATCTCGGCCATGGTCAGGCCGATGCCGCTGTCGGACACCGCAAAGGCGACGCCGACCCTGCCCTTCGCCTTACCCTTGACGGGGCGCCAGGGCGCGACCTCGAGCCCCACGCCGCCCTGGTCGGTGAACTTCACGGCATTGTCGATCAGGTTCTCGAGCGCGGCGCGCAGGCGGACGGGATCGCCGACCACGAGGCCGGGGAGCTTGTCGGAAATCCCGACCTGGGCGTGGAGACCCTTGGCAGCGGCGCGGCCGGCGAGTGAATCGCCGGCGGTGCGGGCGAGTGTCCCGAGGTTGAACAGGTCCTGCCGCAGCGTACTTCCGGCTTTGCCGGCCCCCTTGCCGGTTCGGGCGGCATCCACGAACAGCGTGGCAAGGCTCGCCAGATGCTCGGCGCCGGCCTTGATGGTGTCGGCCCAGCGCCGCTCCCGTTCGCCAAGATCGGAGGTCGCGAGCAGATCGCTGATCGCCAGGATGCCGGTCAGGGGGGTACGGACCTCATGGGCAAAGGCGGCGAGCGCGGCCTGGACCACGTCCGGCCCGACCGCCTTGGTGCTGCGCTTGCGCAACGGGGCGGCCGGCCCGGGCCGCTTCCGAGGCGGCCGCCTGGACGTCCGCGTGGTGCGCGCTGGGCGCTTCTTCGCCGCCATAAATCCCCTTCGAAGTGTCGCCTTCGAACCCCCGGGCCTTCAGGCGAGCATGGCACGGCGGAACCCCCGGAGTCACGGCGACGTTTAGCTAAACCCCAGAGAAATCTAACCTAATCCCACCAAGGCGCGGATGCTCGCGGGCGAGGCCCCGGCGGCGCGTAACTCCCGCAGGCCGGTCGAGCGGCTCGATTTCGACAGCTTCCGCCCCTCGCCGTCGCAAATCAGCCGGTGATGGCGGTAGGCGGGTTCGGGCAGGCCGAGCAGGACCTGGAGCAGGCGGTGGACGGCGGTGGCGTGGAATAAATCCTGGCCCCGCACGATCTCGCTGACACCCTGGAGCGCGTCGTCGACGACAACAGACAGGTGGTAGCTGGTTGGCGTCTCCTTGCGGGCCAGGATCACATCGCCCCAAGCCTGCGGTCGCGCCGGGACGATGCCGCCCTCGCCGCCTTGCTCCTCGCCGAGCTCCCTCCAAGTCAGGCCGGCGACGCGCTGACAGGCGGCCGCCATGTCGAGCCGCAGCGCGTAAGGTACGCCCGAAGCGATCAGACGCGCCCGCGCGTCCGCCGGAAGCGATCTGGAATCGCCGGAATAGAGCGGCGCGCCGTCGGGATCACGTGGCCACGGCCCATCGGCCTCGCGCGCGGAAACGAGCCTTGCGATCTCGGCGCGGCTTTCGAAGGCGGGATAGACGAGACCCAGCGCCGACAGCTTGTCCAGCGCGGCGCGATAATCGGCGAGATGCTCGGACTGCCGCCGCACCGGAATCTCCCAGCTGGTCCCGAGCCAGGCCAGATCCTCGTAGATCGCCGCCTCGAACTCCGGCCGGCAGCGCGTCGTGTCGATGTCCTCGATCCGCAACAGCAGCCGGCCGCCGGTCTCGCGCGCGCGGTCGAAATTCAGTAGCGCCGAATAAGCGTGGCCGAGATGCAGGTGGCCGTTGGGGCTGGGGGCAAATCGGAAAACGGGCGGCATCGGTTTCAGGGACCTCGTCATTGCCGGGCTTGACCCGGCAATCCATCTTCCACGACTCTGTTACGATAGGAGATGGATGCGCGGGTCCCGCCTACGCCGAAGGCTTCGGCGGGCTTCGCGGTATTGGGCCGGCGGAGCCTTAGCAGAGACGGCAAGCCCGCGCATGACAAGTTGAGTGACCATGACCATCCACCTCGAAACCCAGTCCGATCTCGAAGAGGCCGTTCACACGCTGATCAAGCGCGACCCGCGCCTCAAAGCCGTGTTCGAGCTCGCGGGCATGCCGGCGTTGCGGCGGCGCGAGCCGGGCTTTGCGGGCCTTGCCCACATCGTCTGCGGCCAGCAGCTCTCGACCGTGAGCGCCGCGGCGATCTGGGGACGGTTGTCGGCCGCCTTCGATCCGTTCGACCACGACGCGGTGCGCCGGGCCGGCACCGAGCGGCTGGGGCGGCTCGGCCTGTCCGCCGCCAAGATCAAGACGCTGAAACATCTGGCACGCGAGATCGGCGCGCAGCGGCTGAACCTCGACGTGCTCGCGGAGGAAGATGCCGACGCCGCGCATCACACGCTGATCGCGCTGCCCGGCATCGGCCCCTGGACCGCGGACGTCTATCTGCTGTTCTGCCTCGGCCATGGCGATGCCTGGCCCGCCGGCGACCTCGCCGTGCAGGAGGCCATCAAGATCGGCCTCGGCCTTCCGGCGCGGCCGACGGAAAAGCAGATGGCGCCGCTCGCCGAACTCTGGCGTCCGCTTCGCGGCGCGGCGGCGCATTTGTGGTGGAGCTATTATCGCGCGGTGAAGAAGCGCGAGGGCGTGCCCGCCGGGTCGAACTAGCCCCGCAGCCTAGCGCGGTCGGCCCGCGCGCATTCGGCGACGAAATCCACGACGGCGCGCACCGCGGGAAGCTCGACGAGGTCGGGATGGGCCAGCAGCCACAGGTCCGCCACGCTGGCGAGCTTTTGCGGCGCGATGCGCACGAGGTCGGGATAGCTTTCCGCGACGAAGCACGAGAGCGCCGAGATCCCGATCCCGGCGCGGACCGCCGCCAGCATGTCACCCTGGGAAGAGCAGCGCATCACCACCCTGGCCTGCCGGGTGACGACATCGCTCCAGCGCGCAAGCTGTGCATTGGACGCCTGGTCGGCGAAGCCGACGACACTATGCTCCTTCCACTCGCCGCGCCGTTCAGGCAACGATCGCCCCGCGGCATAATCGCGCGAGGCATAGAATCCCGTACCGAGGCGGCCGATCTTGCGGCCGACCAGGTTTTCCTCGCCGCTGTCGAACGGCCGCAGCACCACGTCCGCCTCACGCCGGCGCACGCTCGCCGGAAACGGGTGGGTGATGATCTCGAGCTGGACATGATCATGCGCACGCAGGAAGGCGGGCAGGCGCGGCATCAGCCAGTGCGAGGCCAGCGTCGCGCCGATCGAAAGCTTGACAATGCCGCGTGCCTTATGTCCTCGGGCCGCGACCGCGGTCTCGGCCCGCAGCGCCGCCGCCGCCATGGCCTCGGCGTGCTCGCGCAATGTCCGTCCGTCCGCGGTCAGCGCCAGGCCGTCGGCAGCGCGCGCCACCAGTCTGGTGCCGAGCTGAGCTTCCAGCGCCGCGATCTCGCGGCTGACGGTGGGATGGCTGGTGTGCAGCCGACGGGCGGCGGCGGTGAAGCTTCCGGTATCGGCGACCGCGACGAAGGTCTTGCAGAGATCCCAGTCCAATCGGCCCCCGTTCATATCTGAATGGTCATCCGTTCATTATTGAACGACCGGAGCGCGCCGTCCAACCTTATAGTGGGGTCCAATCCGCGACACGGGCGGCAATCGCCAGTGCGACAATCGACAGGGAAACGCCTCGTCATCCGCCCCGCCGGCGGAGCCGCGTTTCCAGGGAGGACATGATGGCGCTGCCCGCTCTCTTGAAGGATTCGCTCGCGCTGCCCGTGGTGGGCTCGCCGCTCTTCATCGTCTCCGGCCCCGAGCTGGTAATCGCCCAGTGCAAGGCCGGCGTGGTCGGCTCGTTTCCGGCGCTCAATGCCCGTCCGGTCGAGAAGCTGGACGAGTGGCTGAGCCGTATCGAGGACGAACTCGGCGAATACAAATCGCGCAATCCCGGCAGGAAGGTCGCGCCCTACGCGGTCAACCAGATCTGCCACGCCTCCAACGACCGCCTGATGAAGGACATGGAGACCTGCGTGAAACATCGCGTCCCCATCATCATCACCTCGCTGCGGCCGCCGGCGGAGATCGTCGAGGCCGCGCATTCCTATGGCGGGCTGGTGTTCCACGACGTCATCAACGTCAAGCATGCGCGGAAAGCGGCCGAGCACGGCGTCGACGGCCTGATCCTGGTCTGCGCGGGCGCCGGCGGACATGCCGGAATGTTGTCGCCCTTCGCGCTGGTACGCGAGGTCAAGCAATGGTTCAAAGGCACGATCCTGCTGTCAGGCGCGATCAGCGACGGGTTCGGCATCGCCTCCGCGCTGACGCTGGGCGCCGACCTCGCCTATATCGGCACCCGCTTCATCGCGACCAGGGAAGCCAACGCCGACGAAGCCTACAAATCCGCGTTGACGCAGCATGCCGCGCACGACATCGTCTACACCAACTTGTTCACCGGGGTGCACGGCAACTATCTCGGGGCCTCCATCGCCGCCGCGGGACTCGATCCGGACAATCTGCCGGTCGCCGACAAGACCAAGATGAATTTCGGCTCGGGCGGCAACACGAAGTCAAAGGCCTGGCGCGACATCTGGGGGTCGGGCCAGGGCATCGGCCAGATCACCGACGCGCCGCCCGTCGCCGACCTGGTCGACCGGATGAAAGCGGAGTTCGATCAGGCCCGGCAGGATTTCCTGCTGCGCGCCAGTGCCTGACGTTTCGGGCAGACAAGAAAAACGGGAGGACACCATGAAGCTCGCAGCTGCATTGATCGGCCTATCGTTGCTGACGCTCGGCGCCGGCAGCGCCCACGCCGAAGCCGGCGCCGAGATCCGCATCGGACAGACCCTGCCCTATAGCGGCCCGGCCTCCGGCTTCGGCGCGATCGGACGGACGCAGGAAGCGTTCTTCGAGAAGATCAATGCCGAAGGCGGCATCAACGGGCGCAAGGTCAAGTTCATCACGCTGGACGACGCCTATTCGCCCCCGAAGACGGTCGAGCAGACCCGCAAGCTGGTGGAGCAGGACGAAGTCCTGATGATGTTCGGCTCGCTCGGCACCGCCACCAACAGCGCTGTCCAGCGCTATCTCAACGCCAAGAAGGTGCCGCAGCTGTTCGTGCTCTCGGGCGCCACCAAATGGGCCGAGCCGCAGAAGAACCCGTGGACGATGCCGGGGATGGCGGCCTACGAATCCGAGGGCGTGGTCTATGCCAAATACATCCTGCAGACCAAGCCCGACGCCAGGATCGCGATCCTAGCCCAGAACGACGATTTCGGTCGCGACTATGTCGCAGGCTTCAAGCGCGCGCTCGGAGCCAAGGCGGCCGGCATGATCATCGCCGAGCAGACCTATGAGACCAGCGCGCCGACCATCAGTTCGCAGCTTTCGACCCTGAAGGCCTCTGGCGCCAACGTGCTGTTCGGCGTCGTGCTCGGAAAGTTCACGTCGCAGATGGTCAAGGGCGTGGCCGAGATCGGCTGGAAGCCCGAGCTGTTCTTCGTGCCGACCTCGGCGTCGTCGATCTCGTTCCTGGAGCCGGCAGGCCTCGACAACGCAGTCGGCCTGATCTCATCGAGCAACCAGAAGGATACGATGGACCCGCAATGGGCCGACGATCCCGGCGTGAAGGCGTATTTTGCCTTCATGAAGCAATACATGCCGAACGCCGACCTTTCCAACTCCAACTACGCGGCCGGCTATCACTATGCGACGCTGCTGATGACGGTGCTGACGGCGTGCAAGGACGATGTCAGCCGCGACAACATCATGCGCCAGGCGGCCTCGCTGAAGGAGGTGAAGCTGCCGCTGCTGCTGCCGGGAATGTCGGTTACAACCGGCCCCGACGACTATCTGCCGTTTCAGCAGCTTCAGCTCCGCCGCTTCAACGGCAAGAGCTGGGTCGGCTTCGGCGACGTGCTGGACGATCGCTAGGCTCGCGCGGGACGAGGACACGCCATGATCATCAGCGGCGAGCGCCGGATTGGCTATGACGAAATCCAGTCACGCATCAGGCGGGCGGCAAGCGGATTCCGCGCCCTGGGCCTGGCCGAGGCCACGCCGGTTGCGATGATGCTGCGCAACGATTTTGCCCTTTTCGAGGTGGTCGCGGCCTCCGCCGCACTCGGCAGCCCGGTGGTGCCGATCAACTGGCATCTCAAGGCCGAGGAGGTCCGCTACATCCTGACCGACAGCGGCGCGAAGATCCTGGTCTGCCACGCCGACCTGCTGCCGCAGATTCGCTCCGGCCTGCCGGAGGATGTTCGCGTGCTCGTGGTCGCGACGCCGCCGGAGCTGGCGGCGACCTTCGCCATCGCTCCGGAGCTGACCGCGGCCCCGCCCGGACTGAACGATTGGGAGCGCTGGCGCGACGGCCACCTGGAAGCTCAGGAACCACCGCGCCGGGCCGCGGCGATGATCTACACGTCGGGCACCACGGGGATGCCAAAGGGTGTGCGGCGGATGGCGATGCAGCCCGAGCAGGCGGCCGCCTCCGAACGCGTCGGCGCGATCAGCTATGGCATCAAGCCGCGGGACAACCAGATCGTGCTGATCAACGGGCCGATGTATCACTCGGCGCCGCATTCCTACGGCATGATGGCGTTCCGCAACGGCTGCAACATCGTCCTCCAGCCGCGGTTCGATGCGGAGGAGTTGCTGGCACTGATCGAGCGTCACCGCGTCACGCACATCCACATGGTGCCGACCATGTTCGTGCGGCTGCTGCGGCTGCCCGAGGCGGTCAGGCGGCGCTACGACCTGTCGTCGCTGCGCTTCGTCGTGCACGGGGCTGCGCCCTGCCCGCCCGAGGTGAAGAAGGCGATGATCGATTGGTGGGGGCCGGTCATCAACGAGTATTTCGGCTCGACCGAGACCGGGATTCCGGTGTGGCATTCTGCCGAGGAGGCGCTGAAGAAGCCCGGCACCGTCGGCCGCGCCATCGAAGGCGGCATCGTCAGGATCTTCCGCGACGACGGCAGCCCGTGCAACGCCAACGAGGTCGGCGAAATCTACATGCGGCAGACCGCCGTGCCCGATTTCGACTATCACGGCAAGGCGCAGGCGCGCGCCGAGGCGGGGCGCGACGGCCTCGTCAGCGTCGGCGACGTCGGCTATCTCGACGAGGACGGCTATCTGTTCCTGTGCGACCGCAAGCGCGACATGGTGATATCGGGCGGCGTCAACATCTATCCCGCCGAGATCGAGAACGCGCTGATCGGCATGCCCGGCGTGCACGATTGCGCCGTGTTCGGCATTCCCGACCCGGAATATGGCGAGCAGCTATGTGCCTGCATCGAGGCCGATACCGGTGCGCGGCTCTCAGCTGGCGCGGTGCAAGCTTTTTTGCGCGAGCGGCTGGCGAACTTCAAGGTGCCGAAGGAGGTCCGGTTCCTGGATGCGCTGCCCCGGGAGGCGACCGGGAAGATCTTCAAGCGCAAGCTGCGCGATCCCTATTGGGCCGGCCGCGGTCCGGGCGGCGCCTAGTCCTCTCCGGCCGGCGTCCCGCGCGCGTTGAGGGCCATGCCATATTCCGTCCGGGCAGGGCTGCATGCCTGCCTCGCTCGGGTCCGTGGCTTTTGGCGGGCGAGGAAACCGTATAGCGTTCGACCTCACAGGAAACGCCGCGAAAGACGGCCACGAGGTCGCGCATGCTCGACAAGACCAAGAATCTATCCGTCAGCGCCCAGGCCTGGCTCGACGCATTCGAGCGCGCGCTGAACAGGCCCGATCCCGCCAAGCTGGACCGCCTTTTCGTGGCCGACAGCTTCTGGCGCGACGTGCTGGCGCTGAGCTGGAACCTGCAAACGATCGCCGGCCGCGAGACGATTGCGCAAACCCTGGCCGCGCTGGGGCCGAAGGCGGCACCAGCCAATTTCAAGGTCGCGCCCAACCGTGCGCCGCCGCGCTGGGTGACGCGCGCCGGCACCAACACCATCGAAGCGATCTTCGATTTCGAAACCGCGACCGGGCATGGTAGCGGTATCCTGCGGCTCATTCCCGACAGCGCCGACGACGACCGCCTGAAGGCGTGGACGCTGCTCACGGCGCTCGACGAATTGAAAGGTTTCGAGGAACAGCTCGGCACGTCGCGGCCGCGCGGCCAGGCCTATTCGCGCGATTTCCGCGGACCGAACTGGCTCGACCTGCGCAACGTCTCGCGCGACTATGCCGATCGCGATCCGGCCGTGCTGGTGGTCGGCGGCGGCCAGGCCGGGCTCGCGATCGCAGCACGGCTGAAGCAGCTCCAGGTCGACGCGCTGATCGTCGATCGCGAGTCGAGAATCGGCGACAATTGGCGCAAGCGCTATCACGCGCTGACCCTGCACAACCAGGTGCAGGTCAATCACCTTCCCTACATGCCGTTCCCGCCAAACTGGCCGACCTATATCCCCAAGGACAAGCTCGCCAATTGGTTCGAAGCCTATGTCGACGCCATGGAGCTGAACTTCTGGACCGCCACCGAATTCGAGGGCGGCTCTTACGACGAGGCGAACGGACGCTGGACGGTCACCCTGCGCCGCGCCGACGGCGGCCAGCGGACCATGCATCCGCGTCACGTCGTCATGGCAACCGGCGTCAGCGGCATCGCCAATATTCCCGATATTCCGACGCTCGAGAATTTCAAGGGAACGCTGCTGCATTCCAGCCGCTACGAGGACGGCGAGAACTGGAAAGGCAAGCGCGCGGTCGTCATCGGCACCGGCAACAGCGGTCACGACATCGCGCAGGATCTTCATTCCAGCGGCGCCGAGGTGACGCTGGTGCAGCGCTCTCCGACGCTGGTCACAAATATCGAACCGTCGGCGCAGCTCGCTTATGCGACCTACAATGAAGGCACGCTCGATGACAACGATTTGATCGCGGCTTCGATGCCGACGCCGCTGGCGAAGAAGACGCATGTGATGCTGACGCAGCAGTCGAAGCAGCTCGACAAGGAGCTGCTCGAAGGCCTTGCCCGCGTCGGCTTCAAGCTCGACTTCGGCGAGGCCGGCACCGGTTGGCAGTTCAAATACCTCACCCGCGGCGGCGGCTATTATTTCAACGTCGGCTGCTCCAATTTGATCGTCGAGGGTGCGATCAGGCTCAGGCAGTTCAACGAGATCGAGGGCTTCGTCGCGGAAGGCGCGCGGATGAAGGACCGCACGCTCCTTCCCGCTGATCTGATCGTGCTCTCCACCGGCTACAAGCCGCAGGAATATCTGGTGCGGAAGCTGTTCGGTGACGGCGTCGCCGACCGCGTCGGCCCGATCTGGGGCTTTGGCGACGGCGTCGAGCTTCGCAACATGTATGCGCGCACGCGGCAGCCCGGCCTCTGGTTCATCGCCGGCAGCCTCGCGCAATGCCGCATCAACTCGAAATACCTCGCGCTGCAGATCAAGGCGATCGAGGAAGGAATTTTGGGGCGAGAGGTGGGCGCCACTTGAGGCTCCATCATTGCGAGCATGACAGAGACAGTGAGAGGAAGGAACACAATGCCAGCCATTCTCGGCAGCGGCGAGCACCGCTACCGCGTCGTCGACAACTTCGCGAAACTGCCCGCAGGCTGGCAGCTCACCGATGTCGCCTCCGTCGCGGTCGACAGCAAGGACCGCGTCTACGTCTTCAACCGCGGCGCCCATCCGATGGTGGTGCTCGACCGCGACGGTAATTTCCTGCGCAGCTTCGGCGAAGGGCTGTTCTCGCGCGCGCACGGCCTGCACATCGACGCCGACGACAATCTTTACTGTACCGATGACGGCGACCACACCGTGCGCAAATGCACCACCGAGGGCAAGGTGCTGCTGACGATCGGCATTCCCGAGAAGCCGTCGCCATTCATGAGCGGCAAGCCCTTCCATCGCTGCACCCATACCGCGCTGTCGCCGAAGGGCGAGATCTACGTCTCCGACGGCTATGGCAATGCGCGCGTGCACAAGTACACGCCGGACGGCAAGCTGCTCAAGAGCTGGGGCGAGCCCGGCACCGATCCCGGCCAGTTCAACATCGTGCACAATATTGCCACCGATGCCGATGGCTGGGTCTACGTCGCCGACCGCGAGAACCATCGCGTCCAAGTATTCGACGGCAACGGCAAATACGAGACACAGTGGAACAATCTGCATCGGCCCTGCGCGCTGTGCTGTTGCGGTGGGGCCAAGAGCCCGACTTTCGTCATCGGCGAGCTCGGCCCGGGCCTTGCCATCAACCGCAAGGTGCCCAATCTCGGCCCGCGGCTGTCGATCGTGGACGCCAAGGGCAATCGCATCGCACGCCTCGGCGGCGAGGACGGGCCGGGCGTTGCGAGCGGAAAATTCCTGGCGCCCCACGGCATCGCGCTGGATTCGAAGGGCGACATCTATGTCGGTGAGGTCGGCGTCACCAATTGGGACACCAGCTTTCCCGACGAGGATATGCCAGCCGCGGTGCGCGCGACGCGATGCTTGCAGAAGCTGGAGCGGGTACGGGAGTAGCTGCCACAGCAGCGCCGCGACCCGCCTGTCGCGGCAGTTCCGCGCCAGCCGCGTACCTTCCTCAAATCGCGGCTTTTTGAGCGCTTTCGCCACCCCGGCGCCGCATTGCTTGCGCTTGAATAAGTCGCTCAACGGGCTTCACAATCCCGTCACGCTGCATGTAGTATGTCAGGACATGCTGCTTCGCAGCGTATGTTGGAGGCCGGGAGCGTTACTTGAACGCACATGTCTCGCAAGGCAGTTGGCCGGTGTTGGTGCTGAATGCGGACTTCCGGCCGCTGAGTTACTACCCGCTGTCTCTTTGGTCGTGGCAGGACGCGATCAAGGCGGTGTTCCTCGATCGCGTCAACATCGTCGCACATTACGATCAGGCCGTTCACAGCCCTACGCTGCAAATGCAGCTGCCGAGCGTCGTCTCGCTCAAATCCTTCGTCAAGCCGACCACCCATCCGGCCTTCACCCGGTTCAACGTCTTCCTGCGCGACCGTTTTGCCTGCCAATATTGCGGCTCGCCCGAAGATCTGACCTTCGATCACATCATCCCGCGCAGCAAAGGCGGCCAGACCACCTGGGAGAACGTGGTCGCGGCTTGCTCGCCCTGTAACCTGCGCAAGGGCAATCTCACGCCGGCACAGGCAAAAATGTTTCCGCGCCAGCACGCGTTCGCGCCGACCGTGCACCAGCTCCACCGCAACGGTCGCCTGTTCCCGCCGAACTATTTGCACGATAGCTGGCTGGACTATCTGTATTGGGATACGGAGCTGGATCCGTAGGGGCGTGTATCACCCCCCGATCGCATTCCTTGCCACCACGTCGGGATAGAACGCCGCGCTCAGTTCGGCGCGGTCGATCGATGCGGCCTTGTCGTTCTCCGCGTGGCGGGCGCCTGCGGCTACGCCCAGCGCGGCAAGGCCCGTGAGCTTGGCGAAATGGCGCCGCGAGACTTCGGCTGGCATCGCTATCTCCGCGCCTGCTCCATGTCGATCTGATAGGCGGAAATCCGGTCGATCTCGAATGCGACGCTTCGTGGCGATTCCGCATCGACGGGACTGACACCGGGAAAGAACTTCGATCCGATCGCAAGATTGACGATCATGTACATGGGATCGTCGAAACCGATCGGCACCTTGATGTCGGAGACCGGATTGCGATCGATGAAGTAGATCAGCCGATCCTCCTGCCACAGCACACCGTAATTGTGGAATGCGCTCGAGGCGTCGCCGACCGCAAAATCGAAACCGCAGGACTGGATCTTCTGGGTCGAGGGGATCCGCCAATGTGTCGTCATCACGAGATCGCCCGGCCGCTCGCCGCGGCCTTCCAGCACGTCGACCTCCGGCGGCCAGCCGCCATCGTCCGCCAGCATCCAGAACGCCGGCCACACCGCATGGCCGACCGGCACCTTGGCGCGGATTTCGAAATAGCCGTGCTTCTGGGCGAACGTGCCCTGGGTCGTCAGAATTCCGGAGATGTACTCGTTGTCGAACAGCAGCGGTTTCAATTCCGGCGGCGTGCGGCTGGCGACGATCGACAGCACGCCGTCCTTCACCCTGAACGGATCGAGGCCGAGCGGCGCGGCCGCGCGGCCGGCATAACGCGGATCGACATAGATCTGCTGCTCGCCATTGGCGCTGGTCTTGCGCTTGAAGTCGGAGCCGTCGCCGCCCCAATAGCGCGCCTCCGGCCAGGCCGCTCCGCCCGCATAATGCGGGACCCAGCGCCCGTTCGACAGCGGATGCTCGTCGAAATCCTCGCTGAACGTCCGGCGCAGCGGCAGGAAAACGAGCGAGGCCGGATTGACCGTTTCAAGCTTGCGGCACGCGATGGTGGAGGGATCGGTCGTGACCTGCAGCGACATGCGCAGCGGCGCGCCATCGAGCTCGTCCTGCGCGATGCCCGGCGCAGGCACGGCGCAAAGACCGATCGCGACCAGAGCGCCCCTCGTCCAACGCTCGATCATCATCGCACCTCGAAGAGACCAGGACAGGCGCGGAAGTTAGCTCACCCGTCTTCGCGCCGGCAACGGTGGCATCCGACGCCAGCGGGCGATTTGAAAACCTCCGTTCTCGCTCCCCGCTCCGCGGCCGGGGCGGGACGACCTTACCCGCGCTGCAAGGCAAGCGTCACGCCACCGAGCGTGATCGCCATCGCCGTCCACTCGCGATAGCCGAGCGGCTCGCCGAGAATGATGGCGGCAGAGACCACGCCGATCACGGGAACGATCAGCATGCCGGTCGAGGCCGTGGTCGGCGGCAGGCGGCGCAGCGTCTCGAACCAGGTCACGTAGCAGATGCCCATCGGCACCAGCGTCATGTAGACGAAGCAGCCGAGCCCCAGCGGGGTGATCGCGGTGACGTCAGGATGCTCAAACAGCACGCCGAGGACCAGCATGGTGGCGCAGCCGAGCCCGACCTGCCAGGCGACGACGACCAGCGGCGGCATCGGCAACGGCTTGCGGTTCAGCACGTTGCCGAGCGCGAACAGGATGGCGCAGAGCAGCGCGAGCGTGATCCCGATCAGCTTCTCGGCGCCGAACGCAAAGCCGTTGCCGCTGAGGAGCAGCGTCACGCCGGCAACGCCGAGGACGAGCCCGAAGACGTCCCGTAAGGCCGGCCGCGTATGCAGCACCGGCCAGGCGAACAGCATCGCCCAGATGGGCATGGTGTAGGCGAGCAGGGCGCCTTCGCTCACCGTCACATATTTCATCGCGACCGTGCCGAGCCCCATCCAGGCGAAGACGTTGGTGAAGGTCGCGAACAGCAGCCGCGGGATCGCCTCGCGCGGCACGGCGAACGATTCCTTCCGGCCCAGCACCAGCATGCCGAGAATGACCGAGGCGCACACGCCCGCAAGGCCGCGCGCGAACAGCGGCGGCCATTGCTGGAGCAGCAGCTTCATCAGCGGCCAGTTCAGCGCCCAGCCGAACGCCGTCACGCAGAGGCAGAGAGAGCCGATCGTCCTGTCGCGTCGTGCCGAATCCATGGATAGCGCTTAGCAGGCAAGCGCGGCCGGCTCCACCTCGGCCGGCGCATGCGGGCCATCACGGCCCCGGGGAACCCGAAGCGCGCAGGCCCGTTCAGAGTCGGCGCCATGCGCGTCGCACCGAAGGCCTTCGTCGGCCGCAAGATGAAACAGGAGAAGACCCATGCCCACACCCGAGAGTGATCATGTCTACAAGATCCTGGACCTCGTCGGATCCTCCGACAGCTCGATAGAGGACGCGATCAAGAACGCGATCAGCCGCGCGTCCAAGACCATCCGCGAAATGAAATGGTTCGAGGTGGTGCAGACGCGCGGCCACATCGAGAACGGCACTGTCCGCCACTATCAGGTGACGCTGCGCGTCGGCTTCACGCTGGAGGGATGAGGCGGCCTCGTCGCGGCGATCCGGCCTCACCCCGGATTGTCGCCTGCGTTCCGGCGAGATAAGACTCCGATCAAGGCCGGATGTCCGGCCGATCCGCGAGTGCTGCCGTGAGCGACGCCATCAAGCTCGTCCTATTCGACATGGACAATGTCCTATGCGCCTACGACAGGGCGACGCGTGTCGCCTATCTGGCGGAGCTCGCGGGAACGACGCGCGAAGCGGTCCACGTGGCGATCTGGGACAGCGGATTCGAGCTGCTCGGCGATTCCGGCGCGCTCGAGGCTGCCGATTATCTGGGAGGCTTTGGCGAACGCATCGGCTATCCGCTGTCACTCGAGGAGTGGGTGGAGGCCCGGCGCCGTTCAATGCAGCCAGATCGCGCGATGCTGGACATCGCCGGCCGCTTGCGAAACACCGTCGATATCGCCGTCCTGACCAACAACACCACGCTGGTCGCCGACCACATCGACACGCTGCTGCCGGAATTGCGCCCGCTGTTCGGCTCCCGGATCTACACCTCGGCGCAATTCAAGACGGCCAAGCCGGACCCGCAATGTTATCGCCGCTGCCTCACGGAGATCGACATGAGACCGCGGACCGCCCTGTTCGTGGACGATCTCGTAGCCAACGTCGCAGGCGCGCGCGAGGCGGGCCTGCTTGCGCACCACCACACGTCTGTTGAAAGCTTCAAGCAGGCGCTGTCGGAGCACGGCCTGCTTCGCGAGTGAACCCGCATTCGCGGCGTCAGGCGAGATGACACGCCACGAAATGCCCGCCCGCGCCTTCCCTCAGCACAGGCGCGCTTTCCGCGCAGCGCGGCTGGGCGATCGGGCAGCGGGTGTGGAAGTGGCAGCCCGACGGCGGCTTCATCGGGCTCGGCACGTCGCCCTTGAGGCGGATGCGCTCGCGCTTCAGCTTGGGATCCGGCACCGGTACCGCCGACAGCAGCGCCCTGGTGTAGGGGTGCTGTGGATTGCGGTAGAGATCGCTGGCCTTGGCAAGCTCGACGATCCGGCCGAGATACATCACCGCGACGCGGTCGGAGATGTGCTCGACCACCGAGAGGTCGTGCGCGACGAAGAGATAGGTGAGGTTCAGTTCGGCCTGGAGGTCTTCCAGCAGGTTGATGACCTGGGCCTGGATCGACACGTCGAGCGCCGAGACCGGCTCGTCGCAGACGATCAGCTTCGGCTCGACCGCGAGCGCGCGCGCGATCACGATGCGCTGGCGCTGGCCGCCGGAGAATTCGTGCGGATAGCGCCGCATGTGCTCGGCCTTGAGCCCGACCTTGACGAGCAGGCTGGCGACGCGCTCCTCGCGCTCCTTGGCCGATGATCCCAGCTTGTGGATGATCAGCGCCTCGCCGAGGATCGCGCCGACCGTCATGCGCGGATTGAGCGAGGCGAACGGGTCCTGGAACACCAGCTGCATGTTCCGCCGCATCGCGCGCAGATCGTCGCCGCCGAGCTGGCGAACGTCCTGTCCGTCGAACGTGACCTCGCCGTCGGTCGGCTCGATCAGTCGCAGCACGCAGCGTCCCGTCGTCGACTTGCCGCAGCCGGATTCGCCGACGAGACCAAGCGTCTCGCCGCGATTGACCGAGAACGACACGCCGTCGACCGCATAGACGGTGCCGACCTGGCGCGACAGCAGGCCGCCGAGCACCGGGAAGTGCTTCTTCAGGTTGGAGACTTGCAGCAAGGGTTCGCTCATGCCGCGCCTCCCAGATTTGTATCGCCGAGATGACAGGCCATGCGATGGCCGGGTGCGATCTCGCGCAGCAACGGCTCCTTCTCGGTGCAGACGTTCATGGCGAACTTGCAGCGCGCCGCAAAGCGGCAGCCGACCGGCGGATTGATCAGGATCGGGACCGAGCCGCCGATCGCCTCGAGCCGCGTCTTGTGCTCGGCGGCGAGATCGATGCGCGGAATCGAACGGATCAACCCTTGCGTATAGGGATGGCCCGGGTTGCTGAACAGATCGTCGACCGGCGCTTCCTCGACCACTTTGCCGGCATACATCACGACGACGCGTTGCGCGGTTTCGGCGACGACGCCCATGGCATGGGTGATCAGCATCACCGCCATGCCGAAGCGCTCCTTCATGTCCTGGAGCAGATCGAGGATCTGCGCCTGGATGGTGACGTCGAGCGCGGTGGTGGGCTCGTCGGCAATGATCAGCTTCGGCTTGCAGGCGAGCGCCATCGCGATCATCACGCGCTGGCGCATGCCGCCGGAGAACTGGTGCGGATAATTGTGCACCCGGCCTTCGGCGTTGGGGATCTGCACCAGCTTCAGCATCTCGATGGTACGATCGAGCGCCTGCTTTCTGGTCACGGACTCGTGGCGGCGCAGGCTCTCGGCGATCTGCTCGCCGATGGTGAGCACCGGGTTGAGCGAGGTCATCGGCTCCTGGAAGATGAAGCCGATCTCCTTGGCCCTGATCTCGTCGAGCTGGTTGCTCGTCAGCGGCACGAGATCGCGGCCCTCGAAGATGATCTGGCCCGCCGCGATACGGCCCGGCGGCATCGCGATCAGCTTCAGGATCGACATCGCGGTGACGGTCTTGCCGCAGCCGGATTCGCCGACCACGCAGAGCGTCTCGCCCCGGTTGATGGAGATGTCGACGCCGTCGACGGCCTGGAGGATGCCGTCGTCGGTTGAGAAATGGGTCTTCAGTCCCTTGATCTCGAGCAGCGGCGCCATCAGATCACCCGTCGCGCATCGAGCGCGTCACGCAGGCCGTCGCCGATGAAGTTGATGGCGACCACCGCGATGAAGATCGCGCCGCCCGGAAACAGCGCCCAATGCGGGCCGATGTCGAGAAAGTCCTTGGCATCGTACAGCAGCCGGCCCCAGGTCGGCGTATCCGGCGGGAAGCCGAGGCCGAGGAAGGACAGCGTCGATTCCGCGATGATCGCGGCGGCAACATCGATGGTACCGGCGATGATCACCGGGCCGAGCGCATTCGGCAGGATGTGCCGCACGACCTGCCGCACCGGGCTGGCGCCGAGCGCCCGCGCGGCCTCGACGAATTCCTTCTCGCGGATCGACAGGAACTGCGCGCGCACGAGCCGTGCCACCGGCATCCAGCGCAGCCCCCCGATCACGAGCACGATCAGGATGAAGATGCCGCCCTCGGGGCCGAACGCGGCCTTCAGCCCGTCGCGGAACAGATAGATCAACAGCAGCAGCAACGGCAATTGCGGCAGCGACAGGAACAGGTCGGTAAGCCACATCAGCCCGTGACCGAGCGCACCGCGCGACATGCCGGCGAGCGCGCCGATCAGCGTGCCGACGAATACCGACACCAGCATGGCAGCGAGGCCGACCGCGAGCGAAATGCGCCCGCCATAGATCATGCGTGCGAGGATATCCTGCCCGAGATCGTCGGTGCCGAAGGGATGGGCCGGCGAGGGCCCCTGGAGCCCGGCTACGATGTCGATGTCGTCGATCTTGACCCGCCAGACGAAGGGGCCGAGCACCACCGCCAGGATCAGAACGAGCAGCAGGAAGGCGCTGACCACGGCGAGCTTGTGGCGGCTGTAGCGCCGCCACGTCTCGCGCCAGGGCGAGTAGACGCGCCGCTCAGCGGAAGGAGATGCGAGGGTCAAGCCAGCCATAAAGGATGTCCGCGATGAGATTGAACAGCACGACCAGGCACGCGAACACGAAGGTGACGGCCATCACCACCGGCGTGTCGTTGGACAGGATCGAGGAGATCAGCAGCGAGCCGATACCGGGGATGCGGAAGATCTGCTCGGTGACGATGGCGCCGCCGAACACCGCGGGGATCTGCAACGCGATCAGCGTCACGACCGGGATCATGGCGTTGCGCATCACGTGCTTGACGATGACCTTGGCCTGT
Organism: Bradyrhizobium sp. 192; assembly: GCF_023100965.1. Classification (NCBI taxonomy): domain Bacteria; kingdom Pseudomonadati; phylum Pseudomonadota; class Alphaproteobacteria; order Hyphomicrobiales; family Nitrobacteraceae; genus Bradyrhizobium; species Bradyrhizobium sp. 192. The sequence continues at coordinate 8,058,980 of NZ_CP064690.1, forward strand.
CCGAGCCCCTTGGCGCGGGCGGTGGTGACATAGTCGAGCCGGATCACATCGAGCATCGCCGACCGCACGAAGCGCGTCATCGACGCCGCCTGGAACAGGCCGAGCACCGCCACCGGCATGATCGCCTGCCGGATCATCTCGAACACCCAGTGGATGCCGGTGCCCTTGATGTCGGTGGTGTAGACGAAGGGCAGCCAGTCCAGCGTGACCGAAAAGATCAGGATGAACAGGATGCCGGTGAAGAAGGTCGGCAGCGAGAAGCCGACGAAGGCGAGCGTGTTGGCAACCTGGTCGAACAGCGAATACGGCTTCGTCGCGGCATAAACGCCGACCGGAATCGCGATCAGCAGCGCCAGGATCTGCGCCGAGCCGATCACGTAGAGCGTGGTCGGCAGGCGCTGGAGGATCAATTTGTCAACGTCCATCCGGCTGACGAAGGAGAAGCCCCAGTCGCCGTGCAGCATCGCGTTGAGCCAATGCACGTAGCGGAGGTAGATGGGATCGTCGAGGCCGAACTTGGCCCGAAGTGCAGCCTGCACTTCGGGGGGGACGTTCGGGTTCGTCGCCAGCTCCGAGAATGGATCGCCGGGCGCGAGCGCCAGCACGAAGAACAGCACGGCCGAGATTCCGAGCAGGCTCGGAATCGCGATCAGCAAGCGACGCAGAACGTATTGACTCATGAGGGAAGGCCCCGTCTAGAGCTTGGGGATCATTCCTCGCGGTACCAGTCGAACAGATTGTCGGTTTCGTTGGCCCAGCCTGAAATCACCGGACGCAAATTGTTCGCGGCTGCCTCGACCTTGAGACGATGCATCACGGGGATGAACACGGTGTCCTGCCACATCAGGTCGTTGGCCTTGATGTAGTACGCGGCGCGCTTGACCGGGTCCATTTCCATATCGGCCGCCGTGATCGCCTCGTCGTACTCCTTGTTCACCCAGCGGGGGAAGTTGGTGCCCTGCCACTTGTTCTCCTTGGTCGCGACGCTGGTGGACAAATAGCGGCGCATGTGCTGCGACGGATCCGGCTGGCTCAGCGGGATCTGGAACATCTCGAGGTCGGCGTAGAACTTCGGATAGGTGTCGGGATTGGCGACGTCGGACGAGAAGAACACTGAGGCCACCACCGACTTCAGCTCGACGTCGATGCCGGCCTTTTGACAGGCCTGCTTGACGATGGCCTGGGTCTTCTGCCGCGGACCGTTGATCGAGGTCTGGTACAGCAGCTTCAGCTTCTTGCCGTCCTTCTCGCGGATGCCGTCGGCGCCGGGCTTCCAGCCGGCGTCGTCGAGCATCTTGGCGGCCTTCTCGATGTTGAATTCCCAGCTGGTGTTCTTCGAGACGAACTTCTCGGGGCCATTGAGAAAGTTGGCGGTGGTGCGGCCGGCGCGGCCGTAGATCGCCTTCTTGACGGACTCGCGATCGACCAGCAGGGACAGTGCCTTGCGCACCACGGGATCCGAGAACAGCGGATGCTTGGTCTTCATCGACGAGCGCTCGCCATCGACCTCGACGTTCGGATCGGTGAAGTTGAGCGCGATGAACTCGGTATCCCCGCCCACGGCATAGACCGTCTTGCCCTTGCCACCCTTCTCCAGGCGCAGCAGAACATCGTCCTCGACCTGGATGTTCCAGCCGAAATCATATTCGCCGGTCTGGATCACCGCACGCGCGGCCGAGACGGCGTCACCGCCGCCCTTCATCTCGATCGAATCGAAATAGGGACGGTTGGCCATGTGGTAGTCGGGATTGATCACGCCGCGGATGAGATCGCCCGGTTTGAACTCGACGAACTTGTAGGGACCGGTGCCGACGGGCGCGAGGTTGGTGGGGGCTTCGCGCGACTTCGAGCCGATAAAATCTGCGAACAGATGCTTGGGCAGGATCTGGCCGGTCGCACCGACGAAGGCGTCGGCCCAGAACGGCGTCGGCTTCGCGAAGGTGATCTTGACCGTGAGATCGTCGATCTTTTCGACAGTGAGGTCGCGATAGGATGCGATGGTCACAGCCGCCGTGGCCGGATCCTTGATGTACTGCCACGTGAATACGACATCGTCAGCCGAGAAAGGTTTGCCGTCGTGCCATTTCACGCCGGGCTTGAGTTTCCACGTCACCGACTTGCCGTCGGCGGCGAGCAGGCCGTTCTGGGTCGAAGGAATCTCGGTCGCCAGAACCAGCTTCATGTTGCCGTCCGGGTCCCAACAGCCGAGCGGTTCGTAGAACAGGCGCGAGCCGTCCTGGTCCTTGGTGCCGGTGGCGAAATGGGGATTGAGCAGGGTCGGGCCCTGCCACCACAACAGCTTCAGCGCACCGCCGCCGCCACGCTTGGTCGGCTTGTAGGTCGAGGCGCCCTCGGCCATGGCAACGCCGCCCAGCGCGAGGATCTGATTGGCAAGGGGAGCGGTGAGACCGACAGCGGCCATGCGCTTGATGAAGGAGCGGCGATCCATCCGCCCGTCCTTCACGTCACCGATCATCGAACGCAGTTCTTTATCCAGCATGGTTGTCCCCGTCTGGTTTCCATCGTGATGATGACGGCCAACACGAGGTGGCCGCCCAATTAGCTGGCAGTAGATGGCACACCGAATGGGGGGTGCGTCAACTGGGACCGTGTGTATGCAAACGGTCTTCTGGCTGTCTGTTGGGCAAAACTGCGCTCCGCAGCCCATCCATTTGGCAATCCAGCATCAAAACGTGCTGGATTGCACGCTGCACTGCGGAAAATTTGTTCGCCGCATCAGACGAAGTGTCGAGGCGAAATTCTACGCGACGGACATGTCGAGCGGCGGATCAATGTGATCCGGCAGCGGACAGACATATGGCGTCTTGGCCGTCCGCTTTTTCAGGTCGGCCTTGGCCGCCTTGATCAGTTCCGGATCTGTCAGCGCCTTGATGCCGAGACCGGCCATCGCCTTGGCGGCCTGCACCATGGCCTTGTGGGCATGCGGGCTCTTGCCCTGCGCCACCACCTGCCAAGTGTGGAACGGCGTGCCGATCGCAACCGTGGGTGCGTGAACCTGTACGGTCGGCACCACCCAGCTGACGTCGCCGACGTCGGTCGAGCCGACCAGCGGATTGCGCTTGGCATCGAGCGGCACCAGGAAGTCGGCCAGCGGCCGATCGGTCTGTTCCATGCCGATCGCGTAATAGACCGACGCGATATCCTTGTCGCTCAACGTCGCGCGGATCTGGCTGGCAAACCCCTTGTCCGCATCGTCGAAATGCGGCGGTCCGAGTTCTTCCATGACCCGGTGCAGCGCCTGCTCCAGCGGCGCGTTCGGCAGGATGTTGGAGACCGCGGAGATGATCTTCATCTCCACCTTGGTCTCGGTCATCAGCGCCGCACCTTCTGCGATCTTGCTGACGCGCCCGACCAGTTCGTTCATGCCGGGAAGGTCACGGGCGCGGATCGAGTAGCGCACCCGCGCATGGGCCTGGACCACGTTGGGCGCGATGCCGCCGGTGTCGAGCAGCGCATAATGCACCCGTGCATCGCTCGGCATGTGCTCGCGCATGTAGTTCACGCCGACATTCATCAACTCGACCGCATCGAGCGCGGAACGGCCGAGATGCGGCGAGGCCGCGGCATGCGAGGTGCGGCCGGTGAAGATGAAGTCCGCGCGCGTGTTGGCGAGCGACGGCGTCACCGCGACCTCCCAGAAACTGTGCGGATGCCAGGTCACGGCGATGTCGGCATCTTCGAACGCACCGGAGCGCACCATGAAGGCCTTTGCCGCGCCGCCTTCTTCAGCCGGGCAGCCGTAATAGCGCACGCGGCCGGGCACCTTGTTTTCGGCCAGCCAGTCCTTCACCGCGGTCGCGGCAAGCAGCGCGGCGGAACCGAGCAGATTGTGGCCGCAGCCATGACCGTGGCCGCCGGTCTCGATCGGACGAAGCTCGGCGACGCCCGCTTCCTGGCTGAGACCGGGCAGCGCGTCATATTCGCCCATGAATGCGATGACAGGACCGCCCTCGCCCCACTCGCCCATGACCGCGGTCGGAATGCCGGCGACCTTCTCGGTGATGCGGAAGCCCTGGTGGCGCAGCTCGGCGAGGTGCTCGGCGGCGGACCGCGCCTCGGTGTAGCACACCTCGGGCATGCCCCAGACCTTGTCGCTGAGGTCGATGAAACGCCCCTTGATTGTGTCGATGCCACGCCAGATGTCGCTGCGGTTATCCATTGCTTCGGTCCGTGATCTCTTGGTCAAGGGAAGCGGCAATGGTTAGCAGCTTCATCGTACGCCGCCTAGCACCTCGCCGGACACCAGCCATGCGGCCGCATGCTGGATCGAGGGTCGCCTGCCATCCGCACGGGATGCCTCTGAGCCTTTCGAAGATTTCACGCGGGGTTCTACGAATAGTTGGGAACGAGGCTTTCAAGACGCCCTTCCTCAGCCTAAATTAACCGTGCTTCGCGCGTCGCTCGGCAGCAATCTCGGAGCGACGCACTAAAGCCAGGAGAACTCCATGCCCGCTTTGACCGAATGGAGAGTGCCGCCGGCCAATCAGCCGCGTGCGAGCGACTACGGTTTCGATCTCGACCGCGCACTCGCATCCGTCGTCGGCCTGCACGCCATCATTCCGCCGGACGCCTTCAGCGCCGAGACGCTGGGCACCGAACGCGCCGGCAATGGCGTCGTGATCGACCGCGGACTGGTGCTGACCATCGGCTATCTCATCACCGAGGCGGAATCGGTGTGGCTGCACCTCGGCGACGGGCGGGTGGTCGAAGGCCATGCGCTCGGCTTCGATTCCGAAACCGGCTTCGGCCTGGTGCAGGCTCTCGGCGACCTCGACGTCGAGCCATTGCCGATCGGCAGCTCAGCGAAAACTGGGATCGGCGACCGCGTCGTGGTCGGCGGCGCCGGTGGCCGTACGCGCTCGGTCGCCAGCCAGATCGTGGCCAAGCAGGAATTCGCCGGCTATTGGGAATATCTGCTGGACGAGGCCATGTTCACCTATCCCGCGCATCCGAACTGGGGTGGCACGGCGCTGCTCAACGAGCGCGGCGAGCTGATCGGTATCGGCTCGCTTCAGCTGGAGCGCGAACGCGACGGCAAGGCCGAGCACGTCAACATGGTCGTGCCGATCGACATCTTGAAGCCGGTTCTCGACGATCTGCGCAAGTTCGGTCGCGTCAACAAGCCGGCGCGACCATGGCTCGGGCTCTACTCGACCGAGATCGACAACCGCGTGGTCGTGATCGGGATCTCCCCGAACGGCCCTGCCGCGCGCGCCGAGCTCAAGACCGACGACATCATTCTCGCCGTGAACGGCGACAAGGTCACGAGCCAGACCGCGTTCTATAAGAAGATGTGGGCGCTCGGCGCCGCCGGCGTCGATGTGCCGCTAACCGTGTACCACCAAGGTGTCACCTTCGACGTCACGGTGACCTCGACCGATCGCTTCAAGCTCTTGAAGGCGCCAAAGCTGCATTGATCCGACGCTGAAGGAAGCCGCAATGAGCGAGGCCGTGGTCGACGACATCGTGGCCGTGCTGCCGCCGCTGCTCAATGCGCTGGAAGCGCTCGGCTTCTTCCAACGTCAATTGCATCCGCCGGCGTTCGCTTCCGTGATGAATGCGATCGGCGCACCGGATGAGGCGCTGCAAACGGCCCACGCGGCTATTGGAGCGTGGCCGGAGCAGTTCGCGAGCCTCCGCGAGCGGCTCGATCGCGCCTGCGACGAGACGCTTGCCGCCTTTGCCGGGATCCGCGAGGTCGAGCGCGGCAATGGCGATTTCGTCGCCGTGTTCCGCGCGCTGCGCCATGTGCCGCGCGCGCAGGAGGCGCTTTATCCGCTGTCGCTGCAGTTTCCTCCCGTCAGCAATTTCTTTCTCAACACCGCCAATCGCGACAATGCGGATCTGTTGTCGCGGCTCGAAGCCGGCACGAGTGAAAATGCCGGCATCTTCCACGACCACAACGAACCCGGCAGCCGCGGCGGCTTCTCGGTCTACGTGCCTGAGCATTATACGCCCGAGCGCGCCATGCCGCTGGTAATGGCGCTGCATGGCGGCAGCGGCAACGGACGCGGCTTTCTGTGGAGCTGGCTGCGAGACGCCCGCAGCCTTGGCGCGATCCTGGTGGCGCCGACCGCGACCGGTCCGACCTGGGCGCTGATGGGCGATGATGCCGATACGCCCAATCTCATGCGCATCCTCGAAACCGTGCGCAGCCGCTGGCGCATCGACAGCTCGCGCATGCTGCTGACCGGCATGAGCGACGGCGGCACCTTCAGCTATGTCAGCGGTCTCGACGGCGCCTCGCCCTTCACCCATCTGGCGCCGGTCTCGGCAACCTTCCATCCGCTGATGGCGGAGATGGCCGACGCCGCGCGCCTGCAAGGTCTGCCGATCTTCATCACCCACGGCAAGCTCGACTGGATGTTTCCGGTGCAGACCGCGCGCCAGACCCAGGCGGCGCTCGCGGCGGCCGGCGCCGATGTCACCTATCGCGAAATCGGCGACCTCAGCCACACCTATCCGCGCGAGATCAACGCGGAGCTGGTGCAGTGGCTGAAGGCGGGATGAACAAGTCCACTTCATCCGTGCCACAGTGCCGCGGAACCTTCGCTGCGGGCCGACGTTATCGGCCGTCACCGGAGGTTAGCCATGCGGACTTTTTTCGGAATGATCTTGGGCGCGCTGCTCCTTGCCGGAGGAGTCTATGTCTATGACTCCATGCAGACGTCGTCCGTCGCCAACGGCGAGGTCGCGAGCGTCAATCGCACGATCGTGAACTGGGACGTCGCGAAGGCCGATTGGGATGCGCTGCGCGATCGCGCGCACAGGGACTGGGTACGAATCTCGCAGAAGTAACGCCGCACTGTCGAACATGAACGAGGCGCCGTCGCGAATCCGCGGCGGCGCCTTTGTGTTGGCTGCGATCGACGCTGCGCGTATCAGTTCATCTTGGCCTTGCGGGCATCGGCGATGACCTGCTCGAACTCGGCCATGCTGAGCGCGCCCGGAACGCGATACTTGCCGACGATGAAGGCCGGGGTGCCGCGGAAGCCGAAGGCTTCGGCCTGCTCGTTGTTGCGCTTGAGCAGGGCGTCGATGTCGCTGCCGCGGCCGGCGAGATCGCGCTTCAGGCGGTCCATGTCGACGCCGGCGGCCGCGAGCAGCTCGTTGATGCGCGGCTCGGTCAGGCGCGAGCTGACGCCCATCATGGCGTCATGGGCCTGATGGTACTTGTCCTGGAATTTCGCCGCGAGCGCGGTCCGCGCCGCGGTGACCGAGACCGGCCCGAGGATCGGCCAATCCTTCATCACCAGCCGCACCTTGCCGTCGTCCTGGACGACCTGGCGCAGCTCGGGCTCGAGCTTGCGGCAATAGGGGCAATTGTAGTCGGACCATTCGACGATGGTGACGTTGCCGTTGGGATTGCCGGCGACGGGCGTGTCGGGGTCGCGCAGCACCTTGGCTTCGGTCAGCACCTCGTTCTCGTCGGTCGCCGCGCGCACCGAGGCGCCGCCCGTCAGTGCGAAGGCGCCTGCCCCGATCAGCGTCAGCGCCGCGCGCCGCGTCGGCCCAAGGCCCTTAGTCCCAAATCCAGCCATATCTCGTCCCGTTTCGGTCCCATCTCCCCGAATACGGTTCGGGACCGGGAATTGTTACTCGTCATATAGAGTGTCGCGGCAGCGATGTCATCGCACCAGCAGCGTGACCGCGAGGGGGACCAGGAACGAGGTCACCAAGGCGTTCAGGCTCATGGCGATGCCGGAGAAGACGCCGGCAATCTCGTCGACCTGGAACGCACGCGCGGTGCCGATGCCATGCGCGGCCAAGCCAGCCGCAAATCCGCGCGCGCGGTAATCGGTGACGCCGGTGCGGTTCATCAGCGGCGTCACGATGATGGCGCCCATGATGCCGGTGAGGATCACCGCAACCGCCGCCAGCGAGGGATCGGCGTGCAGGGATTCGGCGATGCCCATGGCGACGCCGGCGGTGACCGATTTCGGCGCCAGCGACAGCACCACGTCGCGCGGCAGGCCGGCGCACTCGGCCAGCAGCACCACCGACACCACCGCCGTGATCGATCCCGCGAGCAACGCCACCAGCATCGGCACGATGGATGACACGACGCGCCGGCGGTTCTCATAGAGCGGTACCGCGAGCGCGACGGTGGCAGGCCCCAGCAGGAAGTGGACGAACTGCGCGCCGGCGAAATAGCTCGTATAGGACGTGCCGGTCGCGAGCAGGAACGCGCCGATGATCCACATCGCGTGCAGCACGGGATTGGCGAGCGGATGGCGCCGCGTCGCCAGCGACACCGCATCCGTGGTCGCATAGACCAGCAGCGTCACGGTCAGCCACAGCAGCGGCGACTGCGAGAGATAGACCCAGAGCGAAAACGGATTGTCACTCATCGCGCGTCCTGCTGCTTCAACAGGCGGCTGACGAGGCGAAAGGTCAGCACCGTCGCCAGCAGCGTGACGACCACGGAGAGCGCGAGCACCAGGACGATGGCGATGCCGTGAGAGGCTAGCAGGTCGAGCTTCTGCACGACGCCGACGCCGGCCGGCACGAACAACAGCGACAGATGCGCCAGCAGGCCCTTGCTGGCGGTTTCCACACCGTCATTGCGCAGCGGCCCGTGTGCAAGCACAGCGAAGCGATCGCGGGCGAGCAGCAGGATCAGGAGCAACAGCAGGCCGAGCACCGGCCCCGGCAAGGGCAGACCGATGCCGCGCACGACGGCTTCGCCGATCAATTGGCACAGCAGGATGAGGCCGAGACTCGCAAGCATGACCGGCACATCAAGGGATGCGTCGGCAGGCTTGTCAATCGGCGCTATGCACAGGACGTGCGCGGCTCGTGCGAAGCAGCAATGCGGGGCAGCATCGAACGCGATTGCGCTTTTCGTCTCCTGATACGGTAGCGTATCAGGGCCTCCTCGCGTTAGCAATACGGCACCGTATCAAGAATCGGAGAGGCCTCTTTCATGAGCGACGGCAAGGGCGATGTCTGGGTCGAGGCGGGCTTTATCGAGCTCGCCCGCGCCGGGGTCGAGGGTGTCCGGGTCGAGGTGCTCGCCAAGAATCTCGGCGTCACCAAGGGCGGCTTCTACCGTCGCTTCGCCGACCGCGCGGCGCTGCTCGAGGCCATGCTGCAGCATTGGCGCGAGGGGCGGGCTGAGTCGATCGCGCAGCAGACGCGCCTCGACGGCCAAGAGCCGCGCGAACGGCTGAAGGCGGTGATCCAGCTCTATTCCGAGCGGCTCAATCCGGAAGCGATGGCGATCGAACTCGCGATCCGGCAATGGGCCCGCTCCGACGAGAATGCCGCGGCAGCCGTGGCGAGCGTGGACGCAGCGCGGCTCAAGCATGTGGCCGAGCTCTATCGCGCGACCGGGCTCGCGGCCGAAGAGGCCGACGCACAGGCCTTCCTGTTCTACTGCTTCATCTTCGGCCAGAGCCTGTTGTTCGTCGACCGCGGCCCGCGCAAGCGAGCGCAGCTGGTGGCAAGGTCGGCCGAAAAGCTGCTGGGCTAGGCAACAAGGCCGGAGCGTTGCTCCGGCCTTGGCGTCAATTCGAAGCTCAGGCGGCGCCCTTCAGCTTCTTGTTGCATTCGCTGTAAAAGCCGCCGCCCTTCTGGATCCACTTCAAGCCGCCGTTGCCGTTGGTGGTCTTGTTGGCGTTGTACTGGTCGACGCAGGTGTGCAGGCGGCCCTTGCCCGGGGTCTCCTTGGCATATTTCGGATCGATCGCGTTCGGATAGATCGCGGGTCCGGCCGGCAGGGTCGGCGCGGCGGCGGGGGCCGCCTCCTTCTTGGCCTGCTTCGGCTCGGCGGGAGCGGCGGGCGCAGCCGCGGTCGGTGCAGGAGCAGCCGGTGCGGCGGCAGCCGGCGTCGCATCCGCACCGCACTGGGCCTTACGGAAGTCATTCCACTTCGTGGTGCCGAGCGAGCCGTCCTTCTTGGCGGCCTGGTATTTGGCGCTGCACTCCTGCGACGTCAGCGCCTGCGCCGGCGCCGACACCGTCAACGCCGCAAATCCCGACAACGCCATCGCGCAAAGCCATTTTGATTGAATGGTCATCCCTGATCTCCTCCTTGGTCTTCCCCGAGGGAAGTGAAACGAACATTACTATCCTAGCGTGCCGGCCGCCCGCGACAAGGATGCGATGCGTCGCCCCGGCAAAATTAGTGATCCCGTCATTCCCATCATTCATGTCGCGTTCAGCAACGCAGGCCGACGGTCTTATCCCTCCCAATTCTCCCAAGCAGAGTGCAACACATGACCTTCACGTCCCGCCTCGCCGCCGTCGCTCTCGCCTCTCTGCTCGTCAGCGGCACTGCCTTCGCGCAGACCGCCGCGCCGGCCACCAAGCCCGATGCAGCCGCCATTGCCGAAAGGAAGGCGCCGAAGGAGCGCTCGGCGGAATCGCTTGAATGCTCCAAGCAGGCGGACGCCAAGGGATTGAAGGGCAAGGAGCGCAAGAAATTCCGCCGGGAATGCAAGAAGGAAGCGAGGGCTGGCAGTGCGGCGCCCGCCGCCCCTGCCGCCGACAAGAAGTAAGTCCGTCGCGATTCTCCACCTGCATCAGACAGAGGCGCGCGCATTGCGGCATGACGAGCCTGCAATTGTGCGCCTCTCGCCGATTTGCGATAAGGCGGCGTGAAGCAGATCGCCGCCTCCCTGTCGTTCGAATGGCCGAGCCGTGCCAGGATCCTGAGCACGGCGGAGACGCTCGTCATCGGCACCGCCGGCGGCCTTGCGTTTCTGCTCGCCGGCCTTCCCGGCGGACTGATCTCCGGCTCGATGATCGCGGTCGGGATCGCCGCGATCGCCGGGCGCCAGCTCGCGCTGCCGCCGCTCCTGACCCAGACCGTGCTGGTGCTGCTCGGCATTTCGCTGGGCTCGGTGGTCTCGCGCCATCTGCTTCAGCAGGTCGGCGCCTACCCCCTCACCATCGGGCTGCTCGCGCTCGCGACCTTCTGCTCGACCTTCGGCTCGAGCTACTACCTCCAGCGCATCCATGGCTGGGACCGCACCTCGGCCTTCCTCGCCGGCAGCCCCGGCGCGCTGTCGCAGATCACGATTCTGGCGGTCGAGCGCGGCGCCGACCTGCCGGGCATCGCGGTGGTGCAGACCATGCGCGTCATCATCCTCACCGCGGCGCTGCCGATGGTGCTCGCGTTTGCAGGTGTCGCCCCCTCTGCCGCGCCGTCGCTGACGACGACGATCGCCTCGCCGCTCGATCTCGTCGAGCTGGTCGCGGCCTCGCTGGCCATGGCGCTGGTCCTGCGCCTGATCAAATTTCCGGCGAGCTGGATGTTCGGCGCCATGATCGGCTCCAGCGTGCTGCATGGCGCCGGCTGGGTCGAGGGCGGCCTGCCGAACTGGGTGCGCGGCGTGGCGCTGGTCGGCATCGGCGCGCTGATCGGCAGCCGTTTCGCGCGGATGCGGATCAAGACGCTGACCGGCCACATCAACGCGGCGCTGGGCTCGTTCACGGTCGCGATCGCCGTCTCTGCCATCTTCGTCGGCATCGTGGCGCTGACCACCCAGGTCAAGTTCTCCGACACCGTCGTCGCCTTCGCGCCGGGCGCGATGGACGCCATGCTGGCTCTGGCACTGACGTTACACATCGACCCGATCTTCGTCGGCGCCCACCACCTCTCGCGCTTCGTGTTCGTGACGATCGCAACGCCGGGCATCGTGCATCTGTTCGGACGCACGCAGGACGACGTGGATGATTGAGGGAACGCAGCGGGCGTAACGGGCTTCGCTCTTGTAGGGTGGGCAAAGGCGCGCTTGCGCCGTGCCCACGTTCTCTTTCGGCCTTATCAAGACGAACGGCCATGAATAGCGATGCATCGTGGGCACGGCGCGCGAAGAGCGCGCCTTTGCCCACCCTACGGCAGCTAGCCTAGCCTCTCGCCGTCCGTGCAAATCCCCACGCCGCGATCGCGGCCATCAGCAGCGAGATCAGCACATTATATCCGGCGAGCGAGAGGCCGAGGAAGCGCCACTGCACCTCGTCGCAACGCACCACCTTCACGGTGTCGAGCTTCGAGAAGAGATCGCCGGCATTGCCGAGGTTGACGACCGGACCAGTGCAATCGGTCGGCCCCTGCCAGAGTCCCCATTCGACGCCCGAATGATAGGTGCCGAGACCGGCATTGGCGAGCGTCGTCAGCGCGAGGATCGCGAGCCCCGCCAGCAGAAGCGGCCGCGGCGCGCCGCTCCGCGCGGCAAACGCCGTCAGCACACCGAGCGGAATCGCGAGGTAATAGGCGTAGCGCTGCTCCAGGCAGAGCGGACAGGGCAGGATCTCCAGCACGAGCTGGAAGAACCAGGCGCCCGCGATGGTCGCAGCCGCAATCAGCGTGACGAGCAGCGAGGCGGTCAACGCGGGGTTCGCGGCCGCCGGCTTGAAGGCAGGTATTGCGGCACTCTGGGTCGTCACGGCAGCCTCTTTCCGGTCGGTTGCTCTCTCAAGCCTCTAGCCCCGGTCCATGCGGCTGTCGAGAACGGCCGACATCACTTTGGCGCGGGTTGACCCCGCTTTGTCCATGGCTATAGTCCGCCGACTTCGCGACGCTCGCCTCATAGAGCCGACCGAGGGCCCCTGTGGCGGAACTGGTAGACGCGCTCGACTCAAAATCGAGTTCCGCAAGGAGTGCTGGTTCGATTCCGGCCAGGGGCACCACGCTTCGCCCTTGGGCTACGCGTGGCGGCCAAGCTGGACCGGAAGACGAGCATGTCGAGGGTGAAGCGTGTCCGGCGAAGCCTCTTGGCGAAGACGGACTGCCTCAACATTTCCCCCTCCCCTTCCAATCGTCATATCCCGACTGTATAAACCGGTAGCTTCTTCCGTTACTCGAAGGAGCTCATATGAACGATTTGCACGCGTGGCTTTCGCAACAGCACCACGGCTTGCGGACCTTCCAGACCTTTCAGCACATGCTCGAGACGCTCGGCCGGAGCGATCCCGCCCAGCGCGGCCTGTGCCGCCTGCTCAGCGGTATCGTCGGCAGCTACATCGAGGCCTTTGACGAGGCGCCGCTGCCGGTCGACATCGCCGAAATCGCCTATCGGCGCCTGCTGACGCTGGTCGAAAGCCTCGATCTGCACGGAAACGCCGCGCGCCGCCTCGCCGACATCAACCGCGTGGCGACCTGCGAGTTGTGGCGGTGATCGACAAGACCAGCCCGCCCACTTCAATTTCTGGATAACGAGACGCGCCGCTACGGCCTCGCGACGCATGACGCCCGAGTCTTGTGCTTCTCTCGACGCCCCTTCCTTGGAAAGGGCGCAGGGAAGGCCGGGCGCCGGCTGGCACCCGCGGTCCGCTGTGCGCAAATTGCGCGAAAACAAATGCACAGCGGCATACAGGGCAGCCTGGGACATCCCGGCCTTTCCCTGCGCAGTGGTTTGACGGCTTATGGCGCGCTCTCCCCGGGGAGCGATGCACTATTGCCCCCGTCGCCTTGCGGATGGCTGATGCGCACGCCCGGTCGGGCAGCCACATCACCGCAAGCCTTGACGCACAGACCACGGGCGTCAGGACGACACGCTTTTGCCGTACGCGGACCGCACCGGTCGTGTGCGCACTGCTCGACCGCTCACGGGCCAAACCCGCCCTGCGATTGCTGGCGCGCCGATGCACTCCACGTCCACCGCCACCCGGCCCGCGCATCGTGACGATCGCGAAACGCCCCTTATCCATGGGCCGGGATGAGCGACACATACGACATTTCCGAATTTCGGTCAAGCAGAATTTATCTTCCCGCGGTCAGGGCAATCCTACTCGAGAGCGATTTCCCTGCGCCATCCTTCGAGATGCGCGCTGAGGCGGCCCAGAATGCCACCCGACTGTCCTGCTCCGACCAGCCGCGTGCAGTTCGACTTCGCCGCGCCAATCCCTATATCCTCCAGCAACCCGATGTGATGCAGCGGACAGCTTGATGGCCAGGACACGCACGACTGACGCCGACGACCTTCCCCGCTACTTCGTCTGGGTCCGGGGTCTCGAAGGCCCCGAGCCGCAGAAATGGATGGCGATGGATTTCGGCGTCGGTGACTGGAAGCGGCCGCTGGTGCTGGCTTATCTGGAGCTGCCGCAGGACGAGCGGCGTCTGTCGCTGTCGATGCTGGCCCAGCGCTATCCGCCGCCGCGGGTCGACGTGTCATAGACCTGGTCGGCGTCAGCGATACCCATCACTATCTCGTCATGGTGAAGCGGCTGGCTTGCTACCTCAACGGGATCGTGTGCAGGCTTCACCTGCATTTCATGACGCAGCGATTGATGGATTCCGGGGAGTGCAGCCCGGTTCAGGCCTGACACTTTCCGGTTGCATTGCCGGTGAGACCCATGACGCATCATGACGAGCGGAACGCCGACTCTCCCAAGGCCGATTCTCCCAGGCCGGAACGCACGTCCAGCGCCGGGGATGACGGAGGCGCGGCCCTGCCAAGACGCAAGCTGGTGCTGTTCGCCGACGGCACCGGCAATGCGTTCACCACGAAGGAATCCAGCGTCTGGCGTCTCTATGAGGCGCTCGACCATACCCAGCCGGATCAGATCGCGCATTATATCAAGGGGGTCGGCACCGCCGGCTGGGCACCGCTTGCCGCGCTCGACGGTGCCACCGGCGTCGGCGTTCCCGGCAACGTCCGCAAGCTCTATCGCTTCCTGTGCTGGAACTGGCGTCCCGGCGACGACATCTACATCTTCGGCTTCAGCCGCGGCGCCTTCACCGCGCGCACGCTGGCCGCGCTGATCTCGAGCCAGGGCCTGGTGCCGGCGGAGATCGACGACACGCCGGTGTCGCATGCCGAGATGGGGCGCAACGTCAAAGCCGCCTGGCGCGCGTACCGGCGCGACACCGTGCCCTGGACCAGGAGCCTGCCGACGATCTGGGTGACGCGCTGGATCCGCGACTTCCTGCTGTTCGTCTATCACTGGCTTTGCCGGCACCGTACCTACGCCGAGGTGCGGAGCAAAATGAACGGGCGCAGCGAGGTCGAGATCGCATTCCTCGGCCTGTTCGACACCGTCGAGGCGTTCGGCGTCCCGATCGAGGAGCTCCGTCTCGCCGTCGACTGGGCGCTCTGGCCGATCTCGTTCCGCAATCACCGGCTGTCGCACAAGGTCAGGCACGCCTGTCACGCGCTCGCGCTCGACGACGAACGCACCACCTTCCATCCGCTGCGGATCGACCAGAGCCATCTGGCGCAGGGACAGATCGTCAAGGAGGTGTGGTTCACGGGCGTTCATTCCGACATCGGCGGCGGCTATCCGGAATCCACGTTGTCCTTCGTCCCGCTGGTCTGGATGGTCGAGCAGCTCGGCGGCCGGCTGCGCTTCAAGGACGGCGAGATCGAGCATTTCAGCGACTATCAATCGGCGCTCGGACCACGGCACGATTCCCGCGGCGGCGCAGCGGTGCTGTACCGCTACGGACCGCGTCCGATCGTCGGCGGCGACGTGAATGGCGGGCTGCCGGTGGTGCACTTCGCGGTCATCGAGCGCATGCTGTTCGGCTGTGACGATTACGCGCCCATCATGCTTCCGGCGAACTGCCTGGTGCTGCTGCCGGACGGAACGAAATTGCCGCTGCGGTCGGAGGGAGACGACAAGGATCTCGACGAGCAGCATGTGCGCGAGGTCATGAAGGCCGCCTATCTGCAAAAGGCGACGGGACCGCGTCGTGCCGAGGAGGCCAGGGCCTTCACCAAGATGAGCACGCCCGACGCCACCATGTCGAGCCTGACGCGCGACACCGTGTGGTGGCGGCGCGTCGCCTATTTCTCGCTTCTGTTCATGGTCGGCGTGATCGCCGCCTGGCCGTGGATCGCGCACGCGCTGGTGCAGTGGTCCGAAGACCGCGCCCTCGAGGGCACCGGCGCGCTGTCCTTCATCACTAATATCGACTGGGTGATGGGCGCTGTGGTGGCGCCGCTGACCAATCTGCTGCGAGACGTGCTGCCGTCCTATGCGGCCCCCTGGCTCAACATCGCGACCTACTATCCCTTCCTGACCTCGATCGTAGTGATCGTCACCTGGTGGATCTGGTACAAGAACGGAACGTTGCGTGACGACATCCAGGAGCGGGCGCGTCTCGCCTGGAACACGCCGCGCCGCAGGGCGAGCATGGAGCACGTCGACCAGCCGGGGCCGTTAATGCGGTTCGGACACTGGATGCGCCTGAATGCCGGCCCGGCGCAGCGCGTCATCACCAAGGGATTGGTGCCGGCGGTCTTCCTGATCGCGATCTTCGGCTCGGCCGCCCTGATCGTGTCGAGCAGCCTGTTCACCGGACGTCTTGCTCTCGGATCGGTCTGCTCGCCGCCTGCGGCCAAGGGCTCGCCCTCGTTCCAGACCGGCACGCCGGTGACGGACGAGCCGCTCGAGGCGCGCGCGTCATTCGACACCAGGGACTTCTGCTGGTGGAGCGGGCTCGCCGTCGAGAAGGGCCGCAAATACCGCGTCTTTCTCGAGATCAAGGAGCCATGGTTCGACCGCACCATCATGAGCGGCGCGAACGGATTTGCGACCTACGAGCCGCATCATTACGTGGCGCTGCCGGAGCGTCGTCTGTTCGCCGCGGACTGGTTCCAGCCGGTGGTGCGCATCGGCAGCAAGGGCATCAACGACCTGCCGCTGACCGCAGTCAATGTGATGCCGGCCGACGAATTCCCCCGCCGCATGAAGCCCACTTTGCCCGCCGAGGACGACATCAGCCGAACCCGCAACAGGTACCCCGTGCGGCTCGACGACACGGCCGAGTTCAAGGACCGGCTCGACGGACTCGGCAAATTCGAACCGATTCCGCCGGCCATGCTCGCCGAGGCAGGCCAGGTCTGGACCAGGCAGCTGTTGACCGGCCGCCTCGTCGCCGAATTCGTCGCGCCCGACTCCGGCGAGCTGTTCTTCTACGTCAATGACGCCGTCCAGATCTTCCCGCGTCTGCTTCCGGAATCGTGGGTCCCGTCCTGGCTCGATGCGATCCAGGGACCGCGCGATCTCTTCTACCGAAACAATAGCGGCACTGCGAAGATCAAGGTCCAGCGCCTGCCGGCCGCGCCGATGCCGCCGGACATGCCGGCATCACCGCTGGCGCGCAACTGAGACCCGGCGGGGATCCCGCGTCGGCGTTCTCCGCGCCGCGACTTGGACACCCCGCCCCCATGATTATGGGTGTCGCTGCCTGCGCCCGGCGGCTAAACTTGCCCTTGCGCCGCGGGGGACACGCGGATCGCGGGACCATGATCATGACTGAACAGGGCGAGACGGGTGACATCATCACCATCCTCCTCGTCGAGGACGACGCGCCGACCTGCTGGCGGTTGCAGGACGCGCTGGTCAAGGCCGGCTACGAGGTGCGCAGCGCCGGCACGCTCGGCGAAGCCCGTTCGGCGCTGGCCGCCGGCGCGCCCCGCGTGCTGCTGACCGATCTGCGGCTGCCCGACGGCCACGGCATCGAGCTGATCCGCGAAATGAGGCAGCGCTTCCCCGACACCGAGATCATGGTGATCTCGGCCCTCGGCGACGAGGAAAGCGTGATCTCCGCGATCACGGTCGGCGCCACCGGCTATCTGCTCAAGGACGCCTTCCCCACCGACATCGCCACCACCGTGCGCGATCTGGTCGCCGGCCATTCGCCGATCTCGGCCTCGATCGCGCGCTTCATCGTGCGCAGAACACAGGACGCCGCGCAGAGCTCGGCGGAGCCGCCGCCCGGCCCCGCGCTCAATACGGCCAGGCTGACGCCGCGCGAGATCGACATCCTCTGGGGCATCGCAAAAGGCTTCAGCTATGCCGAGATCGCCAGCCATCTCGGCCTGTCCAAGCAGACCGTGCCCGGCCACATCAAGAACATCTATCGCAAGCTCGAGGTGCACACGCGCAGCGAAGCGGTGTTCGAGGCGGTGCAGCAGGGCCTGATCAAGCTGTGAGCGAGATCACGGCCAAGGTACCTGCGAAGGTACCTGCGAAGGCACCCACGCGCCCGCGGCGCCGGCTGATCGCCTCGCGTCTCGTGCCCTATCTGCTGCTGCAGGCCCTGATCGTGATCGCCACCCTTCTCGGGCTGCGGCTGCTGCAGCCGAGCGACCCCGACGAATTTGCGCTGAGCGGATTTTCGCTGCGCCAGGACGGCGTGACGCACCCCGTGACGCTGCCGCATTTCACGACTTCGCGCAATTCCCTGGACGACCCGCCGCTCTACACCGGGACCTTCACGTTCCGGCGCGGCGACGCGGCCTCGGGCTGGTCGGTCTATCTGCCGCGCTTCAGCAACGCGGTCGAGGTTGCCGTCGACGGCGTCGTCGTGCTCGACTCCCGGCGCGATGCCAATGCCAACCGGCCCGATCGCAACACGCCGCAGATCGCAGCCATTCCCTCTTCGCTGCTGCGCGAAGGCGCCAACGAGATCACGGTGCGGCTGTTCGTGTGGGGACCGTTGAAGGGTTTTCTCGACACGGTGTATGTCGGTCCGGACGCCGCCCTGCGTCCGGCCTACGAGACGCGCACGCTGCTGTTCGTCACCCTGCCGGTGGTGTTCTCGGCCTGGCAGTCGATCCTGGCCGTCATCCTCGCGATCATGTGGCTGATGCGGCGCCGCGAGCCGGTCTACGGCGTGCTGGCGGCTGCGATGGTGATCGGCGTGGTGCAGGCGTACGTCCCGCCGCCGGTGCCGCCGGCCGCCGCGTCGCGCCTTGCCGCAGTGCTGCTGGCGTCCGCGCCGACCGAAAGCGCGTTGGTCGTCATGTTCGGCGTGCTGTTCTTCGGCTGGCGCTGGCCGCGCTCCGGCGCGCTGCTGTTCGTGCCGGGAATCGTCGTGTTCGTGGTTGGGCTGATCGGAGGTCCGCCGCTGCCGCGCATCCTCTTCCTGGTGCTCGGCATCCCCACGGTCGGGCTTTGCCTGCTGCTGATGGCCTGGGTGACCACGATCGCGGTCGTGCGGCGGCAGGACGCCGCAAGCTTCACGATCGGCTGCGCCGTCACCATCGTGCTGGTCTGCTGGATCCAGGATATGCTGACGGTGCTCGAGATCGTGAACACCGACCGCATCTTCGTTTCGCGCCTGTCCTATTCGGCGATGCTGGTCGCGATCGGCGCGGGACTGACCTGGCGCTTCGCCCGCGCGCTGAACCAGGTCGACAGCTTTGCCGGTCAGCTGGTGACGCGCGTGCGGGAGGCCGAGGAGCGGCTGAAGGCGAGCTTCGTCCGCGAGGAGGAGCGCGCGCGCGCCGCCGCGCTCGCCAATGAGCGCACGCGCCTGATGCGCGACCTGCATGATGGTCTCGGCGGCCAGCTCGTCAGCATCGTCGCGCTATCCGAGCGCGGCCATGAGGGCGCGACCATCACCGACGCGGCCCGTGCCGCGCTGAAGGATCTGCGTCTCGTCATCGATTCCATGGACGACATCGGCGGCGACCTGATGCTGGCGCTCGGCTCCTGGCGCGAGCGCGCCAGCGCGCAATTGCGGCCGCACGACATCACGCTCGACTGGCGGGTGGCGACCGTGCAGGGCCTGCCGCTGCACCCCGAACTGCGGCCGTGGCACGTCATCCAGATCGTGCGCATCCTCGACGAGGCCGTGACCAACGCGGTCAAGCACGCGCAGGCCCGCCACATCGCGGTCACCATCGAGACGCTCGACGCAAGCGAGGGGCCGTGCGGCCTGATCAGCGTGACCGACGACGGCCGCGGCTTTGCACCGGCCGGCCACGGCGAAGCCGGACGCACCGGCCAGACCGCGCGCGGCCTGCGCAACATGAGAAATCGCGCCGCGCGCTGCGGCGCGGTGCTCGATCTGAGGTCCGATGCCTTCGGGACGCGCGTGCGGCTGCAATTGCCGCAACGTTTTCCCGACAGCGACGCGGCTGCGGGCTGAAAAGCCCCCTCTCCGACGCGTGGGACGCGCGGAGAGAGGGAACGGGCCGGGTGATATGCCGGCGGAGGACGGGGGGTTCGTCCGCAGGGCGCCCTGGGCCCGAAGCGATGCAATCAACTCAATCGAATGGAAATATCAGCGCACGCCGACGCGATTGACCGGGCCGCCGCGATTCATCGGTGTTCCCGCGCGCACGCCGACACCGGGCGCGCCGACGCCGGGCGTTGCGACCGCGGCCCTTGCGACCGGCGCTCCGGGCGCGACCACCACCGCCGCCGTCGGCCGCACCACGCAGCCCTTGGGTACGCCGACGGTCTTGCAATAGACCACCGCCTGCGCCGGGCTCGTACCCAGCGACACCATCGCCACGCCCGCCAGCGCCATGACAGTCAGCGCCATGACCGTCAGCCTTGCACCCAGCGCTCCAGCTCTCTTCGACATCCTAGCTCTCCTGCTTCCCGTTCGGCGTCCCGATGCAATCACCGGGTCTCGCAGCCGAGGTGCAGCCTGAATGACAAAAGACGGCGTGCGGATACATGCCATGAAGATGGGGGTCCCGCCGCCGTGAGGGCTTGTCGGTGCCATGAACATGGCATGGACCGGCGCGCAGGCTTTGCGGGATGGTCCGGCCCGATTGATCCCGGTCGGGACCAACGAGGATTCACAAGAGGTGCTTCATGAAGATTTCCGTTCTTGCCGCGCTGCTGCTCGCTGCAGCCGCCCTGCCCGCTGCCGCGCAATCCGGTCCATCGGTCCAGGAGCAAATGGCCTGCCGCGGCGATGCCAGCAAATTCTGCGCCGAACATATCGGCAAGCCGCCGCAGATGAACGCCTGCCTGCGCGAGAACAAGTCGAAGCTCTCAGACAGCTGCCGCAAGGTCGTCGAGTCGCGCGGCGGCTGATCCGCCGTCCTCTTCCTTAGGAAGGCGGAGAGAGCGGCGCTGAGCCGCCCTCTCGAGAGATTTGAGCGCACGCCTCGTTCTTCGAGACGGCGCTGAGCGCCTCCTCAGGATGAGGCCAAGCAGCATTGGTGCTCGCTACAACTGACGCAACACACGCCGTCCTCATCCGGAGGGTCCGCCAACGGCGGACGGCTCGAAGGATGGCCGCAGGCGACGGCCTTGCGCTACTCCTGCATCATCTCGCCGCTGCCGCCGAACTCGGCCGGGAAATCCTTCAGCTTGGGCAGGCCGTCGCGCATCGGTAGCACCGTCTCGGCATAGTTGACGTGAACGCCGGGCGCGAAGGCGAGCGTCGGGATGGTGGCGGTGAAGACGTCGACCAGGCCGAGCGGCGGATGGTTGGTCATGAGGTGGCCGCCGCACTGCTTGCAATATTTGCGCTGGCTGAGCGGCGTCTTTGCAAACGTCTCGACATTCTGCGCGCCTTCGGTGACGCGCACCGCCTCAGGCTTCCACAGGCTGAAGGCGTTGACCGGGCCGCCCGACCAGGAGCGGCAGGAGCGACAATGGCAATAGCCCATCGCCTCCGGCGCGCCCGTGACCTCGATTGTGACCGCGCCACAGAAGCAGCTTCCGACATGTTTCATTGGGTCGTCTCCGTTTTATGAAGGGTGAAAAATCCTCTCCCCGCTCCTCGTCCACAATATGTCGTGACCGATGGGATGCGGGGAGAGGTGTCGGGGTGAAGGGGGATATCACCTCGGGGGACGTTGGGGGGACGGGCGTGTGAGATGCTCGGGTAGCCGACTTCAAGCGGCCGCGCGTCCTCCGTTCGGCGGACGCGCGCGATGGAGTGCAAAGGCTAGAGTGACCGGCGCCAGGGAATAAGCATCGAGACCCGTTGTTTGTACTGCCGGTACTCGTCGCCGAAGAGAGCGACGAGGTCGTGCTCCTCCAGCGCGATGCCGACGAAGATGTAGAGCGTGGTGACGACCGCGAACAGCAGATGGCCCGCGGTCATGGTCGGCGCCGCCCAGAACGCAACGATGAAACCGAGATAAATTGGATGGCGCACGAAATTGTAGAGCAGCGGCGTCTTGAAGCGCGGCGGCGTCATCTCCTTGCCGACCAGATGGTTGGTCACCTGATGCAATCCGAACAATTCGAAATGATTGATCATGTAGGTGCTGGCGAACACCAGGACCCAGCCCGCGAAGGACAGCGTGACCAGAGTCACGGCGAGATCCGGATTCTCGACGTTCCATATGACCGCAGGCAACGGGCGCCACTGCCAGAACAGGAGCAACAATGACAGGCTCGCCAACAGCACATAGGTCGAGCGCTCGACCGGCTTGGGGACGAATTGCGTCCACCATGCCTTGAACTGCTTCCGCGCCATCACGCTGTGCTGAACGGCGAACAGCGTCATCAGGAGTAGATTGACGATGATCGCCTCGACCGTCGGCGTGTCGGTTCCGGTGTCGATGGTCTTCGGCACCATCACCCCCATGACGAAGCCGATGGCGTAGAGAATGGTGACGAAGAATACGAGATAGGCCGTAATTCCGTACAGAAAGGCGACGAGCTTGAAAATGCGTGAGCCCGCAACCTCCGGGCCGGTGGAATGAATCTGGTGATCAAGTTGGGTCATGAAACGCTCCGTTGTGCCGAGACATCGACACTGTTTGGTCTTCGCAGCATGCCGGATCGGACATCCGCAGACTTTGGCGGACGGTTGATTTTCGCCTGAGACGACTTTGATTTTTGCTTGAGACGACGGAAACGTGCGATTTCGCTTTGAAAACAACGTGCTCGACGGCGACCTGCGGGAACTCACCTGCGGCGGGGCAGCCGTGCCGTTGCAGCCGCAGGTGTTCGATCTCCTGCTTTATCTCGTCGCGCAACGCGCGCGTGTGGTCAGCAAGGATGACCTGATCAGCGAGATCTGGAGTGACCGGATCATCTCGGATTCCGCGCTGAACAGCCGGATTAACGCCGCGCGCAAGGCGATCAGTGACGACGGCACAACGCAGCGGCTGATCAAGACCATTCCGCGCAAGGGCTTCCGCTTCGTCGGCGAGGTCCGGGAAGAAGTGGCAGCATCGATCGTGCCGGCCGAAGCCAGGCCCGCGCCCTCGCGCGTGGCGGACCGCCCGGCGATCGCGGTGCTCGCCTTCGAGAACATGAGCGGCGATCCCGCGCAGGACTATTTCGGCGACGGCATCAGCGAAGACATCCTCACCGCGCTGTCGAAGCAGCGCTGGTTCATGGTGATCGCCCGCAACTCGTCCTTCACCTACAAGGGACGCGCGGTCAACATCAGGCAGATCGCCGAGGAGCTCGGCGTCCGCTACGTCGTCGAAGGCAGCGTGCGCAAGGCAGGCAGCCGGGTGCGCATCACCGCACAGCTGAACGATGCCAATTCGGGCAGCCATTTGTGGGCCGAGCGCTACGACCGCGAGCTGGTCGACGTCTTCGCCGTCCAGGACGAGATCACCAACGCGATTGCCGCTGCGATCGAACCGCGGATTCACGCAGCCGAGAGTTTTCGCGCCCACCGCAAGGGACCTGCGAGCCTGGACGCATGGGATCTGCTGATGCGGGCGTTGTCGCATTTCTGGCGGGTGACCCGGGGCGATCACGAGACCGCACGGATGCTGCTCGAACGCGCGATCGGGATCGATCCGAATTACGGCCAGGCGCTGTCGGTGCTGGCGGCAAACCACATGTTCGGCGTGCATCTCGGCTGGGCCGAGCTCGCCGCGGTGGCGCCGGCGGCGGAAGCCGCCGCGCTGGCTGCGGTGCGCTGCGATCATGAGGATGCCTGGGCGCATGTCGCGCTGGGCAGCGTCTGCTTCTCGACACGCAGGCTTGCGAACGCGCTGGCCGCGTTCGAGCAGGCGCTCGCGCTCAATCCGAACTTCTCGCTGGCGCAGGGCTATTACGCGCTGGCGCTGTCCTATGCCGGACGTTCGAAGGATTCGTTCGAGGCCGCACAACGGGCGATCCGGCTGTCACCGCGCGATCCGTCGCTGGCGATCTATCACGGCATCGCCGGCTATGCGCGCTTCACCGAACGCCGCTATGACGAGGCCATCGCGCTCGCGCGCGAGGCGATCCGCCATCGCGGCGATCTCACCGGCGCCTACCGCGTGCTCGCGGTCTCCGCCGGCATGACCGGCGACGCGATGCTTGCGGAGACGGCGCTGAGCGAGCTCCGCCGCACCCAGCCCGACATTTCGCTGCACTGGATCGCGACGCAACTGCCGTGGGCCAATGACGGCGATCGCGAGCACTACCTCGAAGGCTTCCGGCGCGCGGGGCTGCGCTAGGCGATCGCCTTGCGGGGGTCTCGCCAGGCGCTGGCGCGTCGGGCGCAGGCCGGCGTCAACAGGCAGACCATGCTGCACGCCCGCATCGCGAGATAGCGTGACGACGGCCGGCCAATTGCAGCGGCAAGGAAGTCCGGAGTTGGAGCTATCGTCTGCGCCGCCGGGAGCTGAGCTCGAAAGCGGGTTTCCCCTCGGGGGCCGCCCACCCTTGGACGCTGACATCCGCCAGGGCCTCGAATATGGCCGCTGTGCGTTCCAGGCGGGCAATCGTTCGTGCGCCTTCGACGGCAGCGACCAAGGCGGCTGCGGTAGACGATGCGCGCGCGGACGTGAAACCGCAACCCCTGAAGTGCTCCGCAACGATCTCGGTTGAATCAACAAATCCGCGCGCTACCCGTTTGGTCAGATCGGCGTCGAGTGCAGGAAGCTCATTCGCGAGATTTTGCATCAGACATCCATACTGGAAATCAGAGGCGACC
Organism: Bradyrhizobium sp. 192; assembly: GCF_023100965.1. Taxonomy (NCBI): domain Bacteria; kingdom Pseudomonadati; phylum Pseudomonadota; class Alphaproteobacteria; order Hyphomicrobiales; family Nitrobacteraceae; genus Bradyrhizobium; species Bradyrhizobium sp. 192. The sequence continues at coordinate 8,083,548 of NZ_CP064690.1, forward strand.
ATTTCGGCCGCGAACGTGCCGAAAATCCGACGAACAAAACTCAGGGCATCACCCGTCGTGGTCGCCGAGATGTCGCGCAATACGGCAATCCTGGTCGCAACGTAATGATCGATTGCCTCTTCTGCGAGCTGTGCCTTGCCGCGCGGAAAATGAAAATAGAACGACCCCTTGGGCGAGCCGCTTTCTTCAATGATCTGGTTCAGTCCCGTCGCAGTGTAGCCCTGGATGCGAAACAGTCGCTCGGCAGTGGCAATCGCGCGATCACGGGCGTCAGTTTTACGGGGCATCCCGTGAGCATACCACGCTTGGCTTGACACCGCTATGGTGATCGCCATACTATGGCGATCACCATAGTAACTGTGGCCCGCCATATCCCCGTTATCAAATGACCATCCAGAAGTTGCACACAGGGACATCTCCCTCTCAAAGATTGCTGCGCAGGAGAACCTCGAATGGGCTTGAGCAACTTCGATTTCGGCGACTGTTCCGGCAAACGGGATCACTGAGATGGCCTTCAGAACCTGCTCGATGATGCTTTTAGGAGCTGCCATGTTCGCTGCGATGTTCACTCGCGTTGTCTCCGGAGAGACTGCAAGCGATGCCATCTGGCACAATAAAATCCCCGCCGCTTCGAGTGAGCCTAGCGTTGATATCGATCGGGATCCGAACCTTCTGCACAAGTATGCGGAAAATGCGGGAACGAAGATCCACTACGTCACGATGGGATCCAGTCAAAAACCGCTTATGGTGTTCGTGCACGGATTTCCCGACTTTTGGTATTCCTGGCGAAATCAGATCCAGGCCTTTTCAGCAAATTATCAGGTGGTCGCTCTCGATCTGCGCGGGTACGATTTGAGCGATCAGCCAGAAGGTGTCGAGAACTACAAGTTTCCGGTTCTCCTTGATGACATCCGTGCCGTGATCAATGCAGAGGGAAACGGTCGCAAGGCCATCCTGATCGGGCACGACTGGGGCGCTGCTTTGTCGTGGCTGTTCGCCGGGCAAAATCCGGATCTGATCGAAAGACTTGTCGTCCTTAGCGTTCCTCATCCTGGCGCCATCACGAGGGAATTGCTCCCCTGGAACCATCCCATCGCGCAGGCCAGGGCCAGCGCCTACGCCACACGGTTTTTCGCTCAAGGCAAAGGCGACCATTTGACTGCGCAAGATTTGGCATACTGGGTTGTAGATCCACAGGTTAAGGGTCGATACATCCAGGCTTTCGCGAAATCTTCCATCTCGTCCATGATGAGTTATTACAAAGCCAACTACGCGTTTTCTCAGCTTGCGCTCAATCTTTTCGATCCGGCCATGAAGAAACTCTACGGTGCCGTGATCAAATGCCCGGTCTTGCACGTGCACGGACTCGAGGAGAGCCACGCTTTGCTGAGCACTATTGAATTGGAAAAGTCGTGGATTGAAAATCCCGAAAATCTCACGGTCAAAATCGTGCCTGGAGTTGGCCACTTCATTCAGCATGAAGTGCCGGACGACCTCAATCAGATGATTGCCTCCTGGTTGAAAGATTTGGGAAGCTGACGCAACTGCCGTGGGCCAATGACGGCGATCGCGAGCACTATCTCGAAGGCTTCCGGAGGGGGCGCGCTGGTCGACCGCCTTGCCGGGCCTACGGCCCCCGCTTGCGGCGCAGGTGGACGATGACGTCGAGCCGTGCGATCTCGTGGCCGGGAAGCGCCTCGGGAATCCTGGTGAAGGCGAGTCCTTCGGCGACGTCGACCAGCATATCCTCGCCTTCGAGATAGAAATGCGGATGCACCGACGTGTCGGTGTCGAAGAACGACTTGATGCCGTCGGCTGCGATGCGGCGCAGCAGGCCAGCCTCCGTGAACTGGTTCAGCGTGTTGTAGACGGTCGCGAGCGACAGATAGGCGCTCGTCGCCATCGCTTCTTCGAACAGGCTCTCGGCGGTGACATGACGATGGCCGCGCAGGAACAGCAATCGGCCGAGCGCCAGGCGCTGGCGCGTCGGGCGCAGGCCGGCGTCAACAAGCAATTTCAGACAATGCTGCACGCCCGCATCGGGCGGCAGCTCAAGGCCGGCGACGTCAGATCCGCTATCGTCAACCGCAGGGATATTCGTGGCCTGGATGTCCATCAACGGTCTCACGCGTCTCACAGCTCAAGGGCGCGGGACGCGCAGTGCCGCGTCGCCAGTTGCCATTCGATCGCAAAAGCGGCGGCCCGGCTTTGATCCGGATCAAATCCGAAAGCCGCCTCTGACTTATCGCAAGGCGATCCGCTTTATTCCCAACCAGAATGGGTTGAGATCAACGAGGTTCAGATGTCCCGCCCGGTTCCCGACAAGGCAGAGATCGCGCTCGAATACCCCGACAAGTTCTATGTCGGCACCTTCGAGCATTCGTCGCGGTTCGAGGCGCGGCTCGACGGCAGCGGCGTTGCGCTGGTGCTGCAACATCCGGGCGCTGCCGACGAACGCAAATCGGTGCACCTGCACCTCAATTTCGGCCTGCTCGCCGGCATCCTGCGTGAGCTCGCCGGCAGCGTTGCTGGCCTCCCCAAGGACGACATCGCACATCGCGAGCAGCTTGCGGAGGCGCTTGCCGAGTTGCAACGGGCGCTCGGCGCGAAATGATGACCTGACGCTTTTGGTCGCAGGCGCAGCCTTGTGCATCACCTCTACCAAGTCCCGACATGACTGAGGTCGCCTGATCAGCGGGAGCGGCCGATCCGCCGTGGCGGAGAGCATGTGGGATAACAGGACGCGCTGTACATTTTTTGTGCGAACACTGTCGCGACTTTCATCTTGCGGCGCCGAACGGGACTGTGTGAGCCTCGCTCCCGGATGGGGACTGGGATGGGCCGGCCGTAGCTTTGCGCGCCATGACGTGCGAAGCGCTGACGGCTGGTCACGCTTGAGAAAGATACGATATGCCAAAACGAGTGTTGCTTGGTCTTCTGCTGGCTTGCGGCCTTGCGGCCCCGACACTGGCGCAGGAGCCGAAAACGGGCGGTGTAATCAATGCGGTGATCCAGCCCGAGCCGCCCGGCCTGATGCTTGCGATGGTCCAGAACGGGCCGACCCAAATGGTGTCGGGCAACATCTTCGAGGGCCTGCTGCGCTACAGCCCCAAGCTCGAGCCGCAGCCGGAGCTCGCCGAGAGCTGGAGCGTCAGCGAGGACGCCAAGACCTATACCTTCAAGCTCCGGAAGGGCGTCACCTGGCATGACGGCAAGCCCTTCACCGCCGCGGACGTCTTGTTCTCGATCGAGATGCTGAAGCAGACCCACGCCCGCGCCCGCACCAACCTCGCGCAGGTCGACAAGGTCGAGGCGCCGGACGACCATACGGTGGTGTTCACGCTGAAGCAGCCGTTCGGCCCGTTCCTCGGCATCTTCGAGGTCGGCTCGATGCCGATGGTGCCGAAGCATCTCTATGAAGGCACCGACTGGAAGACCAATCCCTACAACAACGCCCCGGTCGGCACCGGCCCCTTCATGTTCAAGGAATGGCAAAAGGGCTCGTTCATCCGCCTGGTCAAGAACCCGAACTATTACGAGAAGGGCAAACCCTATCTCGACGAGATCTACTGGCAGATCATTCCCGACGCCGCGGCGCGGTCGGTGGCGTACGAGACCGGCAAGGTCGACGTGCTGCCCGGCGGCTCGGTCGAGAATTTCGACGTGCCGCGGCTGACCAAGCTGAAGGACACCTGCGTCACCGGCGCCGGCTGGGAGTTCTTCTCGCCGCTGGCCTGGCTGTGGCTCAACAACCGACAGGGCCCGCTTGCCGACAAGCGGGTGCGGCAGGCGGTGATGTATGCGATCGACCGCGACTTCGCCAAGGACGTGATCTGGAACGGGCTCGGCAAGGTTGCGACCGGCCCCTCGGCCTCGACCATCAAGTACTACACCGACGACGTGAAGAAATACCCTTACGATCCGGCCAAGGCCAAGGCGCTGCTGAAGGAAGCCGGCTACAAGGGCGAGAAGATCCGCCTGCTGCCGCTCGCCTATGGCGAGACCTGGCAGCGCTGGGGTGAAGCCGTGAAGCAGAACCTCATGGACGTCGGCATCAACATCGAGACCATCGCCACCGACGTCGCCGGCGGCAACCAGAAGATCGGCGACTGGGATTACGACATCGCCTTCACCTATCTCTACCAGTACGGCGATCCCGCGCTCGGGGTGGGGCGCAACTATATCTCCAGCAACATCGCCAAGGGCCAGGTCTTCAACAACGTCGAAGGCTACTCCAATCCGGAGATCGACAAGCTGTTCGCCGACGGCGCGGTCGCGACCCCGGACTCCAAGCGCAAGGAGATCTACGAGAAGGCGCAGAAGATCCTGGTCGAGGACGTGCCGGTGGCCTGGATGCTCGAGCTGCAATTCCCGACCATCATGCGCTGCAAGGTCAAGAACCTGATCACCACGGGGATCGGGGTCAATGACGGCTTCAAGGACGCATGGCTCGACAAGTGAGCCCTGCTCTTTCACCTCTCCCGCTCGCGGGGGGAGGTGCTCTAGGAGCACCCCCGCCTCCGCGGCCGCAGGTCACCCCACCGGTATGACTCTCTGATATGCTCTCCTTCGTCGCTCAACGTGTCGTGAAGGGCGTGATCGTCCTGCTCGCGATCGTCGTCCTCAACTTCTTCCTGATCCGCCTTGCGCCGGGCGACCCGGCGGTCGTCATGGCCGGCGAGGCCGGCGCCAGCGACCAGGTCTTCGTCAAGCAGCTCCGGGAAAAGTTCGGTCTCGACAAGCCGCTGCCCGAGCAGCTCTTCATCTACGTCAAGGGTGTCGTCACCCTCGACCTGGGCTTCTCCTTCCGCCAGCAGGCGCCGGTCGCAAAGCTGATCGGCGAGCGGCTCCCGGCGACGTTGCTGTTGACGCTGACGGCATTCGCGATCTCGCTGATGCTGGGCGTTCTCTTTGGCACCTTCGCCGCGCGCTTTGCCGGAACCTTTCTCGACACCGCCATCACCATCTTTGCACTGATCTTCTACGCCATGCCCCTCTTCTGGGTGGCGTTGATGGGCATCCTGCTATTTTCGGTCACCATGGATTGGCTGCCGAGCTTCGGCTACGAGACAGTCGGCGCCAATCTGACCGGCCTTGCCCACGCGGTCGACGTCGCAAAACATTTGATCATGCCGGCGATGACGCTCGGCCTGTTCTTCATGGCGACCTACACCCGCATGACGCGCGCCTCGATGCTGGAGGTGAAGCGGCTCGACTTCGTCAAGACAGCGCGCGCCAAGGGCCTATCCGACGCCGTGATCCAGCGCCGCCATGTGCTGCGCAACGCGCTGCTGCCCGTCGTGACGCTGGCCGGCGTGCATTCGGGAACGCTGATCGGCGGCGCCGTCATCACCGAGACCGTGTTCGCCTGGCCCGGCATCGGGCGGCTGATGTACGACGCGCTGTTGCAGCGCGACTACAATCTGCTGCTCGGCGTCTTCGTGATCTGCTCGGCCATGGTCCTGATCTTCAACCTCATCACCGACCTGGTCTATCGCCTGGTCGATCCGCGCATCGAATTCGCCTCATGAAACAGTTCTGGAAATCGATGCTGCGTAGCCCGAGCGGCGTCATCGGGCTCATCATCCTGCTGCTCGCGATCTCGGTCGCATTGTTCGGACCGATGCTGTTCCCGAACTCGCCCTGGCGTATGGTGCAGCGGCCGTTCCTGCCGCCGTTCACGCTCTCGACCGTGCCGCTCGGCACCGACGCGCTCGGTCGAGACGTGTTCGCCGGCATGATCTTTGGCGCACGCGTCTCCCTCCTCGTCGGCCTCGTCTCCACGCTGGTCGCGCTGATCGTCGGCGTTCCCATCGGTGCCATGGCCGGCTATTTCGGCGGCAGGGTCGACGACGCCCTGATGCGCTTCACCGAGTTCTTCCAGACCATCCCGAGCTTTGCGCTCGCGATCGTGCTGGTCGCGATCCTGCAGCCCTCGATCTATTCGATCGTGACCTCGATCGCGCTGGTGAGCTGGCCGCCGGTCGCCCGCCTCGTGCGCGGCGAGGTGCTGTCGCTGCGGACGCGCGAATATGTCCAGGCCGCCGTGGTCACCGGCCAGAGCAACAGCTGGATCATCATGCGCGAGATCCTGCCCAACGCGCTGTCGCCGGTGATCGTGCTGGCCTCGCTGATGGTGGCGACCGCGATCCTGCTGGAATCCTCGCTGTCGTTCCTCGGCCTCGGCGATCCCAATCTGATTTCCTGGGGCTACATGGTCGGCGCCGGCCGCACCGTGATCCGCCAGGCCTGGTGGATCACGGTGTTTCCCGGCGTCGCCATCCTGATCTCGGTGCTCGGGCTGAACCTGATCGGCGAAGGCCTCAATGACGCGCTCAATCCGCGCCTGTCGCGGGAGGGACGCTGACGATGACCGCTCCGCCCGCCGTCTCCATCAAGAACCTGCGGATCGCGCTGCCCGAGGGCGCCGAGCGTCCATTTGCCGTCGACGGCGTCTCGCTCGATTTGCGGCCTGGCAAGATCGTCTGCGTCGTCGGCGAGTCCGGCTCCGGCAAGTCGATGTGCGCGCATGCGCTGATGGGCCTGCTGCCCGACACGGTGTCCATCGCCGCCGGCGAGATCCAGTTCGAGGGCCGCGACCTGCTCAAGCTCGACGACGACGGCTGGCGCGATCTGCGCGGCCGCCGTTTCGCGATGATCTTCCAGGAGCCGATGACCGCGCTCAATCCGTTGATGCGGATCGGCGACCAGATGGCGGAGATGTTCGAGGCCCATGGCCTGCTGACCCCGAGGGAGCGGCGCGCCAAGGCGCTGGCGCTGGCGCGGGAGGTCGGGCTGCCCGACCCCGAAAGAATCGTGCGCGCCTATCCGCACCAGCTCTCCGGCGGCCAGCGCCAGCGCGCCATGATCGCGATGGCGCTCGCGCTCGAGCCGGCCGTGCTGGTCGCGGACGAGCCGACCACCGCGCTCGACGTCACCACGCAGGCGCAGATCCTCAAGCTGATCCGCAATCTCCAGCAGAGCCGCAACATGGCGGTGATGTTCATCACCCACGATTTCGGCGTGGTCGCCGACATCGCCGACCAGGTCGTGGTGCTCCGCCACGGCAAGGTTGTGGAGGAAGGCCCGGCCGCAACGGTGTTCAACGCGCCACAGCACGACTACACCAAGGCGCTGCTCGCTGCCGTGCCGTCGATGCACCCGCCGGCGCGCGCGCCGCTCGACGACAGGGCCAGGGCGGTCGAGGTGATCGGGCTCGACAAGACCTATGTCACGTCGGGCGGCTGGTTTCGCGAGGATCGCCGCGTCGATGCCGCGCGCGCGGTCAATTTCAACATCCTCAAGGGCGAGACGCTCGGCCTGGTCGGCGAATCCGGCTCGGGCAAATCGTCGGTGGCGCGGCTGGTGATGCGGCTGATCGAGGCCGACCGCGGCACGGTGTGGATCGGCGACACCGAACTCACCTCGCTCTCGGGCAAGGCGCTGCGCGCCGAGCGCCATCGCATCCAGATGATCTTTCAGGATCCGTTCGCCTCGCTCAATCCGCGCCGCAAGGTCGGCCACATCATCGCCGACGGTCCGATCGCGGCCGGCACCGACCCGAAGGTCGCCTTCGACCGCGCCCGCGATCTGCTCAAGATGGTCGGCCTCGATGCCGGCGCGCTCGAGCGCTATCCGCACGAGTTCTCCGGCGGCCAGCGTCAGCGCATCGGCATTGCGCGCGCGCTCGCGCTCGAGCCCGAGATCATCGTCGCGGACGAAGCCGTCTCCGCCCTCGACGTCTCCGTGCAGGCGCAGGTCTTGCGGTTGCTCGAAGATCTCAAGGCGCGACTCGGCCTCTCGATGCTGTTCATCACTCACGACCTTCGCGTCGCAGCCCAGATCTGCGACCGCATCGCGGTGATGCAGCGCGGCGCCGTCGTCGAGCTAAAGCCGACCGCACAGCTGTTCGCATCGCCCGAGCATGCCTATACGCGCGAACTACTGGCGGCGGTGCCGGGACGGAAAGAGCGCGCGCTGGCCGACTGAAAACCGGGCGGCCGGATCCTACTTGGCGGGAGGATTGGTGTTTCGCCAGGTGGGGACCGAGTTGGTCACGCCGACCGAGGGCCGGTTATAACTTCCCACCGACGGTGCCGTCGACGTCCCGACGGTCTGTCCCGAGCTTCCGTAAGGCGCGCCCTGCGTCGCCGGCACTCCCGGACTTCCGGTCGTGTTGCTCTGGGTGCCCGAGGTTTGCGCCCCGGCGGCGAATGGCAATGCCACGGCTCCGGCTGCGGCGAGTATGGCAAGGAAGCGTTTCGTTCTCGTCATGTTTGATCCTTTCGGATGCGCTGCGATCTCTCGTCCGACAACGCCTCGCGGACGAAAATGTGCCGCGGCGGGCCCGGGAGGCGGTCCCGGATCACACCTCTATCTCGTCGTGTTGCTCCAGGTGGGCACCGAGTTGGTCACGCCGACCGACGGCCAATTATACGATCCGACCGACGGCGCCGTGACCGTTCCGACCGTCTGTCCGGACGAGCCGTAAGACGCCCTCGGCTGCACCGCGGGCGCTCCGGCACCTCTATAGGTCGGAGCCACCACGCCCGTGCTGTAATGTCGGCTCGACCGTGCCTTCTTCGCCTCAGCCGCGAAGGGCGCTGCAAGCAGCCCGGTCGTGATGAGCGCGGCAATCGCGAATTTGATGCTCGTCATGGCTGATCCCTCGGTCGCTGGGGCCCCCTTGTGCCATGTGTTCATGGATCGGACGATGTCCATAGGCACGAGTTCATATCTCCGTGCGCGGGCGAATGTGCCGACATTGCCGTTCGTCACCTCCGCTTCGGACGGCAGGCATGACGGCCATGCCGGTCCTTCACGGTTGCGACCGAATGCATCAATTCCCTGAAAGCGGTGATCGCCTTGTCCTCATCGAGCGCGCCGCCGTGATTGGCCTCCAGATGCTCGATCACGGCCAAAAGCGCATCGGCGACCTGCCCGATCTGCTTGCCGTAGCTGCCGACATCCGACAGCACGTCCTTCTCGACATCAGGCGCCGAGGATTGCCCGACCGTGATGTTGACCAGGCCGAACTGGCCGCCGGTTGGGCTGAAGAACGATGGGTAGATGGACTGGACGACATCTCCCGACAGGGGCAGCTTGAACACGGGCATGCAATTTCCCTCGCTGACTTCGACCGGCGAAAAAACACTATCACGATCATGCCGGCCTTCGCATGGACCCGAATCAGCCCTAGGGCATTGCCTCATCGACTTCGCGTCTTGAGGCGACATGACCGGGCCCGAACTGAAGCAACTCCGCGCCGACCTCTCCGATGCCCTGGAGCGGAAGCTCACGGCGGCCGACATGGCAAAGCTCTGCGGATTGCCGGAGAAGGGCGGCGGCGACACCATCCGACGCTGGGAGGTGAGCGGCCCGATGCCGGAGGCCACGAAACTGCTGCGCGTGCTTGCGATGGCGAGCGAGCGCTATCCCATCCTGGAGAAGTTCGACATCTTCGATCGCCATGACGTGCGCGAGGAGGATCGCCCTGCAAAGCGCGCGGCGTTCCGCGAGCAGATGCGGGATGAGGCGCGACGGCGTCTTGGTTAACGAAAGACGCGAGATCGTTGCCGGCAGGCTGCGAAGTTAAGCCTTCCTTCACCACTTCTTAAGCCGGCATTAAGCACGAAAATCATTTGCAGCCCAATAAGTTAGGTTGGGTGCCGCTGTGCCACGCATGTGACAGCATTTTCGTCAAAAGAGAGCTATCTGCAAAACCAACGAAGGCCGCGGAAAGCGCGCCTGCCGGGGACCTATAGTGTCGGAGTTCAAGACGATGAAGAAGATTCTGTTTGCGACCGTTGCGCTGCTCGTGGTGGGCGCGGCTGCGCCGGCCGTCGGTGCCGATCTCGGCAACCGCAACTATTACAAGTCGCCCGCGCCGGCCTATGCCGCGCCGATCTACAACTGGACCGGCTTCTATGTCGGCGGCCATATCGGCGGCGCGTTCTCCAGCGACAACAATTTCAGCGGCCTCTCCACCGGCAACAACGGCAACGGCCGTTTCCTCGGCGGCGTGCAGGTCGGCGGCGACTGGCAGTTCCACCCGAACTTCCTGGTCGGCGTCGAAGGCCAGTATTCCTGGCTCTCCGGCAGTGTCGGCGCCGTGTTTCCGGGCGGCATCGCCTACACCAACGACCAGCGTGGCCTCGGCTCGATCACTGGCCGCGTCGGTTACACCTGGGGCCCCGGCCTCGTCTACGTGAAGGGCGGCTACGCCTATTCGGACAACAACGAGAAGGTGACCGTCGGTGGCGTGCCCGCCGCCTTCGTCATCACCGGCGATCACCGCAACGGCTACACCGTCGGCGCCGGCCTCGAATACATGTTCGCCCCGAACTGGTCGGCCAAGGCCGAGTACCAGTACTACAATTTCGGCGACGCGAGCTTCACCGGCGGTCCGCTCACCGGCACCGGCAGCTTCACCACCGACGACCACACCATCAAGGCGGGCGTCAACTACCGCTTCAACTGGGCAAGCCCGGCCGTCGCGCGTTACTGATCGGTTACCACAACCTTACCATGACAGGGGGCCGGCGATTTCGCCGGCCCTTCTTTTTTCGCTCTGCGGAACTGGCGCAACCGTTTACGGAGATTGCGAATTTTTAACCCGCGGTGCGGATACTGCCGGCCACAACCAGAAGCAAGAACGTTGGGGGAATTTCGATGGCGATCCGTTTCAGCCTTGGCGGCCGACTTGGCCGGATGCGGCCTCGTTTCAAAATGCCGACCTGGGGCGTGCGTGGCAGCCTGTTCGCGGCCTTTGCGGTGGTCGCGGGCATGGGCCTCGTGATCGCAGCCGGCGCCGGCCTGGCGCTGCAGAATCTCGGCGGACGGATGACCGACCTGAGCGGACGGGACATTCCGCGCCTTGCCGCCAGCCTGCAATTGTCGGCATTGAGTGCGAGCCTTGCGGCACAGGGACCGGCCCTGCTCGCGGCGCAAAACGAGGAAGCCCTGAACGAGCGCACCAAGAAGCTCAAGGAATTGCAGGAGCAGACCCAGCAGAAGCTGACCGAGATCATCCAGCTCGGCGGTGACAAGACCGTCGTCGCCGGCCTCAGCGAAACGATGAAGAGCATCAACGAGGCGGCCCAGAGCCTGGCCAAGGCCGCCCGCGAACGGCTGGACATTGCCGCCCTTCACGACAAGCAATATGACGCGCTGCGCAACGCGCAAGGCGCCTTCGTCGGCGCGGCCAGCCCGGCCATGCTGGACGCCCAGACCCGGGTCAATGCCATTCTCGGCTCGGCCGACCTGTCCGCCGCGGATGCCAACGACGCCGCGCAGACCGTCGGCCAGCTCGGCAACGTCGTCGCCAGCGGCAATCTCGCCGCCGCCGACATGAGCGCGGCGCTGTCGGCCAACACCAGCGACAAGCTCGACGACATCCAGAAGGAATTCAAGACGGCCCAGGGCCGCCTGCGCTCCAACCTCGATCTGCTGCCCGACAACCAGGGCAACAAGATGCTGCGCGAGACGGCGGAGAAGCTGCTCGCGCTCGGCACCGGCAAGACCGGCGTGTTCAACCTGCGTGAGAAGGAGCTCGACTCGGTCGACTACGGACAGACCATCCTGGACGAGACCCGCAAGCTCAATGTCGGCCTCGGCATCAGCGTGCAGCAGCTCGTCGACGGCGTGCAGAAGGAGACCAACGCCTCGACCTCTCAGGCGCAGCAGGAGACCTCGCTCGCGACGACCGTGATGCTGGCGCTGGGGGCCTTGATGCTGGTCGGCTCGGCGCTGTTCGTCTGGCTCTATGTCGGCCGCAACATCCTGCGCCGCATCCGTGAGCTTCAGCACGCCATGCAGCTGCTCTCGGCCGGCGACCTCGACACCGAGATCGTCCGCTCCCGGCAGAACGACGAGATCGGCGTGATGAAGGAAACGCTGACCGTGTTCCGCGACAGCATGATCGAAGCCCGGGCGCTCGCCGGCGAGCAGGAGAAGGACCGGATCGCCAAGGCGGAGCGGGCCGCGCGCATGGAAGCCAGGATCGCCGAATTCGAAAACACGGTGCGCTCGGCGCTCGAGAATCTGGCGCAGTCGGCCAATTCGATGCAGTCGACCGCGCAGAGCATGTCGACCACCGCCGACCAGTCCAACGCGCTGGTCAACGCGGTCGCCTCCGCCGCCGAGGAGACCTCGGTCAACGTGCAGACCGTATCGTCGGGCACCGAGCAGCTGTCGTCCTCGATCGAGGAAATCAGCAAGCAGGTCGTGACCTCTGCCGCGATCGCCAAGAAGGCGGTCGACGAGGCGGGGGCGACCGACGCCACGGTGCAGAGCCTCGCAGACAGCGCGAGCCGCATCAGCGTCGTGGTCGACCTGATCCAGACCATCGCCTCGCAGACCAACCTGCTCGCGCTCAACGCCACCATCGAGGCGGCGCGTGCGGGCGAAGCCGGCCGCGGCTTCGCGGTGGTCGCCTCCGAGGTGAAGAGCCTCGCCAGCCAGACCGCCAAGGCGACGGAAGAGATCCGCGCCCAGATCGCCAGCATGCAGAACATCACGACCTCGGCTGTCGGCGCCATCCAGGGCATCGGCCGGATCATCGGCGAGATCGACGACGTGACCACGACCATCGCGGCCGCGGTCGAGGAGCAGGGCGCGGCCACCCGCGAAATCGCCCGCAACATCCAGCACGCGGCCGGCGGCACCAGCGAAGTCTCCAGCAACATCGTCGGCGTCTCCACCGCATCCGCCGAAGCCGGTGCCGCGGCGAACGAAGTGCTGGGCGCCTCCGACGCACTCCGGCGCGAAGCCGACATGCTGCGCGGAGAGATCGACGCGTTCCTCAACAACATGCGGGCGGCGTAAGCCGTTCGTCGGTAGCCCGGATGGCAGCGTAATCCGGGCTACGGAAAACTGCCCGGAATGACCGCCATGCGGGCGGGCCGCCTAGCCTTTTTCGGCTGGCGCCCCGGTCGCACTGGGTTTAAGCCGATAGCATGAACGCGAAAACCGACACCGCGCAGTCCTCGGCGGAGGCCCTGCGCTATCCCTGGGAACAGCATCCCGGCCACGACGAGGTCGTCGAGGTCAGGCCCGGCGTGTTGTGGGCGCGGCTGAAGCTGCCGTTCCGCCTCAACCACGTGAACATCTACCTGCTCGCCGACGGCGACGGCTATGCGATGGTGGATACCGGCTTCGGCAACGAGGAGACGATCGAGGCCTGGACCAAGCTGTTCGACGGACCGCTGAAGGGCGTCCACATCACGCGCCTGATCGTCACCCATTCCCACCCCGACCATGTCGGTCTTGCAGGCTGGGTCGTCGAGCGGTTCAACTGCCCGCTGGTGATGTCGCAGGTCGAGTATCTGCAATCGGTCTATCACCAGAACCGCGGCACCGCGGAGCGGCAGGAAGCGCAGCGGCTGTTCTTCCGCCGCCACGGCATGGACGAGTCGCTCACCGAAAAGCTGCTGGGCCGCGGCCAGGATTATCTCAAGCGCGTTTCGGTGCTGCCGCCCTCCTACCGCCGCATCTCGCACGGCGAGGACGTCGTGATCGGAACGCGCCGCTTCAGGGTGATCACGGGCGGCGGCCACGCGCTCGACCAGGTGATGCTGTATTGCGCCGACGACAAGCTGTTCCTCGCCGCCGACCAGGTGCTGAGCAAGATCTCGCCCAATGTCAGCGTCTGGGCGGTCGAGCCCGACCAGAACTCGCTCGGCGAATATTTGGCCTCGCTCGCCAGCCTCACCACGACGCTGCCCTATGACGTGCTGGTGCTGCCCGGCCACGGCGTGCCGTTCTACGGATTGAAGACCCGCATCAAGCAGCTGGCCGACCACCATGAAGAGCGCTGCCGGCTGATCGCGGAAGCCTGCCGCGAGGTGCCGCAGACCTCGCGCGCCCTGGTGCCCGTCGTGTTCAACAAGCACGTGCTCGACGAGCACCAGATGGGCTTTGCCGCCGGCGAACTGGTCGCCCACGTCAACTACATGATCGTCGAGGGCCGGCTGACGGCGGAGATGAAGGACGGCGTGCTGCAGTTCAAGACGACGTGATGTCTCCTCCTCTCGCGCAAGCGGGGCGAGGGAGCAGACTCACTTCATGTTCGCAATCGCGTGCAGCGCCGCGATGTAGCCGAACGGGCCCAGCCCACAAATCACCCCGGTCGCCACAAACGAGATCTTCGAGTGCCGATGATATTCGTCGCGGGCGTGGATGTTGGAGATGTGGACTTCCAGCACCGGACCTTCGAACGTCTTGATCGCGTCCATGATCGAGACCGAGGTAAAGGAGAGGCCCGCCGGATTGATGACGATCGCATCGGCGTCCTGCCGCGCCGACTGGATCAGGTCGACCAGCACGCCTTCATGGTTGGATTGGTGGAAGGCGAGCTGGAGCCCGAGCGGTGCGGCAGCCGCCTCGCAGCCCGCGTTGACCTCGGCGAGTGTCGTGGTGCCGTAGATGTGCGGCTCGCGGATGCCGAGCATGTTGAGGTTGGGACCGTTGAGGATCATCACGCGCTTCATGGAAGGGTCCTTTCGAAGACCTGGTTGAGCATGCTCTCCGGGCAAATGGCGCATGCGCTGCGAAATTCGGATCGATCGGGCCGGCAGCAGCGTCAAGGAAAGCGCGTGCCGGGCCGCCAAGGAAGACCGAGCTGGCCAGAATCCGGCCCCCCCCCCGGCGGATGCTGCAGAGCAACATCATATGTTGCGCAAACTTGATCGGGATCAAATTTCAAATCGCACGATAGGGCATTTTGCCCAAATGCTCCTCACGGCCAAATGTGGGATAGCGCATAGACATTGGAGCTGGAAAAGCTCTAAGAAGATGCGGCCCTCTTGGTCAGTTCCGTCTTAGGTTTCGCCGATGGATTACAACCAGTTCTTCGATTCCGCCCTCGATCGTCTCCACGCCGAGCGCCGCTACCGGGTGTTCGCCGACCTCGAGCGCACGGCCGGCCGATTCCCGCACGCGACTTGGCACTCGCCCAAGGGCAAGAGCGACGTCGTAATCTGGTGCTCCAACGATTATCTCGGCATGGGCCAGCACCCGAGAGTGGTTGGCGCCATGGTCGAGACCGCGACGCGCGTCGGCACCGGTGCCGGCGGCACCCGCAACATCGCCGGCACGCATCATCCGCTGGTCCAGCTCGAGGCCGAGCTCGCCGATCTCCACGGCAAGGAAGCCGCGCTGCTGTTCACCTCGGGCTATGTCTCGAACCAGACCGGCATCCCGACCATCGCAAAACTCCTTCCGAACTGCCTCATCCTCTCGGACGAACTCAACCACAATTCGATGATCGAAGGCATCCGCCAGTCCGGCTGCGAGCGGGTCGTGTTCCGCCACAACGATGTTGCGCATCTGGAGGAGCTGTTGAAAGCGGCCGACCCGAAGCGGCCGAAGCTGATCGTCTGCGAGAGCCTCTATTCCATGGACGGCGACGTCGCTCCGCTCGCCAGAATCTGCGATCTCGCCGAGAAGTACGACGCGATGACCTATGTCGACGAGGTCCACGCGGTCGGCATGTACGGCCCGCGCGGTGGCGGCATCGCCGAGCGTGACGGCGTCATGCATCGCATCGACATCCTCGAAGGCACGCTGGCGAAAGCGTTCGGCTGCCTCGGCGGCTACATCGCCGCCAACGGCCAGATCATCGACGCCGTGCGCTCCTATGCGCCGGGCTTCATCTTTACCACCGCGCTGCCGCCGGCGATCTGTTCGGCCGCGACCGCCGCGATCAAGCATCTGAAGACCTCAAGCTGGGAGCGCGAGCGCCACCAGGACCGTGCCGCCCGCGTCAAGGCGATCCTCAACGCCGCCGGCCTGCCTGTGATGTCGAGCGACACCCACATCGTACCGCTGTTCATCGGCGATGCCGAGAAGTGCAAGCAGGCGTCCGACCTGCTGCTCGAGCAGCACGGCATCTACATCCAGCCGATCAACTATCCGACGGTCGCCAAGGGCAGCGAGCGGTTGCGCATCACGCCCTCGCCCTATCACGACGACGGCCTGATCGATCAGCTCGCCGAAGCCCTGCTGCAAGTGTGGGACCGTCTCGGCCTGCCGCTGCGCGCAAAGTCGATGGCGGCGGAATAGGCTTTCGCCTCTCCGAACTCACTTCTGGCGTCCCACACCAGGGCTAAGGCACATGGCGCTTGGCACGACCTGAGCGCGCGCCTCGTCCTTCGAGACGACCGCTTCGCGGTCTCCTCAAGATGAGGCAAAGCAGCATAGGTGCTCGCGGAAACTCGCGCCGCGTACCCGGTCCTCATCTTGAGGGCCCGCCAACGGCGGGCGTCTCGAAAGATGGCCGCCTGCGAAATGGCTCCCATATGCGATAGCCCTGCGTCCCGCACAGGGACTCTCTCCGAACTTAACGACAACCCCGGATCCCGCCCCTTCCCGGCATTTCGCTGTCGCCTCGCCCGGCCCAACGCGCTAGATTTGCAGCGAAAATGAACTCGGGCGCGGTCGGCGCCCAGGGAGAAGCGCACCTCGCCATGCTGCACGACTGGGGCGTGATCGCCGCCGCCTTCGGCTATATCGGCTTCCTGTTCCTGGTGGCGAGCCATGGCGACCGCCGCTCGCCGGCCGGGCGCGGCCGTGCCTCCGGGCTGATCTATCCGCTCTCGCTGGCGATCTACTGCACCTCCTGGACCTTCTTCGGCTCGGTCGGCTTCGCCACCCGCACCTCGACCGACTTCCTCGCCATCTATGTCGGCCCAATCCTGATGATCGGCCTCGGCGCCGGCGTGCTCCGCCGCGTGATCGAGCTGGCGAAAGCCAACAACATCACCTCGATCGCCGACTTCATAGGGGCCCGCTACGGCAAGAGCCAGGCGGTGGCGGCGACCGTGGCGCTGATCGCGATCATCGGCTCGGTGCCCTACATCGCGCTGCAGCTCAAGGCGGTCGCCTCGTCGCTCGAAACGATCCTGAGCGAAGACCAGGCCTTCTCCCACATCCCGATCGTCGGCGACGTCGCGCTGATGGTGACGCTGGCGATGGCGGCCTTCGCCGTGCTGTTCGGCACCCGGCAGACCGACGCCACCGAGCACCAGCACGGATTGATGCTGGCGGTGGCGACCGAATCCATCATCAAACTGGTCGCTTTCCTCGCCGCCGGCATCTTCGTCACCTTCTGGATGTTCTCGCCGCACGAATTGATCGAGCGCGCCATGAAGACGCCGGAGGCGGTGCGCGCCATCAATTATTCGCCGTCGATCGGCAACTTCCTCACCATGACGCTGCTGTCGCTCTGCGCGATCATGCTGCTGCCGCGCCAGTTCCACGTCAGTGTGGTCGAGAACTCCTCGGATGCCGAGGTCGGCCGCGCGCGCTGGCTGTTCCCGCTCTACCTCGTCGCCATCAACCTGTTCGTGATCCCGATCGCGCTCGCCGGCCTCGTGACCTTCCCGTTCGGCGCCGCCGACCCCGACATGTACGTGCTGGCCCTGCCGATGGAGGCCGGCGCGAATCTGCTCAGCGGCGCCGTCTTCGTCGGCGGCCTCTCGGCGGCGACCGCGATGGTGATCGTCGAATGCGTCGCGCTCTCCATCATGGTCTCGAACGATCTCGTGGTTCCGCTGGTGCTGAAGCGGCGGCCGGAAGGGCGCACCGGCGGCGCCGATTTCAGCGACTTCCTGCTGCGCTCGCGGCGGCTCGCGATCTTCGCCATCATGGTGATGGCCTATTTCTACTACCGCGCGCTCGGCAACACCCAGCTCGCGGCGATCGGCCTGCTCTCCTTTGCTGCGATCGCCCAGCTTGCACCGAGCTTCTTCGGCGGACTGCTGTGGCGGCGCGCGACCGCTCGCGGCGCGATCGGCGGCATGCTGGTCGGCTTCGTCGTGTGGCTCTACACGCTGTTCATCCCGAGCTTCATGGACACCTCGACATCGGGCATCCTGCTGCTGCAGCACGGCCCGTTCGGGATCGAGGCGCTGCGGCCGCAGGCGCTGTTCGGCGCCGATCTGCCGCCGCTGATGCACGGCGTGATCTGGTCGCTGTCGCTCAACATCCTGACCTATGTACTGCTGTCGCTGGCACGCAGGCCGTCGTCCATCGAGCTGTTGCAGGCCGATCTGTTCGTGCCCAATACGCTCGCGCCGATCTCGCCGAGTTTCCGCCGCTGGCGCACCACCGTCACCGTGCAGGACATCCAGACCACGGTGGCGCAATATCTCGGGCCCGACCGCGCCCGGCATTCCTTCGAGGCATTCTCCGCGCGGCGCAACGTTCGTCTGGAGGCGGGAGCGCCCGCGGATTTCGAGCTGTTGCAGCATGCCGAGCATTTGATCGCTTCTTCGATCGGCGCTGCCTCCTCGCGCCTCGTGATGTCGCTGTTGCTGCGCAAGCGCACGGTCTCGGCGAAGGCCGCGCTCAAACTGCTCGACGACTCGCACGCGGCCCTGCATTTCAACCGCGAGATCCTGCAGACCGCGCTCAACCACGTGCGCCAGGGCATCGCCGTGTTCGATGCCGACCTGCAGCTGATCTGCTCCAACCGGCAGTTCGGCGATCTCCTCAACGTGCCCCCGCACATCGTCCAGTTCGGCACGCCCTTGCGCGAGATACTGGAATTCATCGGCGTGAGCGATCCGGACGACCCGGTCGAGCGCGAGGCCATGCTGGAGCGGCGTCTCGCCGCCTACACCACCGACAGCGAGCCATATCTGGAACGCCTGCCGGAACGCCACATGGTGATCGAGGTGCTCACCAACCGCATGCCCGGTAGCGGCTTCGTCATCACCTTTACCGATGTCACGCCAACCTTCGAGGCGGCGGAAGCGCTGGAGCGCGCCAACGCGACGCTGGAAAAGCGGGTGCGCGACCGCACCGAGGAACTGACGCGACTGAACTCCGAGCTGGCATTGGCCAAGAGCGCGGCGGAAGACGCCAGCATCTCCAAGACGCGCTTCCTTGCGGCGGCCAGCCACGACATTCTCCAGCCGCTGAACGCGGCGCGGCTCTATGTCACGAGCCTGGTCGAGCGACAGCACAGCGGCGAGGAGACGCGGCTGGTCGAGAACATCGACGAATCGCTGCAGGCGATCGAGGAAATCCTCGGCGCGCTGCTCGACATCTCGCGGCTGGATGCCGGCGCGATGGCGACCTCGATCTCGAGCTTCAAGATGGCCGATCTGATGCGCTCGCTGGAAATCGAGTTCGCGCCGAGCGCACGCGCCAAGAATCTGGAGCTCGCCTTCGTGCCCTGCTCGCTGCCGGTCGAGTCCGATCGGCTGCTACTGCGGCGCCTGCTTCAGAACCTGATCTCGAACGCGATCAAATATACCCCGCGCGGCCGTGTGCTGGTCGGCTGCCGCCGCCAGGGTCCCTCGCTTAAGATCTGCGTCTACGACACGGGCGTCGGCATCCCCTTGGTCAAGCGCGGCGAGATCTTCAAGGAATTCCACCGCCTCGAGCAGGGCGCGCGGATCGCGCGCGGGCTGGGACTCGGCCTGTCGATCGTCGAACGGCTGGCGCGCGTGCTCAAGCACGGCATCGCCATCGACGGCAATAAAAGCGGCGGCTCAGTGTTCTCCGTGACGGTGCCGACGGCGAAAGCGATCACCCACACCGCGGCCGTGACCAGCGCGACGCCGCTAGTGCGCACGCCGATCTCGGGCGCCCTGATCGTCTGTATCGAGAATGACGCGGCGATCCTCGACGGCATGCGCACGCTGCTGAAGGCCTGGGACGCCGAGGTGATCGCGGTCGCCGATCCCCAAGGCGCGATCGCCGCCATCGAAACGGCGGGACGGCGCGTCACCGGCCTCCTGGTCGACTATCATCTCGACCGCGGCAACGGCATCGCCGCCATCCGCGAGATCCGCCGCCGCTTCGGCGACGCCATCCCCGCGATCCTGATCACGGCCGACCGCAGCCCCGCCGTGCAGGTGGCTGCCCGCGAGGAGAAGGTCGCGGTGCTCAACAAGCCGGTCAAGCCAGCCTCGCTCCGCGCGCTGCTCGGTCAGTGGCGTACGCAGCAGATGGTGGCGGCGGAGTGAACGCCTTCAGTAGTCCGTCGACACACTGAGTGCGCGCCAGCTCTCGAGCTCTTCGAGGCGTTGCCGGTCAGTCGCGGAGATGGCGTTGACGGCATCGCTGCCCAGCGCGATGCGCAAGGGTGGTCGATCCATCTCGACGAGCTTCAGGAGAACTGCTGCCGCCTTCGCTGGATCGCCGGGCTGACGGCCGTCGTAGTCTCGCTGCATCCTGACGGCGGCTCCGACGACGACATCATACTCGGCGCGCCCCTCTCCGGTCGCGTGCGCGGTCTGCGCGAAGCCGGTCCTGAAGCCGCCGGGCTCGACAATCGTCACGTGCACGCCAATCAGCGCCATCTCGCGCGCCAGCGACTCCGAGAAGCCTTCGACGCCCCATTTCGCCGCGGAATAGGCGGCACGGGCGGGAGCACCGATCCGTCCGCCGACGGACGAGACCTGCACGATATGGCCGCGGCGCTGACGACGCAGTACGGGGATCGCCGCCTTGGTGACGATGATGGTGCCGATCAGATTGACTTCGATCTGCTGCCGAAAGGACGCCAAGCCGGTGTCCTCGACCGATCCGAGCTCGCCGTAGCCGGCGTTGTTCACGACCACATCGATGTCGCCATATGCCTCCACGGCGAGACCGATCGCGGCCTGCGCAGCGGCATCATCGGTCACGTCGAGTTTTGCCAGCCGCAATCGCTCCCCGAAACGTTCACGCAAAGGTTCGAGCGGAACTGTGTCGCGCGCGGAAGCGACAACACGATTCCCCGCCGCGAGCGCGGCTTCCGTGAGCGCGCGGCCGAGTCCGCGCGAGCTGCCGCTGATGAACCAGGTCTTCGACGCTGTCATTTCGGGGCGCTTCACGGCGCCAGCCGCGTGAAGACGTAGTCCCGGTTCTTGACCCGCGCTTCATGGCAGGCGAAGCAGGTGCGGTGCTGGGCCTCGTCGACCGGCTTGCCGTTGACGAAACGGCCGAAGCCCCAGCCGCCGGTCGCGGCATATTTTTTGGAATCCTTGACCATTACCTGCACCGTGGTCGCGGCGCCGGGAACCGTTGCGGATGCGAATTCCGGCGATTGCTTCCGCTTCCAGGCGCGCTTGACCAGGATGGTACCGTCGGGGAACGGAAGCTTTCCGGCCTGATAGGCGTCGATTGCGGCCTGGTTGCCGACGACAGCGCGAAGCTCGTCGAGCGGCGCGGCCTCTTCGGCCGGCGCGATCAACTCCCACTGCTTGTAGCCCGGCGGAATCGTGACACCGAAGATCGGCGACGCGTCGGCGCGCTCTGCCGCCTCCTCCGCAAGCGCGATCGTGACGAGATACGGCACGCATGTCAGGACAACCACGACAAGAATCGCAGCGAGCACGATCACCGTCGGGAAAGACGATCTCTTCTTCTCAGTTTCCGTCGACACCATGATCTTTCACCAGGTCGGGATTAACGAATGTCCTCGGTCCGGCGTGGCCGGACCGAGGCGCTGACGATCACTCAAGCGCCGTCGGCGTCGATGACAGCCTTGGCAAAGGCCTGCGGCGCCTCCTGCGGCAAATTGTGGCCGACGCCTCCCGTGATCAGCCGGAATTCGTACCGGCCGGAAAATTTCTTGGCATAGGCGCTGGGGTCGGGGTGCGGCGCACCGTTGGCGTCGCCTTCCATCGTGACGGTCGGGACGTCGATGACTGGAGCTGCCGCGAGCTTCTTTTCAAGCTCCTCGTATTTCGCTTCACTCTTGGCAAGGCCGAGCCGCCAGCGGTAATTGTGGATCGTGATCGCGACATGATCCTTGTTATCGAGTGCGGCTGCGCTGCGGTCGAAGGTGGCGTCGTCGAACTTCCACTGCGGCGAAGCCAGCTTCCAGATCAGCTTTGCGAAATCATGCGTGTATTTCTCGTATCCGGCGCGGCCGCGCTCGGTCGCGAAATAGAACTGGTACCACCATTGCAGTTCGGCCGATGGCGGCAGCGGCGCATTGCCCGCGGCCTGGCTGGAGATCAAATAGCCGCTGACCGAGACCAGCGCGCGGCAACGCTCCGGCCACAGCGCCGCGATGATATCGGCGGTGCGCGCGCCCCAGTCGAAACCGGCGATGACAGCCTTCTTGATGTCGAGCTTGTCCATCAGCGCGATGATGTCCGCCGCCATGGCAGCGGGCTCGCCATTGCGTAGTGTCTCGCTGGAAAGGAAATGCGTCGAGCCGTAACCGCGCAGATAAGGAATGATGACGCGATAGCCGGCCTTGGCGAGGATCGGCGCGACATCGACGAACGCGTGAATGTCGTAGGGCCAGCCATGCAGCAGGATCGCGACGGGACCGTTTGACGGGCCGGCCTCGGCATAGCCCACGTTGAGAACGCCGGCGTCGATCTGCTTGATCGTGCCGAACGAGGCATTCGATGCCGATGACCTTTGCGCTTCCGTCTCGGCGCGGGCGAAGTCGATGATGCCGAGCCCGACAGCGACGGTCCCCGCGGCGACGCCGAAGAATTTGCGGCGATGCTGGTCGATGATCTGCTTCATGGTCGTGTACCTCGTTGGTCGTTGGTGGCGCGTCAGATCAGCGCGACCGTGACGTCGATATTGCCGCGCACGGCGATGGAGTAAGGACAGGTCTGGTGGGCATCATCGATGATCCCGCGCGCGACCTCGGGATCGAGCCCGGGCAGGCTGACATTGAGGCGCGCCCGGAGAGCGAAGATGCCCTCATCAAGGAGAAGATCGATTTCCGCATCGATCGCGCTTTTTCTCGGAAGCACGATTTTCCGCTTGCGCGCGGCAATCTCCATCGCGCCCTCGAAACAGGCCGACCAGCCGGCGGCGAACAATTGCTCGGGATTGGTGCCGATGCCTGTGCCGCCCGGCGGCGACAGCTTGACGTCGAGGCGACCATCGGAGCTACGCGATATGCCGTCGTGTCGTCCGCCGCTGGTGTGGGTCCTGGCCGTGTAGAGTGTTTTCGCCGCTTGTGTCATGAACGTCTCCTAGCCGTCGAAGCAATGACTAGCAGCGATCGTCCGAGCATACCCGTTTGGACTTGTGAGAAATTGTAAGGTCGCCACGCGCGCGCCTCACAAGGCCTGCATGCGCTGTCTGATGCCGATGCAGGGCGGACTTGCCCGATCGTCGCCATCTGGTTATCCGGTCGGTTCGAAGGGACTAGATTTCACCATGACCGAGCCGGCCAGTATCGCGACGGGAACTTTATCGTTCGGGCCGTTCACCGTAACGCCACAAGAGCGGCTCGTTACGCGCAACGGCGTTGCGCTGCCGCTCGGCGCAAAAGCCTTCGACACGCTGATCGCGCTGATGTCGCGGCCGAACGCAGTCGTCAGCAAATGGGATCTGATGGCGCTGGTGTGGCCCGGCATCACCGTTGATGAAGCCAATTTGCGCTTTCACGTCGCAGCGCTTCGCAAGGCGCTCGGCGACGGCAAGGATGGCGCCCGCTACATCACGACACTCTCCGGCCGCGGCTATTGCTTCGTTGCGCCGATTTCACAAACGGGCATCGCGGCCGCGCAGCGCCCCGCGCCGCGGCTGGAATTGCCGCCTGTGAAACTGCCGAACCGGTTGCAGCGGATGATCGGGCGCGATGATGCGATCGCCGCCGTCTCCGACAAGCTCATCGCCACGCGCTTTGTCACGATTGCCGGCCCCGGCGGCGTCGGCAAGACCGCGGTCGCCGTGGCGATCGCTCACGACCTGCTCGAAACATTCTCCGACGTCGCGCACTTCATCGATCTCGCGGCGCTCAGCGATCCCGATCTCGTGATCACCTCGATTCTGCTGATGCTGGGTCTCCCGGCCCAAACTGACGATCCGCTGCCTGCTCTGCTCGCGCACTTGCGCGACAAGCGGATGCTGCTGATCCTCGACAATTGCGAACATGTCATCACGGCCGCGGCGCCGCTGGCCTCCGACATCTTCCACGCCGCGCCTGAGGTCCATATCCTCGCCACCAGCCGCGAAGCCCTGCGCGTCGAGGGTGAGCAGGTCCATCGGTTGGCGCCGCTCGCGGTGCCGCCTGACGGTTTTGGACTGACAGTTGCCGCCGCGCAGACCTATCCTGCGCTGCAACTGTTCCTCGAACGTGCCACGGCCAGCGGCGCACAGATCGCGCTCGACGACGCCACTGCCACGATCATCGGGGGGATCTGCCGCAAGCTCGACGGCATGGCGCTGGCGATCGAGCTCGCCGCTGGTCGGGTCGAAGCCTACGGCCTGGCGCAAACGGCTGTCTTGCTCGATGAGCGCCTCAATCTGCTCTGGCAAGGCCAGCGAACGGCGCCACCCCGGCAGAAGACATTGCAGGCCACGCTCGACTGGAGCTACCGACTGCTGTCGGATCTCGAGCGCCTCGTGCTGCGCCGGCTTGCGGTCTTCGCCGGGCATTTCACCCTCGACGCCGCGCTCGAGATCGTGCCGGACGAGCACGTCGACCGCTCCTGCCTGTTCGACGCCGTCGACAGCCTCGTTGCCAAATCAATGGTCGCGCCGCGGCCCATCGGCGCCATGATGCGCTACCGCCTGCTCGATACGACGCGCGCCTATCTGCTCGAGATCGAACCGGGCGATGCGTCTCTCTCCGCCCGCCACGCGACGTACTACCGGCGATGGCTGGAACAGGCCGGTATGACGTGGGCCACAGTACCGAGCGCGGACGAACGGGCGATACACTTCTCCGCGCTTCACAATGTGCGCGCCGCGCTCGACTGGTGCTTCGGCGCGGACGGTGATCCCGGCATCGGCATCGCGCTCGCCGCCGCCGCGACGCCGATCTTCCTGGCGATGTCCTTGTTGATTGAATGCCGGCGCTGGTCGGAGCGGGCGCTGCTGGCGATTGCCCCCTCCTCGCGCGGCAGCGCTGAGGAAATGCACATCCAGGCCGCCTTGGGACTGACCTTGATGTTCACCCGCGGCGGCAGCGAGGCGGCGCGTGACGCCTTGAGCAGGAGCCTTGCGATCGCCGAAGCGCGTGGCGACGAAATCAACCAGCTCCAGCTGCTCGGCCGGATGCATAGCTTTCACGAGCGGCTGGGAGAGTTCGACGCCGCGCTCGGCTACGCGCAGCAGAGTCTCGCGGTCGCAAGGTCGCTGGGCGACCCGGCGTCGATCGCCCTCGCCCATTCCCTCCTCGGCGTCTCGTTGCATCTGGCCGGCGAACATCGCGAGGCGCAGAAGATGCTGGAGGTCGCCTGGCAGGGACCCGGCACGGAACGAATCAGCACCGTTCACGGCTTCGATCATCGCAACCGGGCCGGCATCACGCTGGCCCGCGAGCTCTGGTTGCAGGGCCGGCCCGCAGATGCGCGGCAACTGGCGCAGCAGACGGTCACTGAGGCGGCGCAGATGGATCACCCGATCACGCTCTGCATCGCGCTGATCTGGGCGGTCTCGATCGACCTCTGGAGCGGAGACATCGACGCGGCAGAAGAGAACATCGTCCGCTTCGTCGCGCATGCCGAATCGCGTTCGATGGGCCCTTATCTGGCGGTCGGAAGAGGCGTCAAGGGCGAGCTGGCGATCCGGCGCGGCGACGCCGTCGATGGCGTCGAGACGATCAGGACTTCCCTGCGCGAGCTCCGCGATGCCGGCTACGAGCTGCTCACCACGGCGTTCAACATCGCGCTAGTTCAGGGCTTGCTGGCGCTCGGGCAGATCGAACAGAGCGCAGAACTGATCGACGATGCGATCCGCCTCGTCGCGCGAAGCGGCGACCATCTCTACACGCCCGAGCTGCTGCGCCTCAAAGGCAAGGTCCTGTTGTCGTTGCCGGAGCCCGATGTCGAGCAAGCAGAAGCCCGCTTCATGCAGTCGCTGGATTTGAGCCGTCGCAAAGGCGCAAAGGCCTGGGAGCTGCGGGCTGCGATCGACCTCGCCAGGTTCATTGCGGAACGTGGCCGGCGTGACGAAGCAAAACGGTTGCTTCAATCGGTTCTAAAGGGCTTTGCTGAAGGTTCCGAAACGGAGGACATCAGGATCAGCAACGAACTGCTACGGCTGTTATCACCTCCCTGATCCTGAGCTACAAGGCATGGGACGCAACGCGTTCAATGGGAGCCTCGAAGGAAGAGGGATTTGATAGCGCAGTAGCGCTCACCCCGTCGGCGTGCCCTGCTTCCACTGCCCGCCCGCGATCTTCGCCGCCGCGATCACCGCCTGGGTGCGGCTCTCGACGCCGAGCTTTTGCAGGATCGCCGAGACATGCGCCTTGATGGTGGCCTCGGAGACACCGAGCTCATAGGCGATCTGCTTGTTGAGGAGGCCTTCCGACAGCATCATCAGCACCCGGACCTGCTGCGGCGTCAGCGTCACCAGGCGGTCGCGCAGGCGCGTCATGTCGGGATCGGCCGCAGCCGACAGATCGGTATCGGCGGGAACCCAGACATCGCCCTCCATCACCTTGAGGATGGCATCGCGTAGGGTCTCGACGCCGAAACGCTTGGGAATGAAGCCGGAGGCGCCGAAATCGAGCGAGCGGCGGATCGTGGCGCCGTCGTCGGAGGCCGAGACGATCACCACCGGAATCGCCGGATATTGCGCGCGCAGATAGATCAGGCCGGAAAAGCCCGAGATGCCGGGCATCGAGAGGTCGAGCAGGATCAGGTCGACATCCGAGGTCTGTTCCAGGAGCTTGGTCAGATCCTCGAACGATCCGGCTTCGTCGATCCTGGCCGTGGTCAGGACGCCCGCCACCGCCAGCCGCAGTGCGTCGCGGAAAAGCGGATGGTCATCGGCGATGACGAGATGGGTCGAGGGAGCGTTCATCGTTCTCTTGCTGTCGTTCACGCCGGGCGGCGAGTCAACGCCGCGGCCCGCCAATTCTTCCCCGAGCAGCCGTGGCATGCAAGGGCACATTATCCCTTTGCCGCAAAGGGGTTAATCCGCAAGCTTCGCGGCTGCCCGCCAGCGCCCGATACCGCTGCGTCAGCTGCGCGTCAGTGCGCAAGGCCGAAAGTCGTATTGGGGCGGGTTTCACGCCGATGTTACTTTGTAATCAAGACCCAGGTTGATCCGGCATGCCCGGACACCTGGGACGCGAGGAAACGACTTTCGGGGAGCGATTCAAACATGTCGACAATTGCTGTGTCTGAAACACGCGCGGGAGGGATGACGAAGGACGAACGGTTCGTCATTCTCGCCTCCTCGCTCGGTACCGTCTTCGAGTGGTACGATTTCTACCTCTACGGTTCGCTGGCCGGGATCATCGGCGCGCAGTTCTTCTCGGCCTATCCGCCGGCGACCCGCGACATCTTCGCGCTGCTGGCATTCGCCGCGGGCTTCCTGGTCCGTCCGTTCGGCGCCATCGTGTTCGGCCGCGTCGGCGACATCGTCGGCCGCAAATACACATTCCTCGTCACAATCCTGATCATGGGTCTGTCGACCTTCATCGTCGGCCTGCTGCCCAACGCGGCGACCATCGGCATCGCGGCCCCGATCATCCTGATCGCGCTGCGTCTCGCCCAGGGCCTGGCGCTTGGCGGTGAGTATGGCGGTGCTGCGACCTATGTCGCGGAGCATGCTCCGAACGGCAAGCGCGGCTACTACACCTCCTTCATCCAGACCACGGCAACGTTGGGCCTCTTCCTGTCACTGCTGGTGATCCTGTTCACCCGTTCCGCGCTCGGCGAAACGGAGTTCGCGGCCTGGGGCTGGCGCATTCCGTTCCTGGTCTCGGTGCTGTTGCTCGGCGTCTCGGTCTGGATCCGGCTGCGGCTGAATGAATCGCCGATCTTCCAGAAGATGAAGGATGAGGGCAAGAGCTCGAAGGCCCCGCTGACGGAAGCCTTCGGCAACTGGCAGAACGGCAAGCTCGTGCTGCTCGCGTTGCTCGGCGGCGTGATGGGCCAGGGCGTGGTCTGGTACACGGGCCAGTTCTACGCGCTGTTCTTCCTGCAATCGATCCTGAAGGTGGACGGCTACACCGCCAACCTCTTGATCGCCTGGTCGCTGCTGCTCGGCACCGGCTTCTTCATCGTGTTCGGCATGCTGTCCGACAAGATCGGCCGCAAGCCGATCATCCTCGGTGGCTGCCTGATCGCGGCGCTGACCTTCTTCCCGATCTTCAAGATGATCACCACCAATGCCAACCCGGCGCTGGAAAAGGCGATCGAATCGGTCAAGGTCGACGTGGTGGCGGATCCCGCAGGTTGCGGCGACCTGTTCAACCCGGTCGGCACCCGCGTCTTCACCGCGCCTTGCGACACCGCACGTGCCTACCTCGCCCAGTCGTCGGTCAAGTACTCGACCTCTCCCGGCGCGGCTGGCTCGGGCGTGAAGGTGATGGTCAACGGCAAGGACGTTGCCTACGCCAACGCCAAGGACGGCAACCCGGCGGTCCTCGCCGCCGTGCAGGCGGCCGGCTATCCGAAGCCGGGCGACGCGGGCATCGTGAAGATGTCGCATCCGTTCGACATCTTCCGCCCGCAGGTGGCTGCGGTTATCGGGCTGCTGTTCGTCCTGGTGCTGTTCGTCACCATGGTGTACGGCCCGATCGCCGCGATGCTGGTCGAACTGTTCCCGACCCGCATCCGCTACACCTCGATGTCGCTGCCCTACCACATCGGCAACGGCTGGTTCGGCGGCCTGCTGCCGGCGACCGCCTTCGCCATCGTGGCCTCGACCGGCGATATCTATGCCGGTCTCTGGTATCCGGTCATCTTCGCATCCATCACGGTCGTGATCGGCTTGTTCTTCCTGCCCGAGACCAAGGACGTTGACATCAAGTCCAACTGATCGGAAGCACCGATCGCAACCAATACGAACCGGCCGCGGTCTCCGCGGCCGGTTTTTTCATGGGCTTCCTGGTTTGACGCGTTTTTTGCTGCGGACCGGCGCCCACTTCGCTCGAAAACGGCCTACTGATTGCTGCCGACGAATTGCAGCACCACCTCGCGCCGGTGCGGGCGTCTGCGATGCTCGATCAGATAGATCGCCTGCCAGGTGCCGAGCGCAAGCCTGCCGTTCAGGACCGGGACATGAAGCGAAGTTCCGGTCAGCATCGTCTTGACGTGCGCGGGCATATCGTCCGGTCCTTCGGTGTCGTGGGTCCACCCGGCATTCTCCGGCGCGAGGCGGGACAGCGCCGTGGCGAGGTCGACGAGCACGGATGGATCGGCGTTCTCCTGGATCGTCAGCGACGCCGAGGTATGGCGGATGAACAGCGTCAGCGCGCCGTCACGCGCGAGGACGTCGGCGATGAACTTCGCAGCTTCGCTGGTGAGATCGGTGAAGCCGCGGCCCGGCGTCTGCACGGTCAGCAGCGACGATGCAATGGTGGTGGCCTGCACTGACGATGGCGCCGAACGTGCGAGGCGTTTCTCAGTTGTCATTCAAACTCTCAAATCCTCCCCGACACGTCCTTCTGCACCCGGTTGGCCATGTCGATCAGCCGCCGCCAGGCCTTTTCCAGAAACGACATCACGCGGTCGACGTCCTGGTCGCTCGGCAGCGGGATCTCGATCTTGCGCTCGCCCTCGGCGCCCCTGGGCTCCGCCTTCTTCAGCGAGTCGGATTTCGGCAGCGCGTCGTCGATCTTGCCCGACACCGTCGGCCCGGCTGCGAGCTGTCCCTTCAGCCGCTCGACCTCGGCCTGGAGCCTGCCGATCTCGGCGTCGAGCGCGGTCCGCTCGTCGGGGACCGCGTAGCAGGCCCAGCCGGCGCCGTTCCTGGTGCAGGTCGATACCGTGCCGGTGCGCGTGTCGAGCCGCAGCACGCCCTCGGGGATGGGCGTCATGCTGTAGCGGCCGTTCTCGCTGTCGGGAGCGGACTGGGCGGCATCGAGGTCGCCGCCGATCGCCATCGCAGCGGCGAACGCCGCCACCGCAAGCCATGATGTTGTGGATGAATTCACTGGTCTCATCGCACCCTCCGCCACGACGTGAATGTGGCACTCTGGCAAAATTCTACACCCCGGTGAGGCGATCCGCCGCCCAAAACACGCAACCGTATCAACGATCGCGGCGGCATCTTCGATCCCGGCAGCGTGGCGAAAGGGCGGCACCATTCGCCGATCCTGAGGCGAGCTGCTGCGGTGCGGCGTCACGCCGTGTGCAGCGCTGCCGCGCACGCCAATATCGTCAATTAAATCAGCCACATAACCGAAAGCGACGCAATCGTGACTCGGCTTGACTTGATTATGGGCCATCAGTATGGTCCGCGCGGCTTTTGAGGGTGACGGGCGCAATTTCCATTCAGCCGCGGCGTTTCGGGTCTTCGTTGCATGACACAGGGCACGGGACACGGCGGGAATGGAGATCGCGATAGATCGTCCGAGGAAGCTGCGCTTTCCGAACGGCTCGGAAATCTTGATCAGCGGTTGTCCGAACTTCGGGACCGCCGGATCAAGACCGAGCAACCCGCAGGTGACGGTGAAGACAGGGCGGCCAGAGCTTCGGCGATGGCGCTTGGCTTCCGGTTATCCTCCGAGTTGGTCGCCGGGGTCGTCGTCGGAGCGGGGATTGGCTGGGGGTTCGACCGCTTGCTGTCGACGTCGCCTTTCGGGTTTATCGTGTTCCTGTTGCTGGGCTTCGTCGCCGGCGTGGTGAATGTGGTGAGAACGGCGGGCGCGGGTCAGAACAGGCGCGGTGATTCCTAAAGCGATCCGCCCAGGAGAGGAATGATCGTACCGGCATCGCCGGTACGGGCCGGCCCGGCCGGCAGACCGAGACCCGCCGGCATTGCCCGGCAGACCAAGAGATGCCGCGCTGATGAAAATCGATCCGATCCACCAGTTCAACATCGAGCCTCTCTTCACCCTGGGCCATATCGGCAATCACACGATCGCCTTCACGAATTCGTCGCTCTACATGCTGGTGACGATCGCGATCATCTCGCTCTTGATGCTCGCCAGCGGAACGCAGCTGGTTCCGGGGCGCCTTCAGTCGGTCGCCGAGATCTCCTACGAGTTCGTGGCTTCGACCATCCGCTCGACCGCCGGCGCGGAAGGCATGAAGTTCTTCCCGCTGATCTTCTCGCTGTTCATGTTCATCTGCGTTTCGAACCTGGTCGGCATCATCCCCTACACCTTTACGGTGTCGAGCCATCTGATCGTGACGGCAGCGCTCGCGCTTCTGGTCTTCTTCACCGTCCTGATCTACGGCGTTGCCAAGAACGGCCTGAAGTTCTTCTCGATCTTCGTGCCCCACGGCGTCCCCGGCTACATCCTGCCGCTGGTGATGTTCATCGAGGTCCTGTCGTTCTTCCTGCGGCCGGTCTCCCACAGCGTCCGTCTGTTCGCCAACATGCTGGCCGGCCACATCGCGCTGAAGGTGTTCGCGGGCTTCGTCGCCATGCTCGGCTTCTCGCTCGGGGCGCTTGGCTGGGTCGGCGGCGTGCTGCCGCTGGCTCTCACGGTCGCGCTGTACGCGCTCGAGATTCTGGTCGCGTTCCTGCAAGCCTATGTGTTTGCGATCCTGACCTGCATCTACCTCAACGACGCCATTCATCCGGGACACTGAGCGGTCCGGGGAATTTCCACCCAAAACCCAATCTTTCTTCCAAGGAGTCTAAAATGGATCCGGCAGCAGCAAAACTTATCGGCGCGGGCATCGCATGCATCGGCATGGGCGGCGCAGGCGTCGGCGTGGGCGTGATCTTCGGCAACTACCTCGCCGCAGCCGTTCGCAACCCCTCGGCCGCTCAGGGCCAATTCGGCAATTTGATCTTCGGCTTCGCCGTGACCGAAGCGCTCGGCATTTTCTCGCTGCTGATCGCGCTGCTGCTGCTGTTCGTTCCGCTCTGAGGACGAAGTTTCGCGCCGCTTCAACCGAAGCGGCGCGCATGACGGCAACAGGAGTAATCCATGGCTGAAAGTCATGGCGGGGCGAAAAGTCCGGCGGCGGGCGCCCACACCGGGGCCGAAGGCGGTCACGGTGGTGGTTTTCCGCCGTTCGAGAGCAGCACCTACGCTTCACAGCTGGTGTGGCTCGCGATCTTCTTCGTCGCGCTTTATGTGATCGTGTCCAAGCTTGCTCTGCCGAAGGTCGGCGGTGCGATCGAGGCGCGCCAAAACAAGATCGAGGGTGACCTCGCCGAAGCGCAGAAGCTGAAGGACCAGTCCGACGCGGCGCTGAAGGCCTATGAAACCGAGCTCGCTTCGGCGCGCACACGGGCACAGGCGATCGGCAACGAATCCCGCGACAAGGCGAATGCGCAGGCGGAAGCCGAGCGCAAGACGCTGGAAGAACAATTGGCGGCCAAGCTCGCCGGGGCGGAGAAGACCATCGCCTCGACCCGCGCCACCGCCATGAGCAACGTCCGCGGCATCGCGGCCGATGCGGCAGGTCAGATCGTGCAGCAGCTTACTGGCGTCGTTCCCGACGCTGCGTCGGTCAATGCCGCGGTCGATGCGTCCCTGAAAGGTTAGTCGAGATGTTCTTCGATCCTGAAACCTGGGTCGCCATTGCCTTCGTGATCCTGATGGTCCTGTTCGGCTATCTCGGGGTCTTCAAGAAAGCGATGACTGCGCTCGACCATCGCGCCGAGCGCATCAAGGCCGAGCTCGACGACGCGACGCGCCTCAAGCAGGAAGCGGCCAAGGTGCTCGCCGACTACAAGGCCCGCACCGCTTCGGCCGAACGCGAGGCCGCCGAGATCATCGCGAACGCCAGAAGCGAAGCCGAGCGCATCGCGACTGAGGCCAAGGCGAAGATGGAAGACTTCGTCGCCCGCCGCACCAAGACCGCGGAGAGCAAGATCGCGCTCGCCGAGGCCCAGGCGGTCGCCGACGTCCGCGCCGCAGCCGCGGAAGCCGCCGTCCAGGCCGCCTCCACGATCCTGTCGCAGTCGGTCAAGGGTTCGGTCGCCGACGATCTGCTCGCCAAGGGCATCACCGAGGTCCGGCAAAAGCTGAACTGAGGGTTTGGCCTTCACCAATCAAAAAGCCGGCGCGATGAGCGCCGGCTTTTTTGTTAGTCCAAGTCGATCGTGGACGAACCGACCGTTTGGCTGTCTAATCGAGGGATCCGAGCCATGATCTTTTGAGATCGCATGAAGACAGTCCAATGCAGCACGCACGGTCCGCAGCCGATGACGTTCGTGTGCCAGCACGTCGTCCATGGCCTCACGAGACGTGAACGCGTTGGCTTCTTCTGGGCGTCGAATCCAGATAATCCAAGATCTGACGCATGGTGCAGCGAGTGCAACGACCGAGTTGCCGCGACCGGCGGTGAATGGATCGGCGATGCACTGGAGCAGCTCGATCCAAAGGTGCTTTGCCGAGCTTGCTATGATCTTGCAAAGCTCTTCCACATGGGCGGAAATCCCTGGTCCTAGCGGCGCCCTGAGGAGCTGACCCAGCCAAGGATACGGCCTACTTCTTCTTCCGTCCCTTCGGTTCGGGCGAGAGTGCCTGCGGGT
Organism: Bradyrhizobium sp. 192; assembly: GCF_023100965.1. Classification (NCBI taxonomy): domain Bacteria; kingdom Pseudomonadati; phylum Pseudomonadota; class Alphaproteobacteria; order Hyphomicrobiales; family Nitrobacteraceae; genus Bradyrhizobium; species Bradyrhizobium sp. 192. Next base: position 8,116,869 of record NZ_CP064690.1, read on the forward strand.
CGAAGCCGACGTAGAAGACATAAGAATCGGCGACCGCGGCCGACGGCACCGGATAGCTCACATCCTCGACGATGAAGGAGAAGGGCACGCTGCCGCCATCCGTCATCTCGACCGTGCTCCGGTAAGCCTTGGAGGCGATCACTTTCTCGCCGACACCGCCCTGCACCACCGCGACACGCAAGGGGACCTCGACGGTGGCGGGTGCACCGGCGGGGCCTGCGATCACGCGGCCCTGGATTCCGATCCGGGCCGTGATACCGGCGCTGCTGCGGGCACATTCGCGCGCCATCTTGGTGATCGAGGCCTGGAAGCGGATCTCGTTGCCGACGGCCGGCTTGCCGGTAACCCCAACCGCGTAGGTCGATGCGCCAGCGCGCACCGTCACCTGCGGGCAGTCGACGTCGTCGTCCGCCGGCTGACCCGGCGCGGGGGCGGGCTTGGGCGGGGCCGGCTCGTCCGACTTGCCGCCGAACAGGTTCTTGAAGCGGTCGGTCAAGGACTGGGCGGCCACCGGCGACGCCGCCGCGAACGACATCGCCAAGACAAGCATGATCGCCGGCATCCGCCGCAGCACATTCTCCGATGACCGAAGCTGCTTCACCATCAAAGCCCGTACTCCATGACAAAATCCCGGCCGATCACCGGCCGGGACATGCGGTTATATCGCCAAAATCGGCGAACCCAAGGCAGCAAAAAGGGGGATTTGGCCACATGAATCGAGCGGCTCAGCCGCGGAAGTCCTCATGCAGCAGGCCGAACAACAAATGGTCCTGCCAGACCCCGTTGATACAGAGATAGCGGCGCGCCAGGCCCTCGCGGGAGAAGCCGCACTTCTCCAGCACCCGGATCGACGGCGCATTGGTCGGGATGCAGGCGGCCTCCACCCGGTGCAGATTGAGCTCGCCGAACAGCGTCGGCAGCAGCACCCGCAGCGCAGCCGTCATGTAGCCGCGATGGGCATGGGGTTGCCCAACCCAATAGCCGATGGTGCCGGCCTGCACGATGCCGCGCCGGACATTGGCCAGCGTGATGCCGCCGACCATGGCGCCATCGAGCTCTCGGAAGACCAGGAACGGATAGGAACGGTCCGCTGCGATGTCCTCGGAATAGCGGCGCAGGCGGCGGCGAAAGCCGGAGCGGGTCAGGTCGTCCGAGGGCCAGATCGGCTCCCAGGGCGTCAGGTAATCGCGGCTGGTTTCGCGCAAATGCGCCCATTGCAGGAAGTCCGACATCTGCGGCGCGCGCAGCAACAGCCCGTTGCCGCGCGGCGCGAGGGCGGCGGGTCCACTGGACGGCAGGCGAAAGAGGGCCATGGTGATGCTTCCCGGGGCAGCTCGGCCCGCGCGCGGCTCCTAATGCAGACGCGCCTTGGCACGTGCCCGCGTCAATCCTTCCGCAAAAGACACCGCCGTGTCCAGACCCCTGCCACTGCCTAATGCGACAACCGCAGGCCGGCTCCGCGACAGCAGCGCACGCGCGGCATCCCGGGTCGATTCGACGCTGACGGCATCGATCCGGCCCACCAGCTCCTCGACCGTCTGCGGCCGGCCATAGGCCAGGACGTGGCGCGCCAGCTGCTCGGCGCGGGACGAGCAGCTCTCCAGCGCCATCAAGAGGCCGGCCTTCATCTGCGCCTTGGCCCGTGCGATCTCGGCCTCGGTCAGCGTCTCCACCGAATCATTCATGATGTCGACCACCACCTCCATCATCTCCGGCGCATCGGCCGGGTCGGTGCCGGTGTAGAGGCCGAAGAAGCCGGTGTCGGTATAGGGCGCGTGGAACGAATAGATGGAGTAGCAGAGGCCGCGCTTCTCGCGGACCTCCTGGAACAGGCGCGACGACATTCCGCCGCCGAGGATGTTGGTGAAGACCTGGAGCGAGAACAGCGACAGATCGCTCTGCGGCACGCCTTCCAGCGCCAGCGTCAGATGCGCCTGCTCCAGCTCGCGATGCACCACCTTGGTACCGCCCTTGCCGAACATGGCCGCCTGCGGCTTGGGACCCGGCGTCCCCTCAAAATTTGCAAAGCGCTTCTCGACTTCGGCGACCACCTGCTTGTGATCGACCGCGCCGGCCGCGGCCACCACCATGTCGGGCCCGCGATAATGCGTCGAGAGGTAGTCGCGCAGCGAATCGCGATTAAAGGCGCGCAGCGTCTTGGCGGTGCCGAGCAGCGAACGGCCCATCGGCTGGTCGGGATAGCAGAGCTCGTTGAGATGCTCGAACACGACGTCGTCGGGCGTGTCCTGCGCAGCACCGATCTCCTGCACGATGACGTTCTTCTCACGTTCGAGCTCATCGGGCTCGAAGGCGGGATTGGCGAGGATGTCGGCGAGCACGTCGAGCGCCAGCGGCACGTCGGCCCTCAGCACCCGTGCGTAATAGGACGTTGTCTCGGTCGAGGTGCCGGCATTGAGGTCGCCGCCGACCGCCTCGATCTCCTCGACGATCTCGCGCGAGGAGCGCTTGGTCGTGCCCTTGAACGCCATGTGCTCGAGCAGGTGCGAGATGCCGTGCTCGTTGGGTTTTTCGTCGCGTCCGCCGACGCCGGCCCAGACGCCGAGCGCCGCGGTCTCGAGATGGGGCATCTTGTCGGTGACGACGGTCAGGCCGGACGCAAGCTTGGAAATCTCGACGCTCATCCGGCAACTCCTTGCTTTGCGGCGCGGCTGACCGACAGCACGAACCGCTCGACCTCGGCCTGGTCGTTCTTCATCACCTTCATGTGTTCGGATTTGGTCATCAATCCGTCGAGCCAGGCCGGCAGTTGCGGCCGCTGGCCGCAGGCCGCTTCGACGGCATCGGGGAATTTGGCCGGATGGGCGGTGGAGAGCACGATGCTCGGCACCCGCGTATCGGTGGTGTCGCGGTCGGCCACGGCGAGCGCCACCGCCGTATGGGGATCGACCAGCTCGCCTGCCTCGCGCCAGGCCGCGCGGATCGCAGCCGCGGTCTCGGTCTCGTCGGCGCGGCCTGCGTCGAACTCCTCGCGGATCGCGGCCAGCGTCGCATCGGGCAGCACGAAACGTCCGGACTGCTTCAGTTGCTCCATCAGGCGGCGCACGCCGGGCGCGTCGCGCTTGCCGGCTTCGAACAGCAGCCGCTCGAAATTCGACGAGATCTGGATGTCCATCGAGGGCGATGCCGTCGCGTGCACCTCGCGCACCTCATAGATCCCCGTCTTCAGCGTGCGCGCCAGGATGTCGTTGAAATTGGCGGCGATGCGCAAGGTCCGCACCGGCAACCCCATCCGCTTGGCCACGTAGCCGGCGAAGATGTCACCGAAATTGCCGGTCGGCACGACGAAATCCACCGCGCGCGCCGGCGCACCGACGGCGACGGCAGCGGTGAAATAATAGACCACTTGGGCGACGATGCGCGCCCAGTTGATGGAATTGACGCCGGAGAGCGAGGTCGCATCGCGGAAGCGATGGTTGTTGAACATCCCCTTCACGAGGGCCTGGCAGTCGTCGAAATTGCCTTCGATGGCGAGCGCGTGGACATTGACCGCGCCCGTCGTCGTCATCATCCGCTGCTGCACCTGGGAGATACGGCCGTGCGGAAACAGCACGATGAGGTCGACATTCTCCAGTCCCGCAAACGCATCGACCGCGGCACCGCCGGTGTCGCCTGAGGTCGCGACCACGATGGTGGTACGCTGGCCACGCTTGGCAAGCACATGGTCCATCAGCCGCGAGATCAGCTGCATCGCCACGTCCTTGAAGGCGAGCGTCGGACCGTGGAACAGCTCCAGCACGAACTGGTGCGGCGACATCTGGCGCAGCGGCACCACCGCCGGATGGCGAAAGGTTGCATAGGCCTCGTTCGCCATGCGGCCGAGTTCGGCATCCGAAATCTCGCCACCGACGAAGGGACGGATCACGTCGACCGCAACCTCCCAATAGGGGCGGCCGAAGAAGCCGGCGATGGCTTCGGTGGAGAGTTGCGGCCAGATGGTCGGCACGTACAGGCCGCCGTCGCGGGCAAGCCCTGTCAGCATCACGTCGCAGAAGCCGAGTTCGGGGGCCTCGCCCCGGGTCGAGATATAACGAGTCAAACTGCCCTCCAAAGGCCGACCGGGCCTGAGCCCACTCGTTAAGCCTTTGATTTTACGAAATTACTTGTCAACAGCCAGAGGCTTTGGGCCACCATAAAGTGTTTTGCGGCATCAGGAAACCGCTTCCCGCGTCGACCCGGCACACACGAAAAAGGGCTGCGGCGATGCCGCAGCCCTCCTCTTGGAAGGTCTGTCGTTGATGTGTGCAGACCGGTTTGCCTCGTCCGGGTCGCCGACCCGTCAAAAACTGCTCCCGCAACCTTGCGTCGCCCGTCACGGAACCGTCAAGGGCAAAAACCACGAGCGGGCGAGAATGTTCCAGGTTTTCCCGATCAGATCGCGTTAGAGCGAGCGCAGACCGAAGAGGAAAACGTGAAGGATTTGCCGCGATTTCCCGAATCCTCGACATGCCGCGGAACGCATCTCCGCGCTCCCCGTTGGGCCGGCGGCGGGTGTCGGCTATGTCCATGCATTGCCCGGCTGTGAGCCGACATCAATCCGCGCCGAACCGGTTGCATCCTGGAGCAGCCGGTTCGGTGCGCGGGCGTCACCTTGGGGCACGCGCAGGCGAGCAAATGCAGCTTCAGTTCATCCCGATTTCGACCGCGATCCTGATCAGGTCGGAATGGTTCTTCGCCCCCAGCTTCTGCTTGAGCAGGGACGTGGTGTTGGCGACGGTCTTGTAGGAGATGCCGAGTGCCTCGGCGACTTCGACGATCTTGTCGCCGCGTCCGAGCAGACGGAGAATTTCGAGCTCCCGCGGCGTCATTTGCGAGGCCGGGTTGGCCTTGATGGCCGCACCGGAGAACGTCACGGCTTCCGCGAGCTGAGGGGAGATGAAATTGTCGCCCGCCACCACCTTGCGCACCGCTTTCAGCAGGATCCGGGGATCGTCACCCTTGGAGACGTAGCCCTGCGCCCCGAGTTCGACCGCCCGCACCACGAAGGCCGGATCGTCGTTCATGCTGAACATGATGATCTTGGCGTCGGGATCGTCCTTGCGGATGCGTCGCATCAGCTCGAAGCCGGAGACGTCGGGCAGGCTGATGTCGATCACGGTGACGTCGGGCCGCTTGCTGACATAGGCGCGATGGCCGGATTTGGCGTCGGTCGCCTCATCGATGCGGATCGAATGGTCCGAAGCGAACAGGGTGCGGCAACCGGACAGCACCACGGGATGGTCGTCGACAATCAGGACCCGGGTCCCCGGTTTGGCAGTATCTTGCATCGCGCACTCTCTTGTCCTTCGACTCATAGACCGACGGGAACAAATGGAAAGAGCAAATCCGGCCGATGCGCGTTAGAATTGACCTAATGTGGCAACGACTCTCGTTCAGGACGCAACTGTTTCTTCCGCTCGGCCTGAGCTTTCTGGCGGCGCTGGTTCTGGGCGGCATATTGCTGCAAATATTTGCAGCCGGTCAGCTGTCCGAGGAAAACGAGCCGGCGCGGCGTTCGACCCGAACGATCGCGACCGCGCTCAACAACACGCTGCGCAACTCGGACAATCCGCAGAAGACGCTGGATGCTTTTGTCCAAATGCTGGACACCTCCTCTGACATCCAATTCCGTCGTGTCGAAGAAGGTCCTTCGCCTCTCCCAAAGGATGATCAACGCAACCTGAAGGTAGCTCCGCAATGGTTCATCAACCTGATAGCCATGCCGGACATGAATGCCGCCTCGCCCGTGGTCATTGATGGCAAGCACGTCGGCGACATCATGTTCCTGCCGGACCTGTCAGCCGACCTGTTCGAGAAGTGGATCGGCTTCCTCGCGCTCACCAGTCTCGTTGCCGTGCTGACAGTGCTCACCGCGATCATCGCCTACGTCTTCGCGGGATCGGCACTGCGTCCCCTGCAGCATCTCGGCGAAGGCCTCACGCGGATGCGGCGCGGCGACTACGCAAAGCCGATCCCGGTCGGAGGGCCGCCGGAGATTCGGCAGAGTTGCGAGGAAGCAAATGCGCTGGCTGCAACGCTTGCGCAATTGAGCGAGGACAATCGCGATCTGATGCACCGCCTGGTATCGCTCCAGGACGACGAGCGGCGCGATCTCGCCCGCGAATTGCACGACGAACTCGGACCGCTGCTGTTCAGCATTCGCGCCGGCACGATTGCGCTGATCGACGCCGCACCGCAGGCAGGAAATCTCGGCAATTCGGCCGAGGAGGTGCTGCAATCGGTCGAGGCCCTCCAGCAGACCAACCGCCGTATCCTCGACCGGCTGCGGCCGCTCTACATCGAGGAACTCGGCCTTTCAACCAGCGCGCAAACGCTGCTCCAGAACTTTCGCAAGCAGGCACCGCATATCGTCCTGACGGACACGATCGGTTCCGACCTCAATGGGGTCGACGGGCCGCTCGCGCAGACCGTCTATCGCGTGATCCAGGAGGCGCTGACCAACGTGCTGCGTCATGCCAAGGCCGGCAGCGCCGACGTCCAGGCGACCATCACCGGTGAAGCGCTCGTCGTCGATATCTCCGACGACGGCGGCGGCTTCCCCGAAGGCAACGTTTTCGGCCGCGGCCTGACCGGCATGCATGAGCGCGTGCGCGCGCTCAGCGGATCGCTGTCACTGCTGCGCGTGGACGGGCGAACCTATGTGCGCTGCAGGCTGCCGGTCCAGCCGGCACGCGAGGCGCGGGTCTCGCCGAGCGTGATCTTGTCGGAGAACCGCCCCGCGCAAATCGAGCGCTAGCAAGCGCGGCCAATTTGCGCAGTCTGTCGCGCCGGCTCGCACAGCATGCTTCGGATCTTGCCTTCCGGGCAAAATCGAAACGAGGCGCGAATACGAAGCGCGCCGGCAACCGAATATTCGAGATCAACCCCGTCCGAGGCGGGATGAATCTCCTCGAGCCTGAAGCCCGCCGACGAGAAAGCGCTAATTCGCGGGCTCCAATAGCCTTCGATCTCGCTCCTGCCGCGGTGGCGCCGCGATCCGCTGCAGATGCATTCAAGCTCGGCGTCGTCCGCATAGAGGTCGAGCAATGTCGTGAGGTCGCCCTTCCGGCAGGCGTCCACCCAATCGACGACAATTCCCATCTGGTCGAAATCGCTCACGCCGCAATCCTGTCTGCCGCGGAAAAATCGATCGCGGCTTAGGACCACATTCGTGAATGTGTGCTGAATGGTAAACCCCGGGCGATCCCGGGTTCCCTCGGGGAACTACGGACGAGCTCAGCTCTGCCGCCGGCCTCTTGCCCACACGGCGAAGGCGATCAGCACGGCGCCTGCGAGCATGAACCAGGTGACGGCGTATTGCAGGTGATCGTCCTTCAGATGCACGTCGAGCGGCCCCGGGCGCGGAATGCCGTTCTCGGGAACGGGTTGCTCGAGGTCGACATAGAACGGTGCGACCGTGCCCCAGCCGAGCGCGCTTGCGATCGCCGGATGATCGCGCACGAACCAGAGCCGCTTGTCGCGGTTCTCCGCCGGCGTCAGCCAGCCGGGCGGCTCGGGAAAGCGCAAATATCCGGTGAGCGCGACCGGCTGCCCGGTGACGAGCTTCTTCACCGCGCGATCCTCGACGGCGCGGTCCTGCATCGTGTTCTCGACGAAGCCCGCATCGATCACGACCGTCTCGCCGCCGGGAAGCCGCGCCGGCAGGAACGCCCAGGTGCCGGGACCGGAGGCGTCCTTGCGCACCGCGGAGCCCGAGGAATAGACCATCGCATCCGGCAGGGCCGCGTAGGTCGCGGTGAAGCTGACGCGGCGGAATTCATCGCGCGCGGGATTGAGTGCGGCCCATTGCGAAGGCGGCGGCAGCGCGATGGGCGCCTCTGCAAGGCGCTCGGTGAGCGCTGCGACCAGCGCGTGCTTGGCGGTCCGGCGCTGCAATTGCCAGAGGCCGAGCGCGACGAAGACGGCCGCGAGGGACAGCGTGAACAGCGCGAAGCCGGCCACGCGGGGCTTGCGCGCAGGCGAGTTCATTTCGCGCGGTCGACCAACCGGCCCGGCGCCGCCTTGTGGTGGAATTGCAGCGCGATCAGCAGCGACTTCATCGCACGCAGCGGCAACAGCGTGGTGACCAGGATCAGCGGCAACCACAGCGCCGCATGCAGCCAGTAAGGCGGCTGGTATTTGACCTCGACGATGAGTGCGGCCGCCACCACGATCCCGCCGGCCAGCATGATGATGAAGATCGCCGGCCCATCGCCGGTATCGATGAAGGCGTAGTCGAGACCGCAGCGGTCGCAGGCGGGCGCGAGCGTCAGGAAGCCTGCATAAAGCTTGCCTTGGCCGCAGCGCGGGCATCTGCAGGCAAGCCCGCGCAGCGCGCTTTGCAGGACGGTGGTTTCAGGCTCGGGCTTGGCGGCAGTGTCGTTCATGATGACAGACTCTATCATAGTTTTCGCCGAAACTTTCCGGCCCGAAAAGCGAAAGGGCGGCCCGGCGGCCGCCCTTTCTGATCCAAGCGTCGCGGCTCAGTGCGCGCCGTGGGCCATGGTCTCGGCGCCGTGTCCCCAGACATAGATGCAGAGGAACAGGAACAGCCAGACCACGTCGACGAAGTGCCAGTACCAGGCGGCGAACTCGAAGCCGAGATGCTGCGTCGGCGTGAAATGGCCGGCATAGGCGCGGAACAGGCACACCAGCAGGAAGATGGTGCCGACCAGCACGTGGAAACCGTGGAAGCCGGTCGCCATGAAGAAGGTCGCGCCATAGACGTTGCCGCCGAACGAGAACGCCGCATGGCTGTACTCATAGGCCTGCACGCAGGTGAAGAGCGCCCCCAGCACGACGGTGAGGATCAGGCCGTATTTCAGGCCCTGGCGGTCGTTCTCCAGCAGCGCATGGTGAGCCCAGGTCACCGTGGTGCCTGAGGTGAGCAGGATCAGCGTGTTCAGCAGCGGCAGATGCCAGGGATCGAAGGTCTCGATGCCATGCGGCGGCCAGGTGCCGGGGACGGCGCAGGCACCGGCCGCAGTACCGAGGCCGCAACCGAACACCGCATCGCGCGTGGCGTGGACCGCGTCCGCCGGGAACAGCGCCGCGTTGAAATAGGCCCAGAACCAGGCGACGAAGAACATCACCTCGGAGGCGATGAACAGGATCATGCCGTAGCGGTGGTGCAGCTGCACGACGCGGGTGTGGTCGCCCTTGTACTGGGCTTCCTTGATCACGTCGCCCCACCAGCTCGCCATGGTGTAGAGCACGCCCACCGTGCCGACGCCGAACACGATCGGCGCAGCCGAGAACATGTGATGCATCCAGGTGATCGCACCCACCGCCATGATGAAGGCCGAGACCGAACCGACGGCCGGCCAGGGCGACGGATCGACCAGGTGATAGTCGTGATGCTTGGTGTGCGCCGTTGCCATTTGCGGTCTCTCTCCTCAATCCCGTGCCTTTCGGGCACTTATCCCCTTGTTTCCAACCTTCCGGGCGTCAGCCCGGCGGTCAGAGATTTCCCTTGCGCCTGTCGCCTTCGCCCGATGCCAGCGGCTTCACCACGGGATCCTTCACCGGATAGAACGTGTAGGACAGCGTGATGGTGTTCAGGCCGTCGTTGTCGTGATCGTCGGCGATCGACGGATCGACGTAGAACACGACAGGCATTTCGCGCTTCTCGCCGGGCGCCATGGTCTGCTCGGTGAAGCAGAAGCAGTTGATCTTCTGGAAATAGGAGCCGACCGTCAGCGGCGCGACATTGTAGGCGGCCTGCGCGGACGTGGTGCGCGCGGCCTGGTTGGTCACGGTGTAGAAGACGGTCACGACCTGGCCGATATTGACCTCGATCTCGCTCTGCTCCGGCTCGAACTTCCAGGGCAGGCCGGGCGCGACGTTGGAATCGAAGCGCACCGAGATTTTCCGCGCGATCGGGCCGGTGGCCGGCGCGGAAGTCGCCACTTGCGTGGTGCCGTTGAAACCGGTGGCGCGGCAGAACCAATTGTAGAACGGCACCGCCGCGTAGGAGGCGCCGACCATCAGCGCGACCACACCGCCGCAGATCGAAGCAACGACCACGTCGCGGCCGAGCCCGCGGCGCCTAGCCGGCCCACGATTGGCCGGCTTGACGCCGACATCCTGCGATATGGTGGGCTCGTGATCCATTGTTTCCTACATCGGCCGCACGAGAACGGCCGGCCCTTTGACCATGGTGACGGCGAAGAACAGCACCACCAGCACGCCGAGCGCGAGCGCTATCGCGATCGAGCGCTGACGACGGCTCTTCTTCTGCGCCTCGGTGAGGACGATTCCATCTGGCTCGGGTTTGTCGGCCATCGCGGTGATCATACGCCCCAGACCATAGGAGCCAGCGCGCGGAATACGACCTCGAGCAAGAGGGTCGCAAACAGCACGAACAGATAGAGGATCGAGAAGGCGAACAGCTTGCGGGTGGCGCGCAGCGACGCTGCTCGCTCGCGGCGCATGTAGACGTTGATCGCGAGCACCAGCATGCCGGCGCCGAGGATCAGCGAGACGATGCCGTAGACGGCGTCGAAATAGCCGAGCGCCCAGGGCGCGGCGGCGACCGCGATCAGCACGATGGTGTAGAGCAGGATCTGGAGACGGGTCGCGTCGGGGCCGGCGACATTGGGCAGCATCGGAATGCCGGCGCGCGCGTAATCGTCGGAGCGGAACAGCGCCAGCGCCCAGAAGTGCGGCGGGGTCCAGAAGAAGATGATGGCGAACAGCAGCAGCGGCTCGACGTCGACGGTGCCCGTGACCGCGGCCCACGCCACCACCGGCGGCAGCGCGCCGGCGGCACCGCCGATCACGATGTTCTGCGCGGTCCAGCGCTTCAGGCCCATCGTGTAGATCACGACGTAGAAGAAGATGGTGAAAGCGAGCAGCGCGCCCGCGATCCAGTTGACGAGGATGCCGAGCGTCATCACCGAAAAGAAGGACAGCGTCAGGCCGAACGCCATGGCTTCAGGGCGGGTAATGCGGCCGCGCGGAATCGGCCGGTTCGCGGTGCGCGACATCTTGGCGTCGATATCGCCTTCCAGCGCCATGTTTAGCGCGCCGGAGGCGCCGGCGCCGACGGCGATGCAGAGCAGCGAGGTGATCGCGAGCACCCAGTGGAAACGCCCGGGCGCCATCGCCATTCCGACCAGCGCGGTGAAGATCACCAGCGACATCACCCGCGGCTTCAGGAGCGCGATGTAATCGCCAACCTCCGCTTCGGAGATGCGGGGATTGATGTCGATGGCGTTATGGTCGAGGACGGACACTTAATTCAACTCGCTTCGTTATAAAGCCGCGGCGCCCGTCACGGGCGCCGCGGGAGATCGATCACTGCACGCGGGGCAGCACTTCGAACTGGTGGAAGGGCGGCGGCGAGGGCAAGGTCCACTCCAGCGTGGTCGCACCCGCACCCCACGGATTGTCGCCGGCCGGTACCTTCTTCATGAAGGCATCGAGCACGCAGTAGAGGAAGATCAGCACGCCGAAGCCGGAGATGTAGGACCCGACCGACGAGACCAGGTTCCAGCCCGCGAACGCGTCGGGATAGTCGACGTAGCGGCGGGGCATGCCCGACAGGCCGAGGAAGTGCTGCGGGAAGAACACCAGATTGACGCCGATGAAGGTGACCCAGAAGTGCGCCTTCGCGAGCGTCTCGTTGTACATGTAGCCCGACATCTTCGGGAACCAGTAGTACCAGCCGGCGAAGATTCCGAACACCGCACCGAGCGACAGCACGTAGTGGAAGTGCGCGACGACGTAATAGGTCTCCTGCAGCACGCGGTCGACGCCGGCGTTTGCCAGCACAACGCCGGTGACGCCGCCGACGGTGAACAGGAAGATGAAGCCCACCGCCCAGATCATCGGTGCCCGGAATTCGATCGAGCCGCCCCACATCGTGGCGATCCAGGAGAAGATCTTCACGCCGGTCGGAACCGCGATGACCATGGTCGCCGCGACGAAATAGGCCTGCGTCGCCGAGGACATGCCGACCGTGTACATGTGGTGCGCCCACACCACGAAGCCGATGCCGCCGATCGCGACCATGGCGTAGGCCATGCCGAGATAGCCGAACACGGGCTTGCGCGAGAAGGTCGAGATGATCTGGCTGACCATGCCGAAAGCCGGCAGGATCAGGATGTACACTTCGGGGTGGCCGAAGAACCAGAACAGATGCTGGAACAGCACGGGGTCGCCGCCGCCTTCGGGGTTGAAGAAGGTCGTGTGGAAATTGCGGTCGGTGAGCAGCATGGTGATCGCACCGGCGAGCACCGGCAGCGACAACAGCAGCAGGAACACTGTCACCAGGATCGACCAAACGAACAGCGGCATCTTGTGCAGGGTCATGCCCGGCGCGCGCATGTTGAAGATCGTGGTGATGAAGTTGATGGCGCCGAGGATCGACGAGGCGCCCGCCAGATGCAGCGAGAGGATCGCGAAGTCGACGGCCGGGCCCGGATGGCCGGAACTCGACAGCGGCACGTACATGGTCCAGCCGGCGCCGACGCCGTTGGCGCCCGGCTCGCCCTCGACGAAGGTCGACATCAGCAGCAGCGCGAAGGAGGCCGGCAGCAGCCAGAACGAGACGTTGTTCATGCGCGGGAACGCCATGTCGGGCGCGCCGATCATCAGCGGCACGAACCAGTTGCCGAAGCCGCCGATCATCGCGGGCATGACCATGAAGAAGATCATGATCAGGCCGTGCGAGGTCACGAACACGTTATAGGTGTGCGTCTCGTGGAAGATCTGCACGCCCGGATACATCAGCTCGGCACGGATCGCGATCGACATCGCGGCGCCGATGACGCCGGCGATGACCGCGAAGATCAGGTACATCGTGCCGATGTCCTTGTGGTTGGTCGAATAGACGTAGCGCCGCCATCCGGTCGGATGGGCATGCTCGTCATGTCCGTGGTCCTGGGCGTGATCGCCGTGTGCCGCTGCGCTCGTTGCCATTTTCAAATCCTGCCTTGCGTCCCAATCGGACCCCTGGAGGTCCCGCCCTTATCTCGCTTTCAGTCCCTGAAAGCCGTCACCCGGCGCTTACTGCGTCGGGCCGGCCGCGGAGGCGTAGGTGCTGGTGCCGCCGCTCGCAAACTTCTTCTTCGCCGTCTCGACCCAGGAGGCGAATTCCTGGTCCTCCACGACGCGAATCGCGATCGGCATGAAGGCGTGGTCCTTGCCGCACAGCTCCGAGCACTGGCCGTAGAACATGCCGGTCTTGGTGGCCTTGAACCAGGTCTCGTTCAGCCGTCCCGGGATGGCGTCGATCTTGACGCCGAAAGCCGGCAGCGCAAAGGCGTGGATGACGTCCGCGCCGGTGACCTGGACGCGAATCACCTTGTTGACCGGCACCACCATCTCGTTGTCGACGCCGAGCAGCCGGGGCTGCTTGTCCTGCGCCATCAGCGAATCGAACTCGAACTTGCCGTTGTCGGGATAGGCATAGGACCAGTACCACTGCTTGCCGGTTGCCTTGATGGTGATATCCGCCTTCGGCACGTCGAGCTCGAGGAACAGAAGCCGGAACGACGGCACCGAGATGCCGACCAGGATCAGCACGGGAACGAGCGTCCAGGCCACCTCGATCAGCGTGTTGTGGGTGGTCCGCGACGGCACCGGATTGGCCCGGGCGTTGAACTTGACGACCACGACCACGAGCAGCGCCAGGACGAACAGCGTGATCAGCGTGATCAGCACGAACAGGAAATTGTGGAACCAGACGATGTTGTCCATCACCGGGGAGCCGGACTCCTGAAGCGTCCATTCCCAGGGTTTCGGCTGCCCGAGCTCGGCAAACGCCGCACCGCCCGTCGCCAGCGTCAGACCCGCCACGGCCAATCCTAGCAAGTGCCGGCCCACCGGGCCCATCGACATCCTCATGCCGTTCGCGCTCCCCTTACGAAATCACCCCGAGTGCGCTCCCCTGCTTGCGGGAAACGCTTATTCGATCCGCCCGCCTGACAACCGCCGCGCAAGAATACCTCTAAGAGGAATTGGGGCCAGATCGTGAGAACGCCGAAATCAAGCCTCTCAAACCATAATTTTTGATCTATCGCAATGCAGTCTTGAGCCTGCACTGCCAGCGATCACCCGCAAGATAATTCCTAGTAAGATCAAACAAAAATACCGTTTCCCCGGATGCTGCCGCTTGACAGCGGAATTGCCCGCGGTAGGCACAGGCAGACGGCCGCGCAGGAACCTGATTCGTGCGGGCGGCGGCGGCACGAGGCGGCGCAGGATTTGCTTGGGAATTGCCTTCAAGACGCCGTCATTCCCGTATCAGTCCGCCACATGCGAGCGACCCAGGCGAGCAGAGGGACCGACCCGATGGGGTTTTCGAAATCGATGGCAAGGCTGGCTCGAAGGCCGGGGACCCGCCTCCCGGCGCTATTCGGCCTGCTGGCTGCGATCATCCTTCTGGCATTTCCCGGCCTCGCCCATGCGCAGGGCGCAGTGCGCTCCGTCCATGGCGACTGGCAGATCCGCTGCGACACCCCGCCGGGCGCCCAGACCGAGCAATGCGCCCTGATCCAGAGCGTGGTAGCCGAAGACCGCTCCAACGCCGGCCTCACCGTCATCGTGCTCAAGACCGCCGACCAGAAGAGCCGCCTGATGCGCGTGGTGGCCCCCCTGGGGGTCCTCCTGCCCTCCGGCCTCGGCCTCAAGCTCGACAACCAGGACGTCGGCCGCGCCGGCTTCGTCCGCTGCCTGCCCAATGGCTGCGTCGCCGAGGTCGTCATGGACGACAAGCTGCTCGGTCAGCTCCGCACCGCCAAGACCGCGACCTTCATCATCTTCGAGACCCCGGAAGAAGGCATCGGCTTCCCGCTCAGCCTGAACGGGCTCGGCGAGGGATATGACAAGCTGCCGTAGGACGGTTGGGCGTCGGCGAGCGATCTTATTGTTTCCGTAATGTGAGGCTTGGCGCCCTCGCGGAACCGGTCCGAAACCATTATCTTGCCCTACATCTTCCGCTAATGGACGGACGCATGACCAACCCAGCCACGACCTCCCTGCTCGACCGCGCCAATCTCGACCGCGACCAGGTTCGCCACGAGGTCGCGCGCGGGCTTTCCGGTGCCGACGACGGTGAGTTGTTCCTGGAGTACAGCCAGACCGAAGCGCTGATGTTCGACAATGGGCGGCTGAAGCAAGCGACCTACGACACCTCGCAAGGCTTTGGCTTACGCGCGGTCAAGGATGATGCCGTGGGCTACGCCCATTCCTCCGACGTCTCGCTGCCGGCGCTGATTCGCGCCGCCGACGCGGTCGCGGCCGTGCGCGGCGGTTATTCCGGCAGCTTCGCCGCTCCGCCTCCGCACACCAATGTGCGGCTCTATGGCGATGACAACCCGCTCGATGCCCCGGGCTTCGAGACAAAAGTAAAATTGCTCGCCGAGATCGACGCTTACCTGCGCGACAAGGATCCGCGGGTGCGGCAGGTCAGCGTCAGCCTCGGCGCGACCTGGCAGGTCGTCGAGATCCTGCGGCCCGACGGCGAGAGCTATCGCGACATCCGTCCGCTCGTGCGCGTCAACGTCTCCGTGGTCGCCGGCCAGGGCGACCGCCAGGAGAGCGGCAGCAAGGGCTATGGCGGACGCGCCGGCTATGCCGAATTCATCGAAAGCAAGAACTGGCGCGATGCCGCCGACGGCGCATTGCGCGAGGCGCTGGTCAATCTGGAATCGATACCCGCCCCCGCCGGCGAAATGGACGTCGTGCTCGGGGCCGGCTGGCCCGGCGTGATGCTGCATGAGGCGGTCGGCCACGGCCTCGAAGGCGACTTCAACCGCAAGAAGACGTCGGCATTTGCCGGCCTGATGGGCCAGCAGGTCGCGGCCAAGGGCGTCACCGTGGTCGACGACGGCACCATGGCCTCGCGCCGCGGCTCGCTGTCGATCGACGACGAGGGCACGCCGACCAATCGCACCGTGCTGATCGAGGACGGCATCCTGGTCGGCTACATGCAGGACCGCCAGAACGCGCGGCTGATGAACATGAAGCCGACCGGCAACGGCCGCCGCCAGGGCTATGCCCATGTGCCGATGCCGCGCATGACCAACACCTACATGCTCGCGGGCGACCGCGATCCGGCCGAGATCCTGGCGTCGGTGAAGAACGGCGTCTTCGCTGCGAATTTCGGCGGTGGCCAGGTCGACATCACCTCCGGCAAGTACGTGTTCCAGTGCACCGAGGCCTACAAGATCGAGAACGGCAAGCTGGGCGCGCCGCTGAAGGGCGCCATGCTGATCGGCAACGGGCCGACCGATTTGCATCGCATCCGCATGATCGGCAACGACCTTGCGCTCGATACCGGCATCGGCACCTGCGGCAAGAACGGCCAGGGCGTGCCGGTCGGCGTCGGCCAGCCGTCGCTGCTGATGGAGCGCATCACCGTGGGTGGAACCGGCGCATGAGCATGGAAGAAAAGGTCACCGTCACCCCCAAGCGCAAGAGCAGCGGCTGGGCCGGGCAGATCGCACAGCTCGCCGGCATCGTCGCCGCCGTCTTCATCGCCAAGGGCGCGCTTGCCGAGCCGTTCTACGTGCCGTCGGGCTCGATGGAGCCGACGCTGCTGATCGGCGATGCGCTGCTCGCCTCGAAATTTCCCTACGGCTACGGCACCGCGTCGTTGCCGATCCAGATCAGCCTGCCCGAGAGCGGCCGCGTTTTCGCGGAGACGCCGAAGCAGGGCGACGTCGTCGTGTTCCGCTGGCCCGGCGATCGCTCGCAGGCCTGGGTCAAGCGCGTCGTCGGACTGCCCGGCGATCGGATCCAGATGCGGCAGGGCCAGCTCTTCATCAACGACCGCCCCGCCGAGCTCAAGCCGGACGGCGTCGGCGCTGCCGAGGACGACAATGGCGGCAGCGAGCCCGCCTATCGCTATGTCGAGACGCTGCCGAACGGCGTCTCGCATCTGATCTTCAAGATGCGCGACAACGGCCCGCTCGACAACACGCCGGAAGTGACGGTGCCGGCCGGCCATCTCTTCGTGCTCGGCGACAACCGCGACAATTCTGCCGACAGCCGTGTGTCGCTGCGGTCCGGCGGCGTCGGCCTATTGCCGATCGACAATCTGATCGGCCGTGCCGATGCGGTGCTCGGCTCCTGGGATCTCGGCATGCGCGGCCAGCCGGTGTACACTTGGCTCTCCGGCTTCCGGCTCGGCCGGTTCTTCACCGCCGTGCATTGAGCGCGTAGATCCTGCGGTGGGCAAAGCGGAAGCGCGCCCACCTCTCCTGTCGCAATCTGGAAAGCCCTGACCTGCGACTCCCCGATGATCCGCGACGCATTCCTCGCATTGGCGCTCCGCAATCCGGTCAACGTCGCGATCACCGACGCGCTCGTGCAGCTCGCGCTGCCGGATGCGTGGCTGGTTGCAGGTTGTCTGGTGCAAACGGCGTGGAATGAGCTCACAGGCCGCCCGATCGGTCACGGCATTGCCGACTACGACGTGTTCTATTTCGATCCCGATACCTCCTGGGAAGCCGAGGACGCGGTGATCCGCACGCTGCATGCGCGGCTCGGACATCTCGGCGCCAAGATCGAGATCCGCAACCAGGCGCGCGTCCATCTATGGTACCCTGCCAAGCATGGCCTGCCCTATCCGCCGTTGACGCGTTCGACTGACGGTATCGACCGCTTCCTCACGCAGAACACGCAATTCGGAGTGAGGCGCGCAGGCGGAGATTTCGACGTCTATGCGCCCCACGGGTTCGACGACGTCGCGGGGTTGATCGTGCGGCCCAATCGAGCGCTGAACTTCTCCGTCGCCAATTACGAGGCGAAAGCCGCGCGCTGGAGGGCGCTGTGGCCTGAACTCACGGTGATCGCGGCGGACGCATAAGCCTCACGTGTCCCGGACAAAACGCATCGTGAAGCGATGCGGCGCAGCGCTAAGGAGCGCCGCGCTGCGTCCGGGGCACGAGTACCAACATTACCGCACCACGCCCGACGTGAATCCCGCCTTCCGTCGCGGCGGCTTGATTTCCTTTTTCAGGAAACAGCGCGCCTCGCGTCCGGTGTAGCCGGGGCGGGCGTAGGTGAAGGCGCGGCATTTGTTGTCGGCGGTGCAAGCGGCCTTGCAGGCCTCTTCGCCCTCGCCGTTCTTGAGCTCGAAATTGCGCAGATCGCCACCGGGGCGGTCGATCGACGTCTCCACGCCCTCGACCCGCGGCTCGATCACGCCGGCGCCGCGCACACCCGAGATGCAGCAGCTACCGGGCACGCGCGCCGGCACTGTGTTCTTCAGCCAGCACACCGCCGAGCCGCCTTCGACGTCGGGATAGCTGAAGCTCCACGAGCGGCAGCGGCGGTCGCGCTCGCACAGCAGCGCGCAATCCTCAGGATCGCCCGACGCCACCGGTGTGCTGAAATAGTCGCCGCCGGGCCGGTCGAACGCAGTCTGGGCGCGCGCCGGCACGCTCGCGAAGGCGAGCGAAAGCAGCGTGACGCAAGCCACGGCGCAAGCCATGACCTTTGCCATGGAGGCCCGGGACAGGCGGCCCTTCCCCATCGGAACAGCTTTCGAGTTATTGACGACGCTCGGTTTTTTCGGCCGGTCATTTGATCGCCGCAAACCTGTATGGGCGATGAACGGCGGAAACCCTGGTCGTTGGCCTATGGTCTAGAACGCGTATTCCGCGTAGGCCGGTTCCACCGAGCCTTGCCAGGGCCAGTTGAACTTTTCGAGCATCTCCTCGGCCGGCGTGCGGCCGGAATCGATAATGCGGTCGAGCGGCTCCAGATGCCGCGTCTCGTCGCGGCCGAGCTGGTCGATCCGGCCGCGACGGCGCAGGCCGGCATGGGCCAGGACGAGGCATTCCTTGGCGATCTCGAACAGATAGCGGTCCTTGATCCGCGCCTTGAAGCCGAAGCGCGGCACGTCGTCGCGTAAGGCCTGGCGCTCGGGCGCGGTCCAGTGCTTCACCAGGTCCCAGGCGGCATCGAGCGACACGTCGTCGTAGAGCAGCCCGGCCCAGAATGCCGACAGCGCGGGCAGGCGCCCCCACGGGCCTCCGTCGGAACCGCGCATCTCGAGATAACGCTTGAGGCGCACCTCAGGGAAGATCGTCGAGAGATGGTTGGCCCAGTCCGACAACGTCGGACGCTCGCCGGGAAGATTGTTGTTGCGGCCCTCGAAGAAGGCGCGGAACGAGGAGCCCGATACGTCGATGTAGTCCTCGTCGCGCTTGACGAAATACATGGGCACGTCGAGCGCATAGTCGACATAGCGCTCGAAGCCCATGCCGTCCTCGAACGCCCACGGCATCATGCCGGCGCGCGCATTGTCGGTGTCGCGCCAGATCTCGGAGCGGAACGAGAGGAAGCCGTTCGGCTTGCCTTCGGTGAACGGCGAATTGGCGAACAAGGCCGTCGCGACCGGTTGCAGCGCGAGCGAGACGCGCAGCTTCTTGACCATGTCGGCTTCGGAGGAGAAGTCGAGATTGGTCTGCACCGTGCAGGTCCGGTACATCATGTCGAGGCCGTACTGGCCGACCTTCGGCATGTAATTGGTCATGATCTTGTAGCGGCCCTTGGGCATCACCGGGATGTCGGCGCGGGACCAGGACGGCGTCATGCCGAGACCGAGGAAGCCGATGCCGAGCGGCGTTGCGATCTCACGCACCTGCGCCAGATGCGCCATCAGCTCGCTCTGGGTCTGGTGCACGTTCTCGACCGGCGCGCCGGAGAGCTCGAACTGTCCGCCGGGCTCGAGCGAGATCGCGCCGCCGCCGGTGACGTCGTAGAGGCCGATGATGTTGCCCTTCTCCATGATCGGCTCCCAGCCGAGCAGGAGCTTCATGCCTTCGAGCAGCGCGCCGATGCCGCGTGGGCCCTCGTAGGGCACGGGGCGGTGGCCTTCGAGCGTGAACGGCGTCTTCTCGTGCTCGGTGCCCATTCGCCACTCGGACGGTGGCTTGCAGCCTGCCTCGAACCACGAAACGAGCTCGTCGCGCGATTGCAGCGGCGTCATATCGATCTGGTCTCGCGCCATATCAAACTCTAATCAAAAGGCGCTTCGATCGAACGCGCGCGGGTGGCGGGATGGTCCGCGAACCCATCGGGCGCACGGACGAGCTGGTGTGCCGCGCGATCATCGCGACGGCGAGGTTTCGTTGACGTTGGCGACTGGCGGCAGTTTCATCTCGCCACACGAGCAGCCCAGGCGGTCGAGCAGACCACTGAGCTTGACGGCATCGGCATCGGACAGTTTCGAACCGACATATTTCTCGATCGCGGCCGAATAGGCGCTCCACATCCGCTTCTGCAGCTCGCGGCCGGCTTCCGTGATCTCGACGAACTGACCGCGTTTGTCGATCTTGCATTCGCGCCGCGAAGCGAGGCCCTCGTCGACCAGGCGGTCGATCAGGCGCGAGGTGGAATATTGCGGGATCAGCATCTGCCGTTCGAGTTCCACCGGCCTCAACTCGCCCGACGGCGCCCGCGACAATTCGAGCAGCGCGTCATACCATGCCAGCGGCGGGAAGCCGGCCTTCTTCAGGTCCTGCTCGACGCAATCGAGCACGCGGCTCTGCACCCGCATCAGGCGGATCCAGGCGGAAGTCGCCTCGGTCGATGGTTTGCGTTTCATGGTCCCGCTCAAGCTCGTCGCCCGTCTCTTACCCCATTTGATGCAGCTGCATCAATCTTGACTATTACAAGCAGATGCATGTAGTCGTTCTTTCGGCCGAACCAAGCGCCAAGAGGAGGAAATTCCATGAAGCTGTACTATTCGCCCGGTGCCTGCTCGCTGTCCCCCCACATCGCGCTCCTGGAAGCCGGCTTGCCCTATGAGCTGGTCAAGGTCGATATCCGGGCCAAGAAGCTCGAAAATGGCGAGGATTATCTGAAGCTGAACCCCAAGGGCCAAGTCCCTGCGCTGGGCCTCGACAACGGTGAGATCGTGACCGAAGGCTCGGTGATTGTCCAGATGATCGCCGATCAGGCTGCCGCCAAGGCGCTGGCACCCGCCCATGGCAGTTCCGAGCGCTACAAGCTGCTGGAGTGGCTGAACTTCCTCACCTCCGAGGTGCACAAGAGCTTCGGGCCGATGTTCGCGCCGGCCCTGAACGACGAGGCCAAGGCCTTCTTCAGGGATCGCGTCATGGGCAAGCTCAAATATATCGACAGCCAACTCGCCGGCCGCGACTACCTCATGGGCAAGCAGTTCACGGTGGCCGACGGCTATCTCTTCACGATGCTGACCTGGGGCGACCGGATGAAGTTCGACCTCTCGTCGATGCCGAACCTTGCCGCCTACAAGGACCGCGTCGCGGCGCGGCTGCAGGTGCAGGAAGCACTGAAAAAAGAAGGCCTCGCGCAGGCGAAGTGAGACCGAACCACACCAGATCAAACGACGAAGAGCCGGATCGATGATCCGGCTCTTTCTCTTCGTGCCCATTGTGCCCACGCATGGAACTCGGGATCGAAACCCCCGGGCAAATTTTAGGAGCATTGTCAGAGTTAACAATAACCCCGCCTTGTCGCAGGAGGCCGTGCCACACTCCTTGTGAGAACAGTCCGGTTCGCGCAACCTGTGGACCGCGACGGGTCTGCAAAGTTGGAATACGAACGTGACGACGGCACTTGTTCTTCTATTCGCGAGCACGCTCGCAGGATTGGCGACGGGACTGTTCTTCCGGGTCTGGTCGCTACTGCTGGTCTCGCCGGCGATCGCAGTCCTCGCCGCAATCGTCCTCCAGACCTACGACTTCGGATTTTGGACCGGCATTCCAATCGTCATAGGCTGCCTGACGGCGTGCCAGCTGGCCTACCTGGTCAGCGCGTTCCAGCGACAAAATGGCGTCCTAGCGCAAGACGACAGCGACGGCGCTCCAGGCCACGATCGCCAACATGGCATTGGCGACGAGAACGAGTAACGCCAGACCCGTCCACGAGGGGATTTTTCTGCGCAGGCGCAGGATTCTGGAGCGTAACCGCAGCCGACCCGGCAGCACAGACGAGTATCCCACCGCGATACCGGCGACGTCATTTTGAAACAACAGGGAGGTCATTCCGGAACACCTTCAATGCCAATCATCGTTCTCTCGATTGGTCAGCAAGAGGGGTGCCAGTGCGGAGCTCCTGTGGTCCCGACGGGGAGCCGAGGTGGCAGTGGTGTGGCATCGGAACGCGTGGAAGATTTGCCGTCTGCAATAAGAAAGGCCGGATCGATGATCCGGCCTTCTTGTTCGAATGCGTGAAGCATTCCGAAGCAGGCTCAGGCCGCCGCCTTCTTCGGCGCGAAGCGGCCATAGAAGGTTTCGCCCTTCGCCGCCATCTCCTCGAGCAGTTTCGGTGGGGTGAAGCGCGAGCCGTACTTCGCTTCCAGCTTGTGGCAGAGCTCGACGAACTTCTTGGGTCCCATGAAGTCGATATAGGACAGCGTGCCGCCGGTGAACGGCGCGAAGCCGAAGCCGAGGATGGAGCCAACATCGGCCTCGCGCGGATCGGTGATGACGTGGTCCTCGACGGTGCGCGCGGCTTCCACCGCCTGCACCACCAGGAAGCGCTGCTTAAGTTCCTCGATATCGAGCGTGTCAGGGTCGAGCTGCTTCGGCTGCAAGGCCGAGAGGCCGGGCCAGAGGCTCTTCTGGCCTTTGCCCTTCTCGGGATAGTCGTAGAAGCCCTTGCTGTTCTTGCGCCCGAGCCGGCCCTGCTTCTCGACCATCTCCACCATCAGCTTCTTCTGATCGGGGTTGATGGCGTTGGGACCGAGATCGGCTTCGGTGGCCTTCATGATCTTGAGGCCGAGATCGAGCGCGACTTCATCGGAGAGCGAGAGCGGGCCGACCGGCATGCCGGCCATCTTGGCGCAGTTCTCTATCATCGCGGGCGGCACGCCCTCGAGGAACATCTCGTTGCCCTCGGCGACGTAGCGGCCGACGCAGCGGTTGGCGAAGAAGCCCCTGGAGTCGTTGACGACGATCGGCGTCTTGCCGATCTGGCGGACGTAATCCAGCGCGGTCGCGAGCGCGAGGTCGCCGGTGTTCTTGCCCTTGATGATCTCGACCAGCATCATCTTCTCGACCGGCGAGAAGAAGTGGATGCCGACGAACTTGCCCTGGTCCTTGAAACCCTCGGCCAGCGAGGTGATCGGCAGCGTCGAGGTGTTCGACGCGAAGATCACGTCCGGCTTCATGTGCTCCTGCGCCTTGGCGAAGGTGTCGGCCTTGACCTTGCGGTCCTCGAACACGGCTTCGATGACGAGGTCGACGTCCTTCAGCGCCGCATAGTCCGCGGTCGGCGTGATGCGCGCGAGCAGCGCTTCGGCATCCGCGGGCTTGGCACGGCCCTTCTTGATCTGCTCCTCGATCACCTTTTGCGCATGCGCCTTGCCCTTGTCGGCGCTCTCCTGGTCGCGGTCGATCAGGACGACGTCGAGGCCGGCCCGGGCCGAGACGTAGCCGACGCTCGCACCCATGAAGCCGGCGCCGATCACGGCGATCTTCTTCACCTTGGTGGCGGGCACGTCCTTCGGACGGCGGGCGCCCTTGTTGAGCTCCTGCATCGACAGGAACAGGCTGCGGATCATTGCTGCGGCTTCCTTCGAGCGCAGCACCGAGGTGAAGTAGCGCGACTCCACGCGCAGCGCGGCGTCGATCGGTAGCTGCAGGCCTTCATAGACGCAGCTCATGATGGCACGCGCGGCCGGATAATTGTCGTAGGTCTCGCGGCGATAGATCGCGTTGCCGGCGGGGAACATCATCATGCCGGCCTTGGAGAACACCGGACCGCCGGGCAGCTTGAAGCCCTTCTCGTCCCAGGGCGCGACCGCCTTGCCGCCGCCCTTGATCCAGTCCTTTGCGGCCTTGATGAGATCGGCGGCGGGGACGATGGCGTGAATGAGGTTGAGCTGCTTGGCCTTCTCGACAGTGACGGGGTCGCCCTTGAGCAGGATCGTCATGGCGTCCTGCGGCGGCACCAGGCGCGGCACCCGCTGCGTGCCGCCGGCACCAGGGAACAGGCCGACCTTGACCTCGGGCAGGCCAAGCCGGGTCTTGGGATTCTCCGCGGCGACGCGATAGTGGCAGCACAGCGTGATCTCGAAACCGCCGCCGAGCGCGAGCCCGTTGATCGCGGCCGCCCACGGCTTGCCTGAGGTTTCGATCGAGCGCAGCACCAGCGAGAAGCGCCGGCTCTGGTCGAACAGCATCTGGTTCGCGGCGGTCTCGCCCTGCTCCTTGAAGACTTTGGCGTAGGCCTGGTTCATGCCCTCGAGCATCGACAGGTCGGCGCCGGCGCAAAACGCGTCCTTCGCGGAGGTGATGACGACGCCCTTCACGGCGGCATCCGCCGTGGTCTGCTTGACGATCGCGTCGAGCTCGTTGGTCGAGGTCTCGTCGAGCACGTTCATCGAGCGGCCCGGGATGTCCCAGGTGACGAGTGCGATGCCGTCTGCGTCGGTCTCAACCCTGAAATTCTTGTACGACATGTTGGTTGCTCCTCGGTGCCAGCGGCCAGTGTTCGGCGCGGCGGTTGACTTGATATCTCGTAGGGTGGGCAAAGGCGCTCTTGCGCCGTGCCCACCATCATTCGCGAAAGACGGCAGTGGTGGGCACGCTTCGCTTTGCCCACCCTACGGCAGCTCGTTACACCCGCTCGATGATCGTGGCCGTGCCCATGCCGCCGCCGATGCACAGCGTCACCAGGGCGGTCGACTTGTTGGTGCGCTCGAGCTCGTCGAGCACGGTGCCGAGGATCATCGCGCCCGTCGCGCCGAGCGGATGGCCGAGCGCGATGGCGCCGCCATTGACGTTGATCTTGGCGTTGTCGATGTCGAAGGCCTGGATGTAGCGCAGCACGACCGAGGCGAAGGCCTCGTTGAGCTCGAACAGGTCGATGTCCGACTTCTTCATGCCCGAGCGCGCGAACAGTTTTTCGGTGACGTCGACCGGACCGGTCAGCATCATCGCCGGCTCCGAGCCGATGTTGGCGAACGCGCGGATTTTTGCGCGCGGCTTCAGGCCGAATTTGGCACCCGCGTCCTTGCTGCCGAGCAGCACGGCGCCGGCGCCGTCGACGATGCCCGACGAATTGCCGGCATGGTGCACGTAGTTGACCCGCTCGATCTCCGGATGCGACTGGATCGCGACGCCGTCGAAGCCGCCCATCTGCGCCATCATCGTGAACGCGGGCTGCAGCTGCGCCAGCGACTGCATCGTCGTCGAGGGACGCATGTGCTCGTCCTTGGCGAGGATGGTGAGTCCGTTGATATCCTTCACCGGGACGATCGACTTGTCGAAGCGGCCTTCCTCCCAGGACTTCGCGGCGCGCTGCTGGCTCCGCACCGCATAGGCATCCACATCGTCGCGCGAGAAACCGTATTTGGTGGCGATCAGATCGGCCGACACGCCCTGCGGCATGAAGTAAGCGGGGACTGCCATCGAGGGATCCATCGGCCAGGCGCCGCCGGAGGCGCCGATGCCGACGCGGCTCATGGACTCGGCGCCGCCGCCGATCACGAGTTCATGCTGGCCGCTCATCACCTGGGCTGCGGCGAAGTTCACGGCATCGAGGCCGGAGGCGCAGAAGCGGCTGATCTGCACGCCGGGCACGGCTTCGCCGAGACCTGCTTTCAGCGCCGCGAAGCGCGCGATGTCGGAGCCGGCTTCACCGACCGGATCGACCACGCCGAGGATGACGTCGTCGACGGAATCCTCGGGCAGATTGTTGCGGTCCTTCAGCGCCTTCAGCGGCACCGTCGCGAGCGCGAGCGCGGTGACTTCGTGCAGCGAACCGTCCGCCTTGCCGCGGCCACGGGGGGTGCGAACGTGGTCGTAGATGAATGCCTCAGGCATGACGCCCTCCTGATATGATGTTCGATACGATTGGGAGCAGGCAGCGGAAGCAGGCTCAGAACGCTTCGGCCGGCAATTCCATGATGGTGGCGCAGCCGGCCTGGATGCGCGCGAGATTGGCGGCGGTCTCCGGCAGCATCCGCTCCATGAAGAAACGGCCGGTGACGAGCTTGGTGGAGAGATAGGGCGTCGCCCCGCTCTCGGCAATCTTGGCATTCGTCACCTTGGCCATCTTGGCCCACATGTAGCCGAGCGCGACGAAGCCGAAGAGATGCAGGTAATCGGTTGCGGCAGCGCCGGCATTGTCGGGCTTCGCCATCGCGTTCTGCATCAGCCAGGTGGTCGCCTGCTGGAGATGGCCGAGCGAGGTCGAGAGCGGGGTGATGAACGGCTTCAGTGCCTCGTCGCCGCCGTTCTCCTTGGCGAAGGCCATGACTTCGCCGAAGAAGGCCATGATGGCGCGGCCGCCGTCGCGCGGCAGCTTGCGGCCGACGAGGTCGAGCGCCTGGATGCCGTTGGCGCCTTCATAGATCATGGCGATGCGCGCATCGCGCACGAATTGCTCCATGCCGTGCTCGGCGATGTAGCCGTGGCCGCCATACATCTGCTGCGCCTGCACCGCGTTGGCGAAGCCGTAATCGGTGAGGAAGCCCTTCAGCACCGGGGTCATCAGGCCCATGTGATCGTCGGCGGCCTGGCGGTCCTTCGGGTCCTCGGAGCGATGGGCGACGTCGCTCTTCAGCGCGGTCCACATCACGAAGGCGCGCGCGGCTTCGTTGAAGGCGCGGATCGAGAGCAGCGTGCGGCGCACGTCGGGGTGCACGATGATCGGGTCGGCCTGCTTGTCCGGCGCCTTCACGCCGGTGAGCGAGCGGCCCTGGATGCGCTCGCGGGCATAGGCGACCGCGTTCTGATAGGCGACCTCGGACTGCGCGAGACCCTGCACGGCGACGCCGAGCCTCGCCTCGTTCATCATCACGAACATGCCCTGCATGCCCTTGTTCTCTTCGCCGATCAGCCAGCCGGTGGCGCCGTCGTAGTTCATCACGCAGGTCGAATTGCCGTGGATGCCCATCTTGTGCTCGATCGAGCCGCAGACGACGCCGTTGCGGGCACCGACTGTGCCATCCGGATTCACAAGGAACTTGGGCACCACGAACAGCGACACGCCCTTGATGCCGGCGGGTGCGCCCTCGATGCGCGCGAGCACGAGGTGGATGATATTGGGGGCGAGGTCATGCTCGCCGGCGGAGATGAAGATCTTGGTGCCCGTGATCTTGAAGCTGCCGTCGGCCTGCCGCACCGCCTTGGTGCGGAGCATGCCGAGATCGGTGCCGCAATGCGGCTCGGTCAGGTTCATGGTGCCGGTCCATTCGCCGGCGACCATCTTCGGCACGTAGGTCTGCTTCTGCTCGGGCGTGCCATGAACGATCAGCGCCGCGGTCGCGCCCATGGTGAGACCGCCATACATCGAGAACGCCATGTTGGCGGAGATCTGGAATTCGTTGACCGCCTGCGAGAGCGTCACCGGCAGGCCCTGGCCACCGAACTCGGTCGGCGCCGACAGACCGAGCCAGCCGCCCTCCGCGACCTGCTTGAACGCTTCCTTGAAACCCTTCGGCGTGGTGACGCTGCCGTCATCGGCGCGCTTGCAGCCTTCGAGATCGCCCACGCGATTGAGCGGCTGCAGCACCTCTTCGGCGAGCTTGGCAGCTTCGCCCAGAATGGCTTCGCGCACGTCGCTCGACGCGTCGGAGAAGCCGGCCAGATTGTCGTAGCGGTCGATCTGGAAGACGTCGTTGAGCAGGAAATTCACGTCTTCGACGGGGGCTTTGTAGATCGGCATTGCGGTCTCCCGGCATGGGCTTGAAGTGGTGGAATTCTCTGAACGATCCCTGCGGCGCAGCTTCATCCGCGAGCTTAGCGGGTTCTACAACCTCGGGGCAGGGTCATGATTGGGCGGCCAGCTGCTCCGCCATCAGACGGTGCAGCATGTTGATCGCCTTGAGCGGACGCACCATCACCTTGAAATGCGTGATGTGTCCCTCGGCATCGAAGCTGATGATGTCGACGCCATTGATCTCGATACCGTCGATCATGGTCTTGAATTCGAGCACGGCGCCGCGCTCGCTGGTCCACTCACCGACATAGGTGAATCCGGGACCGCCGAGCACCTTCTCGGCGCTGGAGAGGTATTTGAAGGTGATGTCGCGCCCGCGCTGCGGCGAATGCACGACGGGACTTTCGAAGACGGCGTCGGGATGCAGGAGGTCCCAGAGCGCGGCGCGATCATGAGACTTCATGTAGCCGTACCAGGAGTCGAGACCGGTCATTCTCGGGTGCCTCCCTCAAGGCCTTATAAAAAATGCGAAAACAACCCCATGCACAGTAGCGAGCTGATTGATTTCGTTGAGCTTTCACAGGCCGGATTTTGAGGCCGCCCCGCATACTCCATATGCGCATTGACGCATATGCGCCAATGCGCATAAAGTCAAGCGAGTTGGTCGAGGTCGAAGAAGGAGGGCCGGTCATGGCACTGGGCGACGCAATCCTCGCATGCCTGACGGAACGCCCGATGACGGGCTACGAACTCGCCAAGACATTCGACTCCTCGATCGGCTTCTTCTGGA
The DNA here is from genome assembly GCF_023100965.1 of Bradyrhizobium sp. 192. Taxonomy (NCBI): domain Bacteria; kingdom Pseudomonadati; phylum Pseudomonadota; class Alphaproteobacteria; order Hyphomicrobiales; family Nitrobacteraceae; genus Bradyrhizobium; species Bradyrhizobium sp. 192. The sequence goes on from NZ_CP064690.1 coordinate 8,145,271, forward strand.
AGGCCGACCACCAGCAGATCTACCGGGAACTCTCCAAGCTACGCGACCGCGGCCACATCCAGGGACGCGAGGTCGTGCAAACCGGCAAGCCCAACAAGCTCGTTTATACGCTTACTCCGGAGGGCAGAACAGCGCTGCGGCACTGGGCCGCGCGGCCAAGCACGCCGGCCTCGACCAAGGACGACCTCCTGGTCCGCCTCCATGCGCTCGACAGCATCGACATCGAGCCGCTGCGCACCGATTTGATGGCCCGCCTGGAACACCACCGCGACCGCCACGCCAATTACGAGCGCATCCTGAAGAAGCGCTTCCCGGAGGGAACGGCGGAGGGCCGGCTTGATCTCGGAAACCTGCTCCTGCTCCGCTTGGGCGCCCGGCATGAGCAGATGGTGGCCGACTTCTGCGAAGAGACGCTCGATGCGCTGTCGGCGATGAGCGGCAAGGCCACGGTGGTGCCGCTGGAAGACGGCAAGCGCGAGGGGAAGGGCTGAGTTCGGCCCGCGGCGGCCATCTGCCCGTGCCCTTGAAAGTCTGGGCGCCACCTGTCATCTTATAAACGACAAGTGGCGAGATTGCTTATGAACGAACTTGCTCAATCCCCCGACGTTGCCAGGTTGGCAGCGGTCGCCCGACTTCTTGGAGGGACCTCCACCTTTCGAAAGATGCCCCGGAGCCCGCTGGAGGCTCACGAACTTCTCTTGAATGGTCTTCCGTCCAAGGCGCTGGTGTATCTGGTCGCAAATTTCGCGTTTCTCCGCTGGGACGATTCGTTCGCGCGAGCGATCGGAATGAGCCATCGAACTTACCAGCGCCATACGGCCGAAGACATTCGGCAGCTCAGCCCCGAGCAGAGCGGCCGCGCATGGAAGCTTGCAGAGATATTGGCGAAGGCGACTTCGATTTTCGGATCAAAGGAGGAGGCCGAGCAGTGGCTGGAGCGTCCGGCCATAGGCCTCGATCAACGCAAACCGATCGACCTGCTGGCGACGCCAGCCGGCGTTGAACTGGTCGAAGACTTTTTGGCACGGCTCGAATACGGCGTTTACGCGTGACACCGCTTCCCGCCGCGCTCGGGGGCTCCGAGCTGGTGGCCTGGCGTCTTGATCAATCCAAATTCTCAGCGACCTGGGACAGTGGCGAAGGCGCCTTTCTCGTCGGCGGTCGCTGGAACAGCAGAGGCGTTCGTGCGGTATATTGCTCGATCGATCCTGCAACAGCGATTCTGGAGGTCGCCGTCCACAAGGGATTTCGGGCTCTGGACATAGTGCCTCACGTGATCACGGCGGCAACCATCGATCCGGCCGGTGTCTTCGTGGTCGAGCCCAGCACCGTTCCAAATCCCAATTGGCTAAGGCCGGGGATACCGAGTGCCGGTCAGCAGGCATTCGGGGATGACGTGCTGGCGACACACAGGTTCGTTGTGATTCCGAGCGTGGTTTCGACGGCGAGCTGGAACCTGATCTTCATCGCGTCCAACGCTGCCGGCTCCTACAGCATGAGATCGCAGGAGCCGTTTGCCCTGGACACCCGCTTGCATCCGCCGGGGCGCTAGGTGCGCTGTCGGCAATGAGGGGGCAAGGTGTCGGCGCGGAGGAGATAGCGCACCTGTCCGGTGGTTCCCCCGCCCAACTTTAAGACACCGGCGACGCGTTCCTTAACCCGTTATTTACCGTAACGGACAAAAGTCGGTTTTCGAGGCAGACGACCCGCGCCAAATCCGATTGTCTTGCAACCGGCACGCGTGGGGAGACTGGAGGCGCCGGGTGGGGCGCCGGAGTCGGAACCGGACAGAGTCATGAATTCGCGCGTATCGTGGAGTGTTGACGGCATCGATCCATCCGTCAGGGAGCGGGCCGAAGCTGCTGCGCGTCGTGCCGGCATGTCACTCAACGATTGGCTGAACTCCACCCTCGGCGAGACTGCTCCCCCGAACTTTCGCGAACCTTACGACCAGCGTCCGCAAGCTCCGCCCGCTCCGAGCCAGGAGAGCCGCGAAGTCGCCGACATCCACCAGCGGCTCGACGCGATCACCCAGCAGATCGAACGGATCTCCAAGCCCGCGCAGCGCAGGGATACTTCACGACAAGATTCGTCGCGGCAGGACCCTTCGCGGCCAGACGTCGCGCGCGAGCAGGGCGTTGCGCGCCAGCTCAATGATGCGATCTCGCGGCTCGATGCACGGCTGTCGCAAATCTCGAGGCCGCAGCAGCCTCAACCGCAGCAACCTCCGGCTCCGCGCCCCGCGCCGGCCGACACGCGCCAGCGCCAGGCCGATGCGGTCGAGCGTGCGGCAGCGCAGGTCTATCGCAACGCCCCGCCCCTGAGCCCCGCTTCGTTCGACGTCGCCGTCGCCGAGATCACCGCGCGACAGAGCGAGCTCGACGGCTTCACGCCGCGGCAAATGCCGCCGCGTGCCGCGCCCTCGATTGCGCCCAATGCAACTCCCTGGGCTGCTCCTTTCGCACCTCCGATGGCGCCGCCCGCGCCTGCCTATGCTCCGCCGCCACCGCAGCCGGGGCCGGATTTTTCTGCACTCGAGCGCCATCTGCTCAAGATCACGAGCCAGATCGAGTCGTTGCAACGTCCCGACAATACCGAGCAGGCGATCAATGCATTCCGCAGCGAGCTTGCCGAGATCCGCAATGCCATCACCGAGGCGATGCCGCGGCGCGCGATCGAGTCGATCGAGAACGAGATCCGCTCGCTGCACCGGCGGATCGACGAGACGCGTTCCAACGGCACCGACGGCCAGGTGCTGTCGGGCATCGAGCACGCGCTGTCCGACATCAAGCAGGTGCTGCGCACGCTGACGCCGGCCGAGCAGCTCACCGGTTACGACGAGGCGATCCGCAATCTCGGCGCCAAGCTCGACCTGATCCTGCGCGCCAATGACGATCCCTCGACGGTGCATCAGCTCGAAAGCGCGATCGCAGCGCTGCGGGGCATCGTCTCCAACGTCGCCTCCAACGAAGCGCTGGCACGCCTGTCCGAAGACGTGCAGCTGCTGTCGTCCAAGGTCGACCAGGTCACCCGCGCCTCCGGCCAGGGCGACAGCTTTGCGGTGCTGGAGCAGCGCATTGCGGCGCTCACCGCGGCGCTGGAAACGCGCGAGCGGCCGCAAGCCACCGAGAGCACCGAGCACCTGGAATCCGCCATCCGCGCGCTGTCGGACCGTTTCGACCGCATGCAGGTCGGCAACGATTCGGCCTCGACCTTTGCCCATCTCGAACAGCGCGTCTCGTATCTGCTGGAGCGGATCGAAGCCGCCGCCGATCCGCGCAACGGCAATTTGAGCCGCGTCGAGGACGGGCTGCACGACATCCTCAGGCACCTCGAGCGACAGCAGGCGACCTATTCCGCGCTGGCCGAGAGCCGCAGCTCCGCGGCCCCGGACGATTCCGGAATGGTCGATCTGGTCAGGCGTGAGCTGTCGGACATCCGCTTCAGCCAGACCGAGACCAACCGCAGCACCCAGGATTCGCTCGACGCCGTCCACAGCGCGCTCGGCCATGTCGTCGACCGCCTCTCGATGATCGAGGGCGATCTGCGCGCGGTGCGCACCGCGCCGCCGGCCCCTGCGCCGCAGCCGATGGCCGCGCCCATGGAGCCCGCGCCGCCGATGGCGCGTGAGCCGCGGCCGCAAGCCCAGCAGCCGAAATACGATCCCAAGCCCGAGCTGCCGAACCCCGCCGCGCAGCAACAGGCCCAAAGCGCATTCGCCCAAGCCGCCTTTTCCGCCGCGCCGCGTGAATTCCATGCCGCTGCCCCCGCCGCGCCGCCGCCGGTGCCATCGGCACCACCGGTGCCGCCGCGCGCGATCAGCGAGATCCTGGAGCCGCACACGGTGCCCGCGCGCGCCGCGCTCGCGCCGGAATTGCCGCCGGATCATCCGCTCGAGCCGGGCACACGGCCGGGTGGGCGCGTTGCCACGCCGTCGGAACGCATCGCCGCCTCCGAAAGCGCGATCAGCGACATTCCCGCTGCTGCGAAAGAGCCGGTGTCGTCGTCGAGCTTCATCGCGGCCGCCCGCCGCGCCGCTCAAGCCGCCGCCGCACAGCCGGAAGCGCCGGCGCGCGGTGCCAAGGGTGGTACCAAGGGTGGTGCCAAGGCCGGCGCCGATCGCGCCAAGGACAAGGACGGCAGCTCGACCATCACCTCGAAGATCCGCTCGCTGCTGGTCGGCGCGAGCGTGGTCGTCATCGTGCTCGGCACCTTCAAGATGGCGATGAACCTGCTCGAGGGCAGCCCGCCGCCGACGCCGCAGGCCATGGACAATACGTTGAGCGAGCCGGCGCCGCAGGCTCCGCCGCCGCCGGTGATCGAGAACAAGCCCGCCACGCCCGAGCAGGTCACGCCATCGATGACCTCGCCGACGCCGATCGGACGGCAATCCCAGAACAACGCCGCGCCGGCTGCTCCTGCCGCCAGCTCAGCTTCGGTTGAGATTCCATCGGCGCCCGCCGCGGCCGTGCCGCCGCCTGCCGCGAGCAGCGACGTCACCGGCGCGCTGTCGGGCACGAGCCGCGCCAAGCTCGGCATGATCCAGGTGCCGCCGAGCGAAAAACTGCCTGACGGCATCGGCGGCCCGCTGCTGCGCACCGCCGCGATGAAGGGCGATGCGACCGCGGCCTACGAAATCGGCCTGCGCTTTGCCGAAGGCAAGGGTGTTGCCACGAATTACGACGAAGCTGCGAAATGGTATGACCGCGCGGCGCAGGCCGGCGTGATCCCCGCGACCTTCCGCCTCGGCACGCTCTACGAGAAGGGCCTCGGCGTGAAGAAGGACGCCGACATCGCCCGCCGCTACTACACCCAGGCTGCCGAGCGCGGCAACGCCAAGGCGATGCACAATCTCGCGGTACTCGACGCCGACGGCGGTGGACGCGGCGCCAACTACAAGAGCGCGGCGCAGTGGTTCCGCAAGGCCGCCGATCGCGGCGTCGCCGACAGCCAGTTCAACCTCGGCATCCTCTATGCCCGCGGCATCGGCGTCGAACAGAATCTCGCCGAATCCTACAAATGGTTCAGCCTCGCCGCCGCGCAGGGAGACACTGACGCATCCGGCAAGCGCGACGACGTCGCCAAGCGCCTCGACCCGCAATCGCTCGCGGCCGCCAAGCTCGCGATCCAGACCTTCATCGCCGAGCCGCAGCCCGACGATGCCGTCAACGTCACGGCGCCCGCCGGCGGCTGGGACAGCGCACCGCAGGCAAGCGCAAAACCGGCACCGAAGGCGGTCGCGGCCAAGCGCTCGGCCTCGGCGGCGCATTAGGTTTTAGATCGAACGAACAGAGCCGCGCGCCCGGTGCACCTCTCCCGCTTGCGGGGGAGGTCGACGCGCGAAGCGCGGCGGGTGGGGGTTCTCTCCTCTTGGGTGTCCCAATGCTGAGATACCCTTTCCCCAGCCCTCCCCGCAGGCGGGGAGGGAGCGCACCGCCGGTGTCGCAAAGATCGAGTCTCCTTTTCCTCTCCGCTTAACGCATTCACCACGCCCGAAATTCCGGGTCCCTCCCCGCTCCAAATTCCGCTATTGAGAGGCGCGGCAAACGTCCCGACCGTCCGGCGGGCATTTTGCGCCAGTTGATCAGTCTCGCCGGAGCGTGGTCCTTCGATGCAGCTCTATCTTCCGATCGCCGATCTTCCCGTCAATGTCTTCCTGGTGCTGGCGATGGGCGCCGCGGTCGGCTTCGTCTCGGGCATGTTCGGGATCGGCGGCGGCTTCCTGATGACGCCGCTTCTGATCTTCATCGGCATCACGCCGGCGGTGGCGGTCGCCTCGGTCGCGAGCCATATCGCGGCTTCCTCGTTTTCCGGCGCGCTGTCTTATTGGCGGCGGCGCGCGATCGATCCGGCGCTGGCGGGCGTGTTGCTCTGCGGCGGCGTCACCGGCACGGCGCTCGGGGTGTGGACCTTCACGCAGCTGCGCGCGCTCGGCCAGCTCGACCTGATGATCGCACTCTCCTACGTGGTGCTGCTCACCACGGTCGGCAGCCTGATGTTCTCGGAAGGCCTGCGCGCCCTGATGCGAACCCGGCGCGGCGCGCTGCCGCCGCGCCGCACGCACAACTGGATCCACGGCCTGCCGCTGAAGATGCGGTTCAAGCGCTCGAAGATCTATCTGTCGGTCATCCCCGTGGTGGTCGTCGGCATCATGATCGGCTTCATCGGCGCCATCATGGGCATCGGCGGCGGCTTCATTCTGGTGCCGATCATGATCTATCTCTTGCGAGTGCCGACCTCGACCGTGATCGGGACCTCGATGGTGCTGACGCTGGTCACGATGCTGTTCGCGACCATGCTGCATGCGGTGACCAATCACCTCGTCGACGCCGTGCTGGCGCTGATCCTGATGGTCGGCGGCGTCACCGGCGCGCAGTTCGGCGTCCGCGCCGGGCAGAAGATCCGCGGCGAACAGCTGCGGCTGCTGCTCGGCCTTCTGATCCTCTCGGTCGGAATCCGCTTCGCGGTCGAGCTGGTGATCCAGCCCGCGGACCTCTTCACCATCCGCGAGGTAGGGGGCAGCAGCTGATGCGCACGCTCTTCGCAGCGCTTCTCATCCTCATGCTCGGCTCGGTGGCGCGGGCCGAGCGGCTGATCGTGTCGGTTTCCAACCACCGCGTCACGGTGACCCCGAACTATTCCGGCGAGGAGCTGGTGCTGTTCGGCTCGGTCGAGAAGGACAGCACGACGCCCGCCGATCGCACGGCCTACGATCTCGTCGTCACCGTGATGGGCCCGCGCGCCGACATGGTGACGCGGCGGAAGGAACGCACATTCGGCATCTGGATCAACACCGATTATCGCCAATTCCTGCAGGTGCCGAGCTATCTGGCGCTGTTCGCCAACCGCTCCTTCGACGCGATCACCTCGCCCGAGATCGCGCGGCGCCAGCAGATCGGGCTGAACAACGTGCTGCTGACGCAGCGGGTCAGCGGCGACTTTGCCGACGTGGTGCCGAACGACGCATTCCGCTCGGCCTTCATCCGCCTGCGCACCCAGCGCGGGCTCTATCGCGAGGATCCGAGTGCGGTCACGTTCCTGACGCCGACCCTGTTCCGCACCGGCATCCCGCTGCCGGCGGAGGTGCCGATCGGCACCTACGAAGTCGAGATCAGACTGTTTGCGAACGGCGCGTTCATCGGCAAGACCGAGACCGCGTTCGAGATCGTCAAGGTCGGCTTCGAGCAGTTCGTCGCCACCACCGCCAGGCAGAACGGGCTGATCTACGGCCTCGTCACCGCCGCGATGGCGCTGATGACGGGATGGATGGCGTCGATCGTTTTCCGGAAGGATTGAGAGACGCGTACTGCCTCCCCACCGTCATGCCCGGGCTTGTCCCGGGCATCCACGTTCTTGCGCGCGGCAACGAAGACGTGGATGGCCGGGTCAAGCCCGGCCATGACGAACAGAAAACTTACGCCACCGCCTTCGCCGGCCGCGTCACCAGGTAGATGCCGAGCGCAACCGGGATGATGCCGAGGAGGTCACGGGCCTCGACGTGCTCACCAAGGACCAAGTACGCGAACAGCATGCCGAGCGGCGGCATCAGGAAATGATAAGCGCTGGCGGCGGTCGCGCCGCACACTTTCAGGAGATGGAACCAAAGCCAGTAGGCGAGGATCGAGCCGCCGAGCACGAGGAACGCGAAGGCACCGATCAGGCCCGGCGTGACGTCGATTGCGTGGATGTCGGCAAAGGTGAACGCGACCGGCGTCAGGACGATGCCGGCAGCCAAGTTCTGCACGCCATTGCCGATCCACAGGGAGCCTCTCGGCGCCAGCAGCTTGAACAGGATGGTGCCGGCGACGAGCGAGGCCAGCGAGGCCAGCGTGAAGACGATGCCGTGCAGGGAATCCGTGCCGACCGACAGGCGATGCCAGACGATCAGCGTCACGCCGATGACGCCGAGCAGCAGGCCGCTCGCCTTGCGCCAGGTCATGCCCTCGCCGAGCAGCAGCGCGGCGAGCGCTGCGGTGAAGACCGGATTGGCCGAGACGATCAGGCCGCCGAGGCCGGCCGAGACCGATTGCAGGCCGGTGTAGCCGAGGCCGAGATAGAGCGCGTTGTTGGCAATCCCAAGCACCGCGAAGATCGCCGCATCGCGCCACGACAACGACCAGCCGCCGCGGATCAGCGTGGCGCCCAGGATCAAGATGCCGGCGAGCGAGAAGCGCGCCGCGAGCAGGATCAGCGGCGGGCAATGGGTGACGCCGATCTTGCCGGCGACGAAGGCGTAGCTCCAGAGCAGGCAGAACAGGCCGATAGCGAGCGGCAACGTGCTGAAGCGGCTGTGGGGAACTGAAATCGAGGGGGCGAGCGACATGGGCATTCTCCTGAGCCTCGATCTAGGGACACCGCTTGCCATTTGGAAATTAAATGATTAACTCATCATCAGTTGATTTTCGAATGGAGGCCGCCATGCTCGATCTTGAGCTGCTGCGCAGCTTCGTCTCGGTGGTCGAGGCCGGCGGCTTCACCCGCGCCGGCGAGCGCGTCCACCGCACGCAGTCGACCGTCAGCCAGCAGATCAAGCGGCTGGAGGACGATATCGGCCAGGTGCTGCTGCATCGCGACGGCAAGAATGTGCGCCCGACCGAGGCCGGCGAGCGGCTGCTCTCCTATGCGCGGCGTCTGCTCTCGCTGGCCGAGGAGGCGCGCGACGTGCTGCGCCAGCCGGATGGCGAAGGCGCGATCCGGCTCGGCATCCCCGAGGATTTCGCGGCGTACCGGCTGACCAAATTACTGGGCGCGTTCTCGCGCTCGCATCCGGGCCTGCGGCTCGACGTGCGCGCCGACCAGAGCAAGCATCTGGCGCGCGATCTCGAACGCGGCGAGCTCGACCTTGCGCTGTTCAAGCGTGCGGCCGGCGAGAAGGGCGCGATCGCGGTGTGGCCGGAGCGGGTCCACTGGGTCACCAGCAAGAGCCATCCGGTCGACGTCCACGCCGCGTCCGTGCCGCTGATCGGCTTCCCGGCCGGCTGCCTCTACCGGGCCGGCGCCATCCACGCGCTGGAAAGCGTCGGCCGCGCCTGGCACATGGCCTATTCCTCGTCGAGCCTGTCAGGCATCCAGGCCGCCGTCGCCGCCGGCATGGGGCTGAGCATCCTGTCGGAGATGTCGATCCAGTCCGACCACCGCGTGCTGACCGCGAAGGACGGTTTTGCGCCGATCAACAAGACCGAGGTCGCGCTGATGGCCTCGCCGGATGCGAGCCCGGCAACGTTGCGGCTTGCGGATCGTCTCGCCGAATTTTGCGATGCGGTGCAGGCCAAGGCAGCGTGAAGCCGCTCAGCAGTTTCACAGACCATTCCTCCACACTGATGGCTGAATTAATCGGCAACCTAGCGCCGAATCCAGGTTTCTCCGTGCTCGCCCGGGTTCCCAAATCGGCCCGTTCCTTGCATAAATTTACGCCAGCGCAGTGCAAGGCCGCATCGGCGACAGTTCCGGTGCAGGGGCAAGACGCGTAAAGTTTAGTGGTGTGTTCGACCAGGAAGTGACGGCTTTGCAAGATCAATCGTTCCAGCCCAGTTTTCCCGCCCCCGGCCAGCCGATCGATGAACTCGCGCTGGCCGAGATCAAGGGCACGATCCTGGCGAAGCTGCGCCTTGCCATCGGCAAGGATGCGGGCATGGCGACCAAGCACGACTGGTACCAGGCCGCGGCACTGGCGCTGCGCGACCGTGTCGTGCATCGCTGGCTCACGGCCGAGAAGCACAGCTACGACGCGGGCCGCAAGCGCGTCTATTATCTCTCGCTCGAATTCCTGATCGGCCGTCTCTTCACCGACGCGCTCAACAACATGGGGCTGCTCAAGATCTTCGAGGTCGCGCTCGGCGATCTCGGCGTCTCGCTGCCGGAGCTGCGCAAATGCGAGCCGGATGCGGCGCTCGGCAATGGCGGCCTTGGGCGGCTTGCCGCCTGCTTCATGGAAAGCATGGCGACGCTGTCGATCCCAGCGATCGGCTATGGCATCCGCTATGATTACGGCCTGTTCCGTCAGATCATCAATCAGGGCTGGCAGCAGGAATATCCGGACGAATGGCTGAGCTTCGGCAATCCCTGGGAATTGCAGCGGCCCGAGGTGATCTACGACATCAATTTCGGCGGCGGCGTCGAGCATGTCGACGAAAAGGGCCGCGACCGCGCGATCTGGCATCCAGCCGAGACGGTGCAGGCGATCGCCTATGACACGCCGATCGTCGGCTGGCGCGGCCAGCACGTCAACGCGCTCCGCCTGTGGTCGGCGCGTTCGCCCGATCCGTTGAAGCTCGATGCCTTCAACAAGGGCGACTATGTCAGCGCCACCGCCGAGCAGTCGCGCGCGGAAGCGATCTGCAAATTCCTCTATCCGAATGACGAGAGCCCGGCGGGCCGCGAGCTGCGCCTGCGCCAGGAATATTTCTTCGTCTCGGCCTCGCTGCAGGATCTGATCAAGCGGCACCTTGCCTCCGACGGCCAGCTGCGCAGCCTGTCGAGCAAGGTCGCAGTGCAGCTCAACGACACCCATCCGAGCCTTGCCGTCACCGAGCTGATGCGCATCCTCGTCGATTTGCACAATTTCCGCTGGGACGAGGCCTGGAAGGTCACGGTCGCCACGCTCTCCTACACCAACCACACGCTGCTGCCCGAGGCGCTGGAGACCTGGCCGGTCGAGCTGTTCGAGCGGCTGCTGCCGCGGCACCTGGAGATCATCTACCGCATCAACGTGCAGCATCTCGCGCTCGCCGAAGCGCGCGCCCCCGGCGATATCGACTTCCGCGCCTCGGTCTCGCTGATCGACGAGAAGAGCGGGCGTCGCGTGCGCATGGGCCAGCTCGCCTTCGTCGGCTCGCACCGCATCAACGGCGTCTCGGCGATGCATTCGGACCTGATGCGCGAGACCGTGTTCCACGACCTCAACCATCTCTATCCCGGCCGCATCACCAACAAGACCAACGGCATCACCTTCCGCCGCTGGCTGATGCTGGCGAACCCGAAGCTGACCGATCTGTTGCGCGAGACCTGCGGCGAGGCCGTGCTCGACGATCCCACCCAGCTCAGCCTGATCGAGGCGCGCGCCAGCGACGTCGATTTCCAGAAGAGGTTCCGCAGCGTCAAGCTTCACAACAAGACCGCGCTGGCGCGCCTGATCGGCGAGCGGCTCGGCATCAAGGTCGACCCGACCGCGCTGTTCGACGTGCAGATCAAGCGCATCCACGAATACAAGCGCCAGCTTCTCAACATCATCGAGACCGTCGCGCTGTACCAGGCGATCAAGGACGATCCAAACGGCAATTGGGTGCCGCGGGTGAAGATCTTCGCGGGCAAGGCGGCGGCGAGCTATCGCTATGCCAAGCTGATCATCAAGCTGATCAACGACGTCGCGGAGGTCGTCAACAACGATCCCGCGATCGGCGGCAAGCTCAAGGTCGTATTCCTGCCGGACTACAATGTCAGCCTCGCCGAAGTGATCATTCCCGCGGCCGACCTGTCCGAGCAGATCTCGACCGCCGGCATGGAGGCGTCCGGCACCGGCAACATGAAGCTGTCACTGAACGGCGCCCTCACCATCGGCACGCTCGACGGCGCCAATATCGAGATCCGCGACCATGTCGGCGCGGAGAACATCGCGATCTTCGGCTTGGAAGCCGGCGACGTGATGATCCGGCGCAAGCAGGGGCTCGACGCCTCCGACCTGATCCGCAATTCGCCGAAACTGCAGCGCGCCATCAACGCGATCGGCGCCGGCGAGTTCTCGCCCGACGATCCCGGACGTTTCGAGTCGATCGCGCATGCGCTGCGCTATCTCGACCATTACATGGTCAGCGCCGATTTCGATTCCTATTACGAGGCGCAGCGCAGCGTCGATGCGCGCTGGCAGGTGGCGCCGGCCTGGACGCGTGCCTCCATCCTCAACGTCGCGCGCATGGCCTGGTTCTCCTCCGACCGCACCATCCGCGAATATGCCGAGGAGATATGGAACGTGCCGGTGAATCCGACCACGCCGCTGCTGCCCAACCTGCGCGACGCCGCAGGCTGATCTTTCCGCGGCGTGGAAGCGGCTACGCCCGAGGTAATTGCACGCACCGGGGTCGGACGTGATATGACGTCCGTCATTGAAAGCCGGATCAGACAATGCACGCCAAGCTTCCTCACCCCTTCGACGACGCCACCCGCGTCACCGCCGGCGACTCCAGCTGGCAGGGGCACACCAGCGACGATTACTGGGCCTTTGTCGGCCCGTTCGGCGGCGTCACCGCCGCGACCATCTTGCGCGCGCTGATCGAGCATCCGCAAGCCGCCGGCGACCCACTCGCGCTCACCGTCAATTATTGCGCGCCGATCGCCAAAGGGCCGTTCGATCTCGACGTGCGGCTGGTGAAGGCCAACCGCTCCAGCCAGCACTGGAGCGTCGAGCTCAGCCAGGGCGGCGGCGAGGTCGCAACGCTCGCCACCGCGGTGTTCGCCGAGCGCCGGCCGTCCTGGGAGCACCGGGTGGCGCAATATCCGGATGCCAAACCGTTTGAGGAGACGCTGCCGTTTCCGAACATCAAGGCGTCCTGGGCCAACCAGTACGAATTCCGCTTCGTCGAGGGCGAGATGCGGATCGGCCCGCCGCAGGCCGAACTCGCCAGCACCTATTCGAAAATCTGGATCAGCGATCGCGAACCACGCAAGCTCGACATGCCGTCGCTAATGTCGATGTCCGACGCCTTCTTCGGCCGCATCTTCCACGCGCGGCGCGAACTGGTGCCGTTCGGCACGGTGTCGCTGACGACCTATTTCCACACCGACAGCAAAGAGCTCGCGGCTGAGGACATCACGCGCGTGCTGGCGACGGCGGATTCCAAGATCATGCACAAGAGCTACGCCGACCAGAACGCCGAGCTGTGGTCGCCGAACGGCCGGCTGCTCGCGACCACGACACAGATCGCGTATTTCAAGGCGTGAGATTTCGTGTGGCTTGCGTCCATGCCCACAAGCAACACCAACAAAAAGGGCGGCCTCGCGGCCGCCCTTTTGCAATTCAAACCAGGCGAAGATTACTCCGCCGCGAGCTTCACCTCCGGGGCGGCAGCGCGCACTTCGGCGTCGACCTGGGCCTCGAACTTGGCGAAATTCTTCTGGAACATGCCGACCAGCGCCCGGGCGGTCTTGTCGAACTCGTCCTTGTCCTTCCAGGTGTTGACCGGGTTGAGGATCTCAGACGGCACGCCGGGCAGCGCGGTCGGGACCGCGAAGCCGAAATATTTGTCGGTGCGGAATTCGACGTTGCGAAGCGAGCCGTCGAGCGCGGCGGTGAGCAGCGCGCGCGTCACCTTGATCGGCATGCGGCTGCCGACGCCGTACTTGCCGCCGGTCCAGCCGGTGTTGACCAGCCAGCAATCAACATTGTGCTGGGCAATGAGGTCGCGCAGCATGTTGCCGTAAACGGACGGGTCGAGCGGCAGGAAGGGCGAACCGAAGCAGGTCGAGAATTCCGGCTGCGGCTCGTTGCCCAAGCCGCGCTCGGTGCCGGCGACCTTGGCGGTGTAGCCGGACAGGAAGTGATACATCGCCTGCGCCGGCGACAGCTTCGCGATCGGCGGCAGCACGCCGAAGGCATCGGCGGCGAGCATCACCACGTTCTTCGGCTGCGGCGCGCGGCCGGTGCGCGAGGCGTTCGGGATGAAGTCAAGCGGATAGGCCGAACGCGTGTTCTCGGTCTTGGAGCCGTCGTCGAAATCCACCACGCGGGTGTCCTCGTCGAGCACGCAATTCTCGAGCACCGCGCCGAAGCGCGTCGACGCTGCGTAGATCTCGGGCTCAGCTTCCTTCGACAGCTTGATGCACTTGGCGTAGCAGCCGCCTTCGAAGTTGAAGACGCCGTTCGGGCCCCAGCCGTGCTCGTCGTCGCCGATCAGCGTGCGGTTGGGATCGGCCGACAGCGTGGTCTTGCCGGTGCCGGAGAGGCCGAAGAAGATCGCCGCGTCGCCCTTGGCGCCGACATTGGCCGAGCAATGCATCGGCATCACGCCGCGCTCGGGCAGATAATAGTTGAGCGTGGTGAAGACCGACTTCTTCATTTCGCCGGCGTAATAGGAACCACCGATCAGGACGATCTTGCGGGCGAAGTCGATCGCGACGACGTTCTCCGACTTGCAGCCGTGGCGCTTCGGATCGGCGCGGAAGCTCGGCATGTCGATGATGGTGAGCTCCGGGACGAAGGTCGACAGCTCGATCGCCTCGGGGCGGATCAGGAGCGTGCGGATGAACAGCGAGTGCCAGGCGAGTTCGGTGAAGACGCGCGTCTTGATCCGGTAGGCCGGGTCGGCGCCGCCGTAGAGATCCTGCGCGAACAGCTTCTTGCCTTCGGCGTGCTTGAGGAAGTCCTGATAGAGCGTCTCGAACTGCTCTGCGGTGATGGACTGGTTGCCGGCCCACCACATCTTCTTGTCGGTGGAGGCGTCGCGCACCGTGAACTTGTCCTTCGGGCTGCGCCCGGTGAACTCGCCGGTGTCGGCGCAGAGCGCGCCGTCAGCGGACAGCACCGTCTCACCCGCAGCGAGCGAGTATTGATAGAGTTGCGGCGCACCGAGGTTCCAGTGAACCTGCTTGAGATTCTTTAAGCCGAATTTGTCGGCGCCGAAGGCACCGTTGCGCACGCCCGTCTCTTGCACGAAAAATCCTCCTAGAACCCGCGACATTCAGCGCGACCAAAACTTCGGCACCATCGCGGTCACCGTGATTTATAGGCCAACCGGCCTCGGTTGGACGACCTAATACTGATGAACGCTGGTGTTGCCAAGCCGATCCCGCAGGATTTGGTTTATTCAAGGACCGCGCCAAACGTCGCGCATGTCAGCTTTGAGCACCTGCACCAGAAAATCACGGATGATCGCGCAACCAAACACGAAATTCGGCGTTGATCAGGGTTTTTGCGACGCACAATTCCGGCTGCCGGCTTATCGTACCTCGCCTTCGCCAATCAGCGCGAACGGCCCCCACATCGCGGGATAGGCGTTGCGCGGTGACGAGGTGTCGTCGACAAACGTTAACATCGCGCGGCGCAAGGCTTCGGCACGACCGATTTTCGGTTCGTTCTTGAGCAACTCGAAAGTCGTTGTGGTGAGGCGGGTGGCGGCTTCCGAATCCACGGCCCAATGCGAGACCAGCAGCGCGCGGGCTCCTGCGTAGAAGAACGAGCGCGCCAATCCCGACAGCGCTTCGGCGCCGGGCTTGTCGCCGGCGATGGTGTTGCAGGCCGACAGCACCACCCAATCGGCGTTGAGCTTGAGCTGGGCCACCTCGCTTGCGGTCAGAAGACCGTCGTCGAGCTCCGACGGCCGATCGGGAATCGACAGCGCAAGCGAGGGTTCGCCCAGTCCCTTGACGTCGCCGGCAACGAGGCCATGGGTGGCAAAGTAGATGATGCCGTATTGAGCAAGCGCTGCACGCTTCAGCGTCGTTTCGCTGGCGTCGCGTCCGAGATGGATGTCGGCATCGGCAGCACCGACGTCTCTTGCCACCGCATTCAGCTCGTCGGCGGTGTCAGGCAGTTGCGGCAGCGCCTGCGCAAGCCGCGCGCGATCGACCCCGGCGCCGCGCCAGAAATCGGTATAGGCAATCGTCGCAATGCTGCGCGCCGCGACCTTGCCGCCAGCGGCGCGACGGTCGGCGGGTCCCTCGGCCGCGGGGTTGAAGACGGGATCGCCGAAGCCGGTCATCGGCTTCACGCCATGATCCCTGCGGGCGAAGGCGCGCAGGGATTTCAGGCTGATCACCGAGGGCAGCACCGAGACGGCCTGACGCCGGAGCAGCCAGGCGGCGTCGCGATAACCTTCGAGCCGGTCCGGGATCGCAGCCTGCGGCTTCTCCGTCACCAGCAGATGAAACGGCAGGGCGGTCAGCGCCGCCGACGGCACCACGAGCAGATTGCGCTTGTCCTTCGTCAAGGCCTCGACCGGGCCAAGCAGCGCGACGTAGAGCTCGTTGGCGAGCGCGAGATCGAACAGCCCCGATTTGCCGGAGGCATCGCGCGCCTTGCCGACATCCAGCCCCCTGCGGAACGCCGACACCTTCCGCGCCATCGCGTCGGCGCCGAGCGGAATCTCCTTCCAGTCGGCGCCGTCGCGCGTGATCGCGATGACGTAGCTCTGCTTGTCGACGACGGAATAGATCACCATCGCCTCGTCGGCCGACAACAGCGGCTGGATGTCCTTCACCGCCAGCGGCAGCGGATTGGAGAGCGAGGCGTAGTCGAGAAACTCCAGCGCGAGCGTCTTCTGCAGGCCCGCGCGCTCGTTCACAATCGTTGCAATCCGCGCGCGGCTGCGCTGTTCGGCCGCGACGTCGCGCTGCGCCGACGGCTTCGACACCGCGGTGATGATCGCCTTATCGAGCGCCTCGGCCTCGGCCGCGAGATCCTGATCCCGGCGCACCAGCTCGGCGAGCCGGTCGCTGCCGGCTGCCAATCGCACCGCAAGCTTGTTCACGGCAGAGGCGGCGGACGACTGCGTGCCGCGCTGGATCGCACCGAGCGCGTCGTCGAGCGCCTTGTCGTTCGCCAGCAGCGTTTGCTGCCGCGCGGCGAACAGAATCGGCAGCATGGTGCGCAGCTGCGCGCGGTTGGTGGCAAGCGTCTTCTGCGCGAACGGCAAGGCCTCGGCGGTGCGGCCCGACACCTGAAGGAAATATGCGAGATTGTTCGTCGAGGTCGCCACATCAGGGTGGTCGGGTCCGAGCGCGCGTTCACGGATCGACAGGGCGCGGCGATAGAGCGGCTCGGCCTCGGCATAGCGCTGCTGGTGCTCGTAGAGCCCGGCGAGATTGTTGAGCGAGCGCGCCACGTCGGGATGATCCGCCCCCAGCACCTTTTCGCGGATCGCGAGCGAGCGCTTGATCGGCGCCTCGGCATCCGCATCGCGGTTGAGGTCGCGATCGACCTGGCCGATGTTGTTGAGAACGGTGGCAACCGCGGGATGCTCGGGCCCGGCGGCCTTCTGGTAGATCGCGAGCGCACGCTGAAACAGCGGCTCGGCCTCGGCAAAATGCTCCTGCTTCACGTAAAGCGTGGCGAGATTGTTGAGCGCCTGGCCGACATCCGGATGCTCGCGCGACAGCGCCTTTTCGCGAATGGCCAGCGCGCGCCTGAACAGCGGTTCGGCTTCGGAGAAGCGGCTCTGCCGCTGATACAGCGCGGCGAGATTGTTCAGCTCCGGCGCGATCAGGACGGTGTCGAGGCCGAGCGACTTCTCCATCAGCGCGATGGCCCGTCTGTAGATCGGCTCAGCCAGATCGTCGCGGCCCTGGCCGGCATGGACCTGGCCGAGATTGTTGAGCGCCGCGGAGAGTTCACGGCCGTCGCTGCCCTTCTCCAGGCTCGCCACCATGGCCTGCGCCAGCGGCAGCGCTTCCGCATATTTGCCGGCCTGGTTGAGCGCGTTGACCCGCGCGCCTTGCGCGGCGAGATCGCCCTTCTGGGCGAGAGCCGGCGTGGTCAGCAAAGTGGTGATCGCGAGGGCCAGACCCGCAGCCAATGCCAAACGACGACGCGTCATGACCCCTCGCTGCAAGCCTTAAGGTCTACCGTCTTGGGTCGCAACGACGGGTCGCGACGTTCAAAACGTTGCGTTCTAGGGGGCACGCATAATCCGGCGCTTGGTTTGGGCGCTCTCGGGCGTCCGCTCCAACCTCAACAGCGGTACAAAACCGGCCATCGCCTGACGTCGCTGATGGACCAATTCCGGACCAGACTGGGCTTACCGATCCAGGCCACTTTCTGGCGCATCGAATACCATGGGTATTCTCACCGCTAGGCTATCCGCCCGCATGGTGGTTGCCACCGTGCGCGGCGATGAACATGGCGACGGCCGACCGGCAATAGGATTCGATTTCGTTGTCGTCCTCTGCTCTCGCCTGATCGAAGCGTGCGATCATCAGGAGATCGGATCCTTTGAAAAGCGCGGCAAACAAGCGGGCGGACCGGAGAGGATCGGGCACGTTCAGGACCGCCTTCGCGTGCAGCTGACACAACAGGGCCTCGATTTGGGCGATGACATGGGCGGGGCCGGCTTCGAAATGGAGCTTGCTTAACGAGTTTTGACTCGTCTTGTCGGCCATGACCATGGCTTCGACACTGCGGACGTCTGATCTCAACAACGTGCGAAGCAGTAATGATCCCACCGCCATGAGCTGGTCTTCGACCGAACCGTCGACGCCCTTAAGAAGGGCTTGTGGTGCAAACAACTGATGGCAGCCGGCCGCCATGGCCGCGCTGAACAGCGACTCCTTGTTCTCGAAGTGCCGATAGATGCTGAGCTTGGATATCTTCGCCCGCTGGGCGACCTTGTCCAAGGTCGTCGCTTGAAAACCCAACTCCACAAAGAGTTCGCGCGCGGCGTCGACGATCGTTTGGCCAAGCGCCTCGTTGGCGGGCCGGCCGCGCCGGCCCTGGCTGTTTTCGGTCACGACAATTCCAGTACTTGACAGTATTCTAATTCTTTAATTACGATACCATTTAGTATCTGAAATATGCAAGCCAATGGGTAGGTTTCACCTGTCCTCCAACGGAGCCCATCACCATGGATGACGTCATCATCATCGGTGGCAGCTTTGCCGGTCTCGCCGGCGCCCTGCAGCTCGGCCGTGCCCGCCGCAAGGTCACCGTTCTCGATACCGGCCTGCCGCGCAACCGCTTTGCCGTCCACTCGCATGGCCTGCTCGGCCACGATCACAAGCCGCCGCTGGACATCCTGGCCGAGGCGCGGCAGCAGCTGGCGCGTTATCCCACGATCAAGCTGGTCAGTGCCCGGGCCGAAAGTGTCTCCGGCGCCATCGACGATTTCTCCGTCCTCACTTCCGACGGCGAAAGCCTTGGGGCGCGTCGTCTGATCCTGAGCTATGGCGTCGCCGACCAAATGCCAGATGTTCCGGGCTTTGCCGAAGGCTGGGGCACGTCCATCGTGCCCTGCCCCTATTGCGACGGCTTTGAAGTCGCCGGCCAGCATTGGGGCCTCGTCTGGTCCGGCCCGCAGTCGCACAATCAGGTCAGGCTGTTCCACGATTGGACCGACAGGTTGACGCTCTTCGCCGATGGTCACGACATTCCGCCCGATATCCGGGCCGATCTGGCGCGCCGCAGCATACCTGTCGTCGAGGGCCGGATCACCGGGATCGCCCATCACGGGGGCCATAGCGCCACCGTCAAGCTCGATACCGGCCCCGATGTCGCGGTCGACATCCTCTTCGCGCATCCGCGCAACAAGCCGTCCGCAAGCCTGCATGAATCGCTGGGTCTCGCCACGGTGGATACGCCCGGCGGCATCGCGCTCAAGGTCGACGAGCGCCGCCAAACCAGCATGCCTGGCATCTACGCCGCCGGCGACCTCGCCAACCCCCTCATGCCCTCGGTCACCACGGCATCATGGCAAGGCGCGATGGCGGGTATCTTCGCCCAGCAGTCGATGCTGGTTTGAGAGCACCGATTGAGATGAGCATGGCCGTCGAACCGGACAGCGCGGGTGTGCGCTTCCCTCCGCCCTTCGTCTATCTGGGAGCGCTGCTGTTGGGGCTGGCAGCGGAGCGGTTCGTCACCCAGCGCTCTTTCGGCATCGACTGGCGGTTGCTGGTCGCGACGGGCGCGCTGCTGTTCATTGCCGGCGCGGCGATGATGCTTGCGGCGGCGGGGCTGTTCCGGCGGCTGGGCACCAACGTTCCGCCGTCACAGCCAACGACCCTCATCGCAACGACCGGTCCTTATCGGTGGACCCGCAATCCCATGTATCTCGGCATGGCGCTTATCTATGCCGGCCTTGCGATCGGCTTCGACGGGCCGATCGCCTTCGCCTTGCTCCCGTTGGTGCTGATCGCGATCCAGACGCAGGTGATCGCCCGCGAGGAGCGCTATCTCGAAGCGAAGTTCGGCGACGACTACCGCCGCTACAAGGCCGAGGTTCGCCGCTGGCTCTGACTATTCCGCCGCTGCCGCATGGCGAAGACACCGAAACCGGCTTGCGCGACCAAGTCCGATTTATCCAAAAAGCTCTTGGCAAGTCGGCCGCACGGTCCGACTAACGTCCGCTCAGGGTCAACAGCGCCGGTTTCGGCCGTGGGCAATCAGGGCCGCCCTACCCTCAACTTCGGACATGGGCACCGCAAGGGCGGTTGCGATGGGCCAAACACGGCAATGCGCCCTGGGCCGCCTCTACTCGCGCGGGCGCCGATTCTAATTGCATCGTGCGACACCCCAAATGCAGGAACCAAGCGCCCGATTGGCGGTTTTCCGATTTGGAGGCAAAGCCCATGCAGGACACCCGAAACCGTGTACCCGCCAATACCGACGCCGTTATCAACCGGAAAATCCGCGACGAAACAGATGCGCGAGTCCGATATTATCAACAGCATAAAGGCAGCATCCGCTCTCGGCTCCGCCAGCTTGATGAAGAGTGGGACATTGAGAGGGCCATCGAGTGCAATGCCTCCGCGCTCGCCTTCACAGGCGTCGTCCTGGGAGCCACAGGCGATAAAAGGTGGCTCCTTCTGCCAGCGACGGTGGCGGCATTTCTATTTCAACACGCTATTCAAGGATGGTGCCCGCCGGTGCCTATCCTTCGGCGTATGGGCTTCCGAACGGCCTCTGAGATAGAGCAAGAGCGGCAAGCACTTAAAGCTCTCCGTGGAGATTTTGCTGGTATTTCCAACGATAATGCCGACGCAATCCTCAGTGCCGTGCGGGCATGACGCGAAACCTTCACACAGATATCGAGGGCAGACAGCGGGTGGTATTTGGCAGTACTTTGCACCTCGCGTCTATCTTGTAGGAAGGTCGAAAAAGCGCCAGTATTCACGCGAGTTTGGGTGCTACCCTAGGAAAATCCCGGTCAAGAAGGCCGATCTTGCGCGAGCCCTTACAATTCCCGCCATCCGACTCGGGTGATTTTGCGCGAGCCGAACACGAACGGCTGGTCGCTGCACTGAAGGCTTCCCGAGCGGGCACTTGGCGTTGGAACATAGCCACCAACATCGTCGAATGGGACGACGCCCTGTGCGATGTGTACGGCATCAAGCGAGGAGATGCCCCCACGAACTCCGAAGAGTTTCTTGCTCTCGTGCACCCCGAGGATCGCGCAGCAGTTTGGGCGGCAATCAGCGCTTGCATCGAGAAGGGCACGGACGCCGACTACCAGTTTCGTGCCGTAGTCGGCGATTCCGTGTGCTGGATTTACGACCGCAGCGCTCTCATTCGAGATGCAGAGGGGAATCCTGCCTACATGCTTGGCGCTTGCCTTGACATCACCGATCGTCGTCGCATCGAGGAGGAGCGCGACAAGCTGCTTGAGAAACAGACTTTGCTTCTCAGGGAATTGAGCCATCGGACGAAAAACCATCTAAGCATGATCATTTCGCTGCTGAGGCTGAAGGGAGCGCGACAGAAAGACCCAAGTGCCAAGCAGGATTTTGAGCGTGCCATCGAGCGCGTACACACCATCGCGTTCCTGCATGAGCACTTGTACCGCAAGGATGTGTTTGATCGGATCAACATAGAATCCTACCTCGAAGATATCTGCGCCAGTCTTGAACTGTCCCTCCTTGCTGAAAGAAAAATCTCCATAGTCCGTGAGCTGCAGGCAGCCGAGTTGCATATCGACCTGGCAGTCCCGCTCGGCCTCATCGTCAATGAGGTTGTGACGAACGCAGCCAAGTACGCATTTTTGCCAAGTGGAGCCGGGCAGATTGTGATCCGATTCCGCAGGCGTGGCGACCAAGGGATACTTACCATTTCAGATAATGGTCGAGGCCTCGCAGAACCCATTAAATCGCAAGGGATCGGGACCGCACTTATTAGGTCGCTGGCCAAACAAATCGGGGCCCGAGTTCGCGTGGTCACCCGCAACGGGCTCACATATTCATTTGCGTTCCGAACGCTGGAGTAGATGTGGCTCAAGTATCATATTGTTGTGGCTCACTGAAACACCGCACAGCATCGCTGTTGAACAGTTCTCGTCTGAGTGGTGTGGGACCTGGTGGCAAAGCTTGTCGAGAATTGGCCGGTGTCAGTTCAGGGTCATCAGCAGTCATGCTCTAACCGATCAGAAAACTTTCATTCGGCGTTCAGAGCCGACCTCGATTTCAGGAGTACAATTCCTAGTCGCCCACCTTGCTGCGCGCTTCGCCGGCGAGGCGCACCAGCATCTTGCGCAGCGACGTGCCGTCGGTCACCCGCTCCGGGAAGTCCAGCCGCAGCACAGCCTGGCCGTCCTGCATGTCGAGGCCTTCCGGATCGCAGCCGGTGCAGCGCCAGTCACCCGCGGCAGCGCCAAGGAGCTTTGTCGCATAGAGGCCCATGGCGTCGCGATGATCGGCATTCATATGCGCGACAGCCCCCTCCTCCGCCGCCAGCAGATCCTCGGCGCCGGTGAGGTCGGTGAGGAACTGCGCGGGCTCGAGGTCGACGATCCGGCCGAAGCCGGCGACCAGATGGGTTCCCGTCGGGCGGATCCGGAAAAAGGAGAAATCCTTAAAAGAAACAAAGCCTTTCGCCAACGGATGCGCATTGAGATACCGCCGCTGGAGCAAATCCTTGTCGGCATCAGCCCGCTCCGCCCGGCCGGACAGCATGATCCGGGCGCCCTCCAGCGGATCGCCCGCCGCCCGCTCGTCCAGCATCAGCGAGACCCTGCTATCGGCCAGGATGTTCCTCGTGTGCACGGCGAGGCCCGAGATCAGCAGGATGGGCGAGCCGTCGGGATGGCTGGCCAGATTGACCAGGGAACAATAAGGGTCGCCGCTGCCGGCCATGAGGGTTGCCAGCGCCCCCTGCCGCGATCGCCTCAGCAGGGATTTGGCGAGCGTTGCGGGGTCGAAATCAGGAGTCGGTTGCATCGGCTTTCTCGGATCAGGTGGTTGCAAGGGAGGCCTTTTTTCGGGTAAACGGGGGCTTGGTTATGGGTCGACATGCGGCGAATCTGCCGTGTTTCGTGGAACTTGGTCACACTTCAGCCCAGCTTGCATTGCTCGGTGACAAGGTTCGAACGCCAATTCGGCACCCATGTATGCGGCGCATCAGTGGATTGCTCGCCGTTTTAAGCCACGACCCAAACGGACAGCAGAAAGCAGAGGCTCATGCCCACAATCGCTTTGGTCGACGACGACCGCAACATTCTCACATCCGTCTCGATCGCGCTGGAAGCCGAAGGCTACCGCATCATGACCTACACCGACGGCGCCTCCGCGCTCGACGGTTTTCGCACCACCCAGCCCGATCTCGCCATCCTCGACATCAAGATGCCGCGCATGGACGGCATGGAGACGCTGCGCCGCCTCAGGCAGAAGTCCGACCTGCCGGTGATCTTCCTGACCTCCAAGGACGAGGAGATCGACGAGCTGTTCGGCCTCAAGATGGGCGCCGACGATTTCATCCGCAAACCGTTCTCGCAGCGCCTCCTGGTCGAGCGCGTCAAGGCGGTGCTGCGCCGCTCGGCGCCGAAGGATCCGACCGTCGCGCCCAAGGAGAACGACGCCAAGGCGCTCGACCGCGGCCTGCTCCGCATGGATCCGGAACGACATACCTGCACCTGGAAGAACGAGCCGGTGACGCTGACCGTCACCGAATTCCTGATCCTGCAGGCGCTGGCGACCCGGCCCGGCGTGGTGAAGAGCCGCAACGCCCTGATGGACGCCGCCTATGACGACCAGGTCTATGTCGACGACCGCACCATCGACAGCCACATCAAGCGGCTGCGCAAGAAGTTCAAGGTGGTCGACAACGAGTTCGAGATGATCGAGACGCTCTACGGCGTCGGCTACCGCTTCAAGGAAGCCTGAGGGCGCGAGGCGCCTTCACGAACGATTGAGAGCATCGCCGGTTCTGATTCCATCACGACCGGGATGGCTCTAGGATGCGGGGACCATTGCCACGAGCTGTCCTAACGCGGGCGTAAGCATTGCTGGACCGAACGCAGCCTGATGAGAACCAGAGCGCCGGGGATATCGCATCCGACGGCGTTTCTGATCACGTCGTCGAAGACAAGCCGCACGGCTTCCGACCGCTGAACTGGCTCAAGCGCGCCGGGCAATTCTTCTTCGCGCTGTCCTTCTCCAGCCTGACCCGCCGCATCGTCTCGCTCAACCTCGCCGGCCTCGTCGCGCTGGTGGCGAGCATCCTGTATCTGTCGCAATTCCGCGCCGGCCTGATCGACGCGCGGGCGCAGAGCCTTTTGGTGCAGGCCGAGATCATCGCCGGCGCGATCGCGGCCTCCGCCACGGTGCAGACCAACGCCATCACCATCGATCCCGACCGGCTGCTCGACCTCAAGCCGGGCGAGACCTATGGCGGCCCGGACGAATATTCGCCGCTGGACTTCCCGATCAATCCGGAGCGCGTGGCGCCGGTGCTGCGCACGCTGATCTCGCCGACCAAGACGCGCGCCCGCATCTACGATCCGAACGGCAGCCTGCTGCTCGACAGCCGCAACCTCGAAAACGTGCTGCGCCTCGACCTGCCGCCGCCGGCCGAGAAGCCCGGCTTCGTCGAGCGCGGCATGGTCGCGGTGCGCACCTGGCTGAACCGCGGCGACCTGCCGCTCTATCGCGAGCTCGGCCCCGAGAACGGCAACGGCTATGCTGAAGTTAGCGATGCGCTCCAGGGCCAGAAGCGCTCGATGGTGCGGGTCAATGCACGCGGCGAGGTGATCGTCTCGGTCGCGGTCCCCGTGCTGCGCTCGCGCGCGATCCACGGCGCGCTGATGCTGTCGACCCAGGGCGACGACATCGACCAGATGGTCACTGCCGAACGCCTCGCCATCCTGAAGGTCGGCGGCGTCGCGGCCGCCGTCATGATCATGCTGTCGCTGCTGCTCGCGAGCACGATCGCAGGTCCCGTGCGCCGGCTCGCCGACAGCGCCGAGAGCGTCCGCCGCCGCATCAAGGCCCGCATCGAGATTCCCGATTTCACCCGCCGCCGCGACGAGATCGGCCATCTCTCCGGCGCCCTGCGCGACATGACCAGCGCGCTCTACAGCCGGATCGAGGCGATCGAGATGTTCGCCGCCGACGTCGCCCACGAATTGAAGAACCCGTTGACCTCACTGCGCTCGGCGGTCGAGACGCTGCCGCTGGCGCGCAACGAGAACAGCCGGGCGCGTCTGCTCGAGGTGATCGAGCACGACGTCAAGCGGCTCGACCGCCTGATCTCCGACATCTCCGATGCCAGCCGCCTCGATGCCGAATTGCAGCGCCAGGATGCGATCCCGGTCGATTTGCGCCGCCTGCTGACGACGCTGGTGTCCGTCGCCAACGAAACCAAGCTCGGCCACGACGTCGCGGTCGAGATCCGCTTCGAGGGCCGCAGCCCGACCGACGCCTTCGCCGTGACCGGCCACGATTCACGGCTCGGGCAAGTGGTCTCCAACCTGCTCTCCAACGCGCAGTCGTTCTCGGAAGCCGGCAGCAAGGTGCGCCTCACCTGCCGCCGCGCGCGCGGCGAGATCGAGATCGTGGTCGACGACGACGGCCCCGGCATTCGCGACGACGCGCTGGAGCGCATCTTCGAGCGCTTCTACACCGATCGTCCGCATCAGGGTTTTGGCCAGAACTCCGGCCTCGGCCTGTCGATCTCCAAGCAGATCGTCGACGCCCATGGCGGCCGCATCTGGGCCGAGAACCGCGCAGGCCCGCCGGATGACGAGGGCACGCCGACGGTCGCAGGCGCGCGCTTCGTGGTGCGGCTGCCGGCGCTATGAGCGACGGAGCGCCCAGCGTTCACGCCTCCGCAGTCAAGGTCGGAGGTCTGGCGGTGCTGATCCGCGGTCCCTCAGGCTCCGGCAAGTCGCGCCTTGCCTTTGATTTGATCATGGCGGGACGCTCGGGCGTGATCGAAACGGCCGTTCTGGTCGGGGACGACCGTGTCCATCTGGCGACAGTCGGCGATGAAATTGAGGTCCGCCCCGCGCCGGTCTTGGCCGGCCTGATCGAGATCCGGGGACTCGGGATCCGCCGCTGCGACTTTGTGGAGCATGCGACCGTCGGTCTCGTGGTCGATCTGGATGCCGCCGACGCGGAGCGCCTGCCGTCGGCCAAATCCCTGAAAATCAGCATTTCCGGTGTCGAATTACCGCGAATCCCGGTTGGCCGCGACTATTCGCCCCTCCCGCTGGTTGTCGCGGCGTTGACCACTACCAAGAGTTAACCTTCGACTAACCCTTGAGGCGATTGTTTGAAGGGAAATGGTAACCATATGAGCCCCACTATCGCGACCGATTAGACCGGCGCAGCTCCCCTCATCCATCCGTCTAGATTCAGGGAGATACGCAACATCCCCCCTTGCGCGGGGGCTCTGGATGGTCAAAGTGGCGCGTTCGTGCGGTGCACCAAAAGCGCCCGCGAGGAGTTTTCCGATGATTGGTCTAGTACTTGTGACCCACGGGCGCCTTGCCGACGAATTCAAGGCAGCGCTTGAACATGTCATGGGCCCACAAAAGCAAATCGAAGCGATCACGATCGGCGCCGAAGATGATTCCGATCTCTGCCGAAGCGACATCATCGAGGCGGTTAACCGCGTCGATTCCGGCGACGGCGTTGCGATCCTCACCGACATGTTCGGCGGCACGCCGTCGAACCTCGCAATATCCTGCATGAGCCGGCCGAAGGTCGAGGTGCTCGCGGGCATCAACCTGCCCATGCTGGTGAAGCTTGCCAAGGTCCGCGAAGAGCGTCCGCTGCCCGACGCGATCGCGATGGCCCAGGAAGCGGGCCGCAAATACGTCACCATCGCCAGCCGCGTGCTCGCCGGCAAATGAGCGACGAGGCGCCACAAGCGGGGACAGGCGTGCCCGCGGGCGCGATCTCCAAGGACCTCCTGATCATCAACAAGCGCGGCCTGCATGCGCGGGCCTCCGCGAAATTCGTCCAGGCGGTCGAGCGCTTCGATGCGCAGGTCTGGGTGACGCGCGGCGGCGAGACCGTCGGCGGCACCTCGATCATGGGCCTGATGATGCTTGCCGCCGGACCGGGCACCACGATCACCGTGGCCGCCGCCGGCAGCGACGCAGCAGCCGCGCTCGCTGCGATCACCGAGCTCGTTGAAAGCAAGTTCAACGAGGAAGGGATTTAGGTCCCTCGCCAAGCGCTCAGTGCGGTAGGGTGGGCAAAGCGAAGCGTGCCCACGCGTATCACGATTGCCGAAAGATGGTGGCCACGGCGCTAACGCGCCTTTGCCCACCCTTGTATTAGCGCATCGGTATAGGATTGGCCCCGTTCCGTGAGGAATGGCCCAGCCCGGGTGGCCACCCTGGCTGGGCCGCCGATCGATCGGATCGATGCCCACCGAAGCCTTGAGGGCTGCGTTTCGTAGCAAGATCGCGGTCGGCACTTCATCGGGACCCGCATGGTTGAACGAACTTCAGGTTCGCATAACAAGGGAGGGTCGAGGAAGATGGCCAAGCGTAACACGATCTGTGCCGGGATCGATACCGGCAAACGCAAGCTCGACGTGGCGATCGATGGCAACTCTGAGCAGTTGCGGGTCGACAACACGGCAAGAGGTCACCAGGCGCTGGTGGAGTGGTTGAAGTGCCGCAAGGTAAAGAGGGTCGGGATCGAGGCAAGTGGAGGCTACGAGCAGGCGGTCGTTGCGGAGCTGCGGCGCAAGCGTTTCGTCGTCGTGCTGTTTCAGCCGAAGCAGGTCCGCGCCTATGCCACGTTCCGTCTGCTGCTGGCTAAGAACGACAGGATCGACGCGGCGCTGATCGCGACGTGCACTGCCGCGGTCAAGACGATCCATCCTGCACCGGATCCGCGGTTGCAGCCCTTTGCCGAGCATCTGACCATGATCGATCAGATCACGGAAGACATCGCAAGGCTGAAGAACCGGCTCGAGAGTTGCCGCGACAAGCGGATTCAAGGGGTTTGGAAGGCGCAGATCGCGCTGTTGGCAAAGTCCAAACGAGCCGAGTTCAAGGCGCTGCTGGCGGCGATCCGCAAGCATCCTGATCTCGCCGCACGGCTCGATCTGATCTACAGCGTCGCCGGCTGCGGTCTGCCGACCGCGGCTGCCGTCCTGATCAGGATGCCCGAGATCGGCAACATCACACGCGAACGGGCCTCAGCTCTCAGTGGACTGGCGCCTTACGACGACGATAGCGGCGAACGATCCGGTGCCCGTCACATCAAAGGTGGCCGTGAGCGGCTGCGTTGGGCGCTCTACAACGCGGCTCTTCCGGCATCCTCCCGATGGAACCCGCAGATGAAGGCTCTCTATACAAGGCTGATCGCCGCCGGAAAATCTCATAAATGCGCGCTGGTCGCTTGCGCCAGAAAGTTGCTCGTCACGATCAACGCCGTGGTCGCCCGCGGAACTCCGTGGATCGCCGAAGCGCCTCAAACTGCCAAGCTGCCCGCCACCTGATCGCGTTTCTTTGTTCGATCAGGCGGCCGTTTCTTCGTCCCGACCTTCCGCCTGGACGACGCCGTGCGCCGCGGCCGTCAAGGTTGGCCGTCGCGAACGCCCCGCGTCAAACTCGCTCCCGCCAGGCCACACCTTGACGGCTGCAAGCCCGGCGTCATGCTTGCGGAAAATCGGGAGAACCTTAATGGTTGCTACGAGACCGTCACTCACTTCCCCGGCGGCGCGATGAAGACGTCCCAGCTCATCGCCGGGCCGGGCTTGCCGTGGGTGAAGCGGCGCGTGGTCATGACGATGCGCTCGACGTTCGGCGCGACCTCCGAAACCCATTTCTCGAACTTGGGCAGGCGTTCGTCGGTCGCATCGAACACGCCGATGAAACCGTATCTCCTGGCGTCGTCGAGCGAGGTCAGACCGGACCCCCAGGCCTCGTTCGGCGTGAACGCGGCCGGATGATCCGGGCTGTAGAACACCATCGGCTGGATCGTCTCCATCGTCCCCGCAACGACCGCCCAGCGCGAGGCGAAGCGCGCGTGCCAGGCCTGGGTCAGCTCGCGCGCGAGCTCGGAGCGCGCGCCATAGGTCGCCGTGTTGCCGGCATTGGCCGTCATCTCGCGCGCGGCGATCCAGGGCGAGGCGGCGAGCGTGGCAACGCTGAGCACGAGCCAGATCGCGGCGATGTTGAACAGCGCCGCGCCCTGCACCCGCAGCGCCGGAATCGCGACCAGCGCGAGCGGCACCAGGAAGAACAGCGAGATGCCCCAATCGGTCTTCAGGTAGACGCTGAAGACCAGTGCGCCGAGCGGGGGGCCGAGTGCGACGATGATCTGGATCATCCACACGTTCAGCGCCTGCGAGGCATTGACGCCCGGATTGGCGCCGCGCGCCCAGGCGCGCGTGACGATGCGCAGGGGCGCGCGCAGCAGCAATGTGAACCACCGCGGCACCAGCGCCATCGCGAGCGCTGCGAGCGCCACCGGCAGCGCCAGCAGTCCGGCATTGTGCAGCATGTAGCCGGTGACGAGCTGATGCACCTGGCCGGTGTCTGCGAGGCTGTAGGTGTCGCCGGCATAGGTCAGCGGCACGAAATGCGCATCCGCGAGCCAGACCACGTGCGGGATCATCGCCACGACCATCGTCGCAATCGCAACCCACGGCGCCGGCGAACCCAAGAATCTCATCCGCTCCGGATGGAGCAGCGCGGCAAGCCCGATGGCGCCGATCATGGTCAGCACCCAATATTTGGTCATCAGCGCCAGCGCGCCGGCAAGCCCGAGCAGGATTCCGGACTGCCAGCTGCGCTTCTCGAACGCGTTGAGATAAGCGAGCACCAGCAGCGGCAGCGTGACCAGCTGGAGCAGATCCGGGTTGTACTTGAAGCCCTTGAAATTGAAGATCGGGTAGAGCGCGACCATCACCACGACCAGGAACGCGCGCCGCGCATCCACCACGCGCATCGCGACGAGCCAGCAGATCACCATGCCGGCGCTGACCGTCGCCATCGCCAGCGCATAGGTCGCCCAGTCCGCGGCAGGGAACACCGTGAACCAGAGCCCGGCCACCCAGCCCGACAGCGGCGGATGCTTGCCGTAGCCCCAGAGGAATTTCTGGCCCCAGCCATAGGCTTCAGCGACGTCCATGTGAACGTCCTGCGCCGCCTTCAGATTGATCAGGATGAAGGTCCAGAGCACCGCGTGCAGGATGGCGAGCTGGATCACCAGCCACAATCTCGCCTCGGGGCGGACCGCGCAGGCAACCAGCCAGGCCCGGAAGCGGCCAAAGCTCAGGCGGGCCTTCGTGCGCGTTCTGGCGCCAGGTAAAGCAGTGGTCGACATGGGCGCTTGCCTAGCGCGTTTTGGCCCATCGTGGAATCAGCTTGGCGTGAAGAAAGGCCCTGAAATTACAGCAATATGGTTGCCGCACGGGGATGTGAGTGGTATCCCGCGCCCATGACGACCGTCCCCATTTCCAACATCCGCAATTTTTCCATCGTCGCCCATATCGACCATGGCAAATCGACGCTGGCCGACCGCCTGATCCAGATGACCGGCGGCCTCTCCGACCGCGAGATGGCGGGCAAGGAGCAGGTGCTCGATTCCATGGACATCGAGCGCGAGCGCGGCATCACCATCAAGGCGCAGACGGTCCGCCTCGCGTACAAGGCCAAGGACGGCAAGGACTACATCTTCAACCTGATGGACACGCCCGGCCATGTCGACTTCGCCTACGAAGTCTCGCGGTCGCTGGCGGCGTGCGAGGGTTCCCTGCTGGTGGTCGATGCCAGCCAAGGCGTCGAGGCGCAGACGCTCGCCAACGTCTACCAGGCGCTCGACAACAATCACGAGATCGTGCCGGTCCTGAACAAGGTCGACCTTCCCGCCGCCGAGCCCGAGAAGGTCAAGCAGCAGATCGAGGACGTCATCGGCATCGACGCCTCGGACGCGGTGATGATCTCGGCCAAGACCGGCCTCGGCGTCCCCGACGTTCTGGAAGCCATCGTCACCCGCCTGCCGCCGCCGAAGGGCGACCGCGACGCGACGCTGAAGGCGCTGCTGGTCGACAGCTGGTACGACGTCTATCTCGGCGTGGTCGTTCTGATCCGCGTCGTCGACGGCGTCATGAAGAAGGGCAGCCGCGTCCGCATGATGGGCACCGGTGCGGCCTACGACATCGAGCGCGTCGGCTTCTTCACGCCGAAGATGACACAGGTCGATGAGCTCGGCCCCGGCGAGATCGGCTTCATCACCGCCGCCATCAAGGAAGTCGCCGACACCCGCGTCGGCGACACCATCACCGACGACCGCAAGCCCGTCACGGAGATGCTGCCGGGCTTCAAGCCGGCGATCCCCGTGGTGTTCTGCGGCCTGTTCCCGGTCGATGCCGACGACTTCGAGACGCTGCGTGCCGCGATGGGCAAGCTGCGCCTCAACGACGCCAGCTTCTCCTTCGAGATGGAAACCTCCGCCGCGCTCGGCTTCGGCTTCCGCTGCGGCTTCCTCGGCCTGCTGCACCTCGAGATCATCCAGGAGCGGCTGTCGCGCGAGTTCGATCTCAATCTGATCGCGACCGCGCCGAGCGTCATCTACAAGATGAAGCTCAACGACGGCGCCGAGATCGAGATCCACAATCCGATCGACATGCCCGACGTGGTCAAGATCGCGGAGATCCAGGAGCCCTGGATCGAGGCCACGATCCTCACCCCCGACGAATATCTCGGCAGCGTGCTGAAGCTGTGCCAGGACCGCCGCGGTTCGCAGAAGGAGCTGACCTATGTCGGCTCCCGCGCGATGGTGAAATACGATCTGCCGCTCAACGAGGTGGTGTTCGACTTCTACGACCGCCTCAAATCGGTCTCCAAGGGCTACGCCTCGTTCGACTATCATCTCACCGACTACAAGCCGGCCGATCTCGTCAAGATGCAGATCCTCGTCAACAACGAGCCGGTCGACGCGCTCTCGATGCTGGTCCACCGTACCCGTGCGGAGGGGCGCGGCCGCGCCATGGTCGAGAAGATGAAGGATTTGATCCCGCCGCACATGTTCCAGATCCCGATCCAGGCAGCGATCGGCGGCAAGGTGATCGCCCGCGAAACCGTCCGCGCGCTGCGCAAGGACGTCACCGCAAAATGCTATGGCGGCGACATCACGCGCAAGCGCAAGCTTCTGGAGAAGCAGAAGGAAGGCAAGAAGAAGATGCGGCAGTTCGGCAAGGTCGACATCCCGCAGGAAGCGTTCATTGCCGCGCTGAAGGTGGATAGCTGAGGCGGGGCGCGGGACGGCCCCGTTTCCGCAGCCGGCCAGCAAAATTCGCGAAAACAACCCCATGCACAGTAGCCACCCCCTTGGCGGCATTGCTGTTTTTATTTTTCCGAATCCTTGTTTGCTCTGTCGGGCAAAACAGGGCTACGGTGGCAGCATCGCAAGGTGTGTGACGCAGGCGTCGGTCACCGCGTCCATATTCCTGATCGATCACAGCTTCTGATTCGCCTCGACGTACCGCGCGAAATTGTCGAGGATCGCCTGCCAGCCCACCCGCTGCTGCTCGACCGAGTGCGTCGTTTCGCCATCGAAGACGACGCGGACGACAATGCCGTTCGGACCGGGCGCGAACTCGACATCGGCCTTTCGATCGCCGAACGCGTATTCGATCCGCCTTTGCTCCACGATCTTCGTGTAGGTGCCCGCGAAGTCGAAGCCCATGCTGCCGTCCTTGGCCTCCATCCGGGACGAGAAGGCGCCGCCTTCCCGCAAGTCGACCGTCGCCCTGGTCGTATGCCAGTCGTCGGACGCCGCATTCCACTTCACGATGTCGGCAGGCGTCGTATAGGCCTGCCAGACCTGATCGATGGGGGCTTCGACGCTGGTTTCGACGGTGATCCTCATGGGCATTGCTCCAATCTTGCAGTCCAGGTGACGATATCCGTTGCCGGGCCATCCGCGGCACGTCCGCGAATTGTAACCCAAGGACGATCGAACCCGGTCGGCGCCGACATGGTCGTCGTGATATCTGGGATTCAAGGCGCCGTCAGGTCATCATGGCCCAAGCTGATGAAGCACGGCGAACCACAGCGCGAGCGGCTCTCTGAGGGCTCCCGGCTCGGACGGCTTTTGACGCACGGCGGTGTGCACCATAACGAGCTTGGAGATTGGATCGACCAGGATGACCTGACCGCGGATGCCGAGCAGGGCAAATCTGCGCTGCTCGCCGGGGAGGAGCCACACCTGATAGCCGTAGCCGAAATAGGGGGTGGCCACGCGC
This sequence comes from Bradyrhizobium sp. 192, assembly GCF_023100965.1. Taxonomy (NCBI): domain Bacteria; kingdom Pseudomonadati; phylum Pseudomonadota; class Alphaproteobacteria; order Hyphomicrobiales; family Nitrobacteraceae; genus Bradyrhizobium; species Bradyrhizobium sp. 192. The sequence continues at coordinate 8,178,392 of NZ_CP064690.1, forward strand.
GGAGCGAGATGGCCATCGCCTGGTCTGACGGTGGTGGCATCGAGCAGCCACTGCCGGGGGATCAATTGACGACCTTCCCAAGCGCCGTCGTTTGCGAGCAACCGGCCGAGGCGCGCATAGTCACGTAAGGTGGCGTTGAAACAGCAGAATGCAATCTCCTGCCCACTGCCGTCGATCGCCCACGACGCATCCGCTTCGGTGCCGATGGCGCTCCAAATGCGATCGTGGAGATAGTCGGCAAGCGGCGTGCCGGTCGCCGCGCGCAGCACCAAACCGAGGATCTCGGTCTCTACGCTGGCGTAATGCCATTTGGTCCCCGGCGGCGTCGACCGCGTGTTGAATTGCGCGACGACGGATACGGGGTCTTTCGGCTCTCCGACGAACAGCGCGCGTCCAAGCCGCGCTATGTCGTCCTTGCCGTCATAGATTTCAGAGAATTCCACGCCCGACGACATGTTCAACAAGGCGCGGATGGACGTACTGCCATATTCCGTTCCTGCGAGGCCAGACACATAGGTGGAGACGGTTTCGTCGATCGACTTGATCCGCCCCTCGGAGACCGCGATTCCGACCAGCATGGCCACAAGCGTCTTGGCCATGGACTGCGACAGAAAGCGGTCGCGATCGGTCCGCGCATATTGATAGTGCTCGTAGAGGATCGTATCGTCCTTCGCGATCAACAATCCCGTCACCGGGTTGCGCTTGAGATAGTCCGCGATGCTCAGCCGCTGGTTGTCGAAACTGTAGGCGATCGTCGGCCCCCGCGCGCGCTTGAACGACCAGGGCGTCGCGGCGCGGCCGACCCGGCGAGACGGATAGATGTCGCCGAAATGGCTGTAGGCGCCGACCAGCTTGTCGAGCTCGTTGGTCGCTCCCCGCGTGCCGGTCGGATAGCCGGACGCCTTGCCGTAGAGTTCGGCGTCGGGGCCACTGTCCGAAAACACCGGGCCGGGCTCGCGCGCAGGACTTTGGGCGTCCTCCGCGCATGCCGGATCGGCAACGAGCGCGGCGGCGAAGATCACAGGCAACAGAAGCTTTTGGCTGCCGCGCAACCTGCGGAGCGCTCCCCATGTCATCGGGCTTGTCTCCTCACACGTTCTATCTGGCGCGTCTATGAGAGCAATTGTGCAGGCCGTCGGGAAAGACATGGTATCATCAGGGCCATGCAGTGTCAGCATACGCCAGCTGCCTTGCTCTCCGCAGGTGGATAGGCCACCATCCCTCCCGCGCACCACCAACAAAACCAAGAGCGCCGAGGAAACGCATGAGCAAGCCGTCACGCTTTGACTATGGCTGGGTCGTGGTCGCCGCGGGTGCGCTGATGACCTGTGTCGGCTTCGGCACGATGCTGTCGCTGGCGGTGTTCCTGCAGCCGATCTCGGAATCGATGGGCTGGTCGCGCGCCGGCGTCTCGGCGGCGGCGACGCTGGATTTCCTCTGCATGGGCGTTGCCGCGTTCTTCTGGGGCACGCTGTCGGACCGGTTTGGCACCCGCATCGTGGTCCTCGCGGGAAGCATCTTGCTGGGCCTGGGTCTCGTGGCCGCGAGCCAGGCGGCAAGCTTGTGGCAGTTCCAGCTTTTCTTCGGCACGCTGATCGGCATTGCCGCCGGCAGTTTCTACGCGCCCATGATGGCGCTCGCCAGCGCCTGGATCGAAAAGAACCGCAGCCTCGCGGTGGCGCTGGTCTCGGCCGGCATGGGCGTGTCGCCGGTGACGATCGCGCCGACCGCGAGCTGGCTGATCACGGCCTATGACTGGCGCACCGCGATGCTTGTCATCGGCATCGCCGCATGGGCGCTGCTGATCCCGGCCTGTTTCCTGGTGCGGCCGGCACCGGCCGTGGCGGCCCCGGCAAGCAGCGACGCGGCACCGGAGATCGAACTGACCGCAGCGCAGGCGCTGCGCACGCCGCAATTCATCGCGCTGGCGGCGGCACACTTCGCCTGCTGCGCCGCGCATTCCGGCCCGATCTTCCACATGGTGTCCTATGCCATGGTGTGCGGCATCGCCCCGCTCACGGCGGTGACGGTCTACAGCGTCGCCGGCGTCTCCGGGCTCGGCGGGCGCCTGCTGCTGGGTGCGGCGGCCGACCGCATCGGTGCAAAGCCCGTGCTGGTCGGCGGACTGTTCGTGCAGGCGATGTGCATCGCGACCTATCTTGCAGTGGCGCAACTCGGCGAGTTCTACGCGCTGTCGGTGGTGTTTGGCCTCGCCTATGGCGGGGTGATGCCGCTCTATGCGGTGCTGGTCCGCGAATTCTTCGGCGCGCGCATCATGGGCACCGTGTTCGGCGCGGTGTCGGCCTTCGCCAGCCTCGGCATGGCGCTCGGGCCCTGGGCCGGCGGGCTCGTGTTCGACAATTTCCAGCGCTACACATGGCTGCACGCCGGCTCCTTCGCGATCGGGCTCGCCGCCGTCGCGGTGGCGCTGAGCTTCCCGACCAAACGCAGGCCGTCGCTCGATCTGGGTCGCGCCACGGCCTGACGAGGAGCGCGAATCAGTTCACCGCTCGCAACGCGGCCGTGAAGGCGGCGAGATCGGTTCGCGCCGTCTCGTCCGGAGCCCATCTGGGAAGGTCGGCAAGCTGCTCGAGCACGCGGGCCCGGTCCTGCGGCAGCAGGAAGCTCGCCCAGACCTCGCGCGTGTCGCGAATGGCGGCGGCGACCAGGCGGGCGTTGGCGGATTTGCCCGCGCCCTGGATCGCCGCGCAGACGGTGGTCAGGATGAATTCGGCGGTGCTGCGGCGGAAGCCCGTAAATCCCTCCTCGCGGATGCGGGTGCGCTGCTCCGGCGCGAGGCTCGCCATGAACAACTGGCCCGCAACCGCCTCGCGCGCCATGCCGCGGATGACAAAGTTCATCGCCGCCGCGTACTGGTCGCCATAGTCGGTCATGTTGCGCTGAAGCGTGGCGAGATCGGGCTGCGCGCCCGGCTTGGGACCATAGAGCGCGAACAATTTGTAGGTCGCGTTGGCCGCGTCCATCCAGTCCATCAGCCAGCTCATGTCGCTCGCCTTCGCCGGCGGCAGCGCCTGCAGGGCTTCGACATCGAAGACGCGGCCGAGCAGCGCGGTGGTCTCCGGCCGGGTCAGGTCAGGTCGCTCCCCCTTTTTCGCCACGCCTTCGACATAGGCCCGGAACATCCGCGCGGCCTCGCCCGCGGCAGCCGCATCATGGGCGCCGTCCTGCGCCAACGCCGGCGAAGCAAGCGCGAGCAGGACGATGAAGATTCGGACGATCGACATGGGCAACCTCATGCGGCGCGATACGCGGTGCCGTTGATGGTGACGGAGGTGGTTGGTCGCGCGCCGCGCCGCCGAGGTTCACGGGCGGGCTTTCAAGCGCCGCGCACGGGGGATGATGTCCGCACCTTGAACCACTCCGTCAAATAGACCACCATCCTCACCTTACCGCTCACGACAAAAGGGGCGAGGACACGCGAATGTCGGAGCTTCCCGGATCTGGTCTGGTCGAACGTGCCCGGGCCATCGCGCCGCTGATCGCGCGCGAAGCGGACGAGATCGAGCGGACGCGGCGGCTGACGCCTTCCGTGGTCGCGGCGCTGATCGAGAACGGGCTGTATCGTGCGCTGCTGCCGCAGAGCCTCGGCGGTGCGGAAGCCGCGCCTGAAGCCTTCATGCAGATGCTGGAGGAGATCGCCAAGGCCGACGCGTCCACGGCCTGGTGTCTCGGCCAGTGCAGCGTCTGCGCGATGATCGCGGCCTCGCTCGATCGCGATACCGCGCAGGAGATCTTCAACACGGCGCCCGGCATACTTGCCTGGGGCGCGATCGCGCACGAGGCGCGCGCGGTCGAGGGCGGCTATCGCGTCACGGCGCGCTGGGATTTCGCCTCGGGCTCGCGGCAGGCGAGCTGGCTGGGCGCGCATGTGCGCATCCTCGGTGCCGACGGCACGCCGCGCGTGAATGCCGATGGCTCGCCGGAGGTGCGCACGATCCTGTTTCCCGCCGCCAGCGCGACATTGCACGACGTGTGGCAGGCGATCGGGCTCGCCGGCACCGGCACCGATTCCTACGAGGTGAACGACCTCTTCATCCCCGAGCGCTTCACCGCGTTCCGCGACGTGCCGTCCGGCTTGCGCGAGACCGGTCCGCTCTACAGGATCGGCACCGGCGCTGCCTTCAGCCTCGGCTTTGCCGCGGTGTCGCTCGGCGTGGCGCGCGCCACGCTGGATGCGGCCATCGCGCTGGCGCGCGGAAAGCATCCCTCGCTGGCCGCCGGCGCGATGCGCGACAACGGCGCGGTGCGGGGGCTGATCGGCCGCACCGAAGGCGATTTGCGCGCCGCGCGCGCCTATCTCTATGCGACCGCAGCGGCGATGTGGCGCGATTTGTCCGCGACGGGCGAGTTCAGCGCCGCGCACCGCAGCGCGGTACGGCTGGCCGCGACCTGGACCATCCATCGATCGGCGAAGGTGGTCGACACCGCCTATCACATGGCCGGCGCGACCGCGGTGTTCCGCAGCAACCCGTTCGAACGCCGGTTTCGCGACATGCACGCGATCGCCCAGCAGATCCAGGCGCGCGACACGCATTATGAGGATGTGGGGAAGGCGATCCTTGCCGAAACCCTCTAGAGCGTTTTCGAGCGAAGTGGACACCGGTTCGCGTGAAGAAAACGCGTCAAAACAAGAATCTAGAGCTTCGGTTCTGATTCAATCAGAACCGAAAACCCTCTAGTCGCCGGCAGGGACGGCTGCGACGCACTGGCTCCGCCGCGACGACCAACCGGCCTTCCATGCGCCCACTGCATCGAGTCATGCAAAAGGATGGGGGCGACTCCGTTGAAACACGGAGGCGATCCCGCCCTAGTTGTTAAGCAATTTCTGGGACCTTTCCACCAAAGCAAGATTTGGAATTGCCTGGGAATTTTCGATGTTCAAACTCAAGTCGATTGCCGCCCGCCTGATTCTCGCGATCGCCCTCACCGTGGCAGTGGCATGCGCCATCGTCTCAGGCTTCTCGATCAGCCAGCAACGGGCGCTGACCCGGATGGCGCTCGATCAGCAGCTCAAGCTGCAATATGAGAGCGTGATCGCGGCGATCGACTACGAGGGGCGCTCGGCACTGGCCGTCTCCGCCGTGATCGCGGCGCTGCCGCCGGTCGGCGATGCCATCGCCAAGGGCGACCGCGACAGCCTGGCCGCACTGCTCGGGGAGGCCAATAAATCGCTGAAGGCGCAGGGTATCCCGCTCATCACCTTCCAGGTTCCGCCTGCGGTGGCGTTCTACCGCGTGCACGCTCCCAAAGTGTTCGGCGATGACGTCTCGGCGCGCCGCGAGACCGTCGTCGAGGCGATGAAGGGCGGTCGGCAGATCGTCGGCGTCGAGCCGGGCCGCGAGGCACTTGGTATCTTCGGCATGACCCCGATCATGCGCGACGGCAAAAGCGTCGCCAACGTCGATATCGGCGCCGCCTTCGGCAAGGAGTTCGTCGACCGTGCCAAGAAGCGCTTTGGCATCGACCTCGCGGTCTACTCGCTCGACGGCAAGAACCTGAACAAGCTGTCTTCGACCTTCGGCAGCACGGTCGTCACCACGATGGACCAATTGAAGAGCGCGATCGACGGTTCGGCGGTCCGGCACGAGGCCGAGCTCGACGGTCATCCGGTCGAGGTCTATGCCGGGCCGATCAAGAACTATGCGGGGGCGCCGGTCGGCGTGATCGAGATCATCAAGGACACGACCGAGTACGAGGCCGCGTTCGCCACGGCCGAGCGCCACCTGATCCTCGGCACGGTTGCCATCCTCGCCGTCGCGATCGTGCTGGCACTGCTGCTCGGGCGCGGCCTGTCGCGGCCGCTCACCGCGATCACCGCGGTCATGAACCGGCTGTCGAGCGGCGATACCAGCGTCACCATTCCCGGCAGCGAGCGCCCGGACGAACTCGGCACCATGGCCAAGGCGGTGGACGTGTTCCGCCGCAACATGCTCGAATCAGGCACCATGCGCGAGGCGCAGGAGGCCGACAAGGCCAGGGCGGAGATCGAGAAGCAGGCCCTGCAGCGCCAGATGGCCGACCGCTTCGAAGCCGACGTCAAGGGCGTGGTGGCTGCCGTGGCCAGGGCGACCGAGGGCATGCAGAGCGTCGCCGGCGACATCACCACCAGCGTCAACGGCACCTCGCAGCGGGCCTCCGCCGCAGCGACGGCCTCCGAGGAGGCCTCGACCAGCGTGAACGCGGTCGCAGCGGCGACCGAGGAGCTGGCATCGTCGGTCAGCGAGATCGGCCGCCAGGTCACCCATTCCAGCAAGGTCGCGAGCGACGCCGTGGGCAAGGCCGCGGAGACGACCGAGATGGTCACGAGCCTTGCCACCGCCGCCGAGCGCATCGGCGACGTGCTGCGTCTGATCAGCGAAATCGCGAGCCAGACCAATCTGCTTGCGCTCAACGCCACGATCGAGGCGGCGCGCGCGGGCGAAGCCGGCCGTGGCTTTGCCGTGGTCGCCTCCGAGGTGAAGGAGCTGGCGAGCCAGACCGCGAAGGCGACCGACGAGATCGCGAGCCAGGTCACCGCAATCCAGGCCGCCACCGGCAATTGCGTCACCGCGATTTCCGGGATCAGCGACACCATCCGGGAGATCAGCGGCATCGCCACCACGATCGCCGCCGCGGTCGAAGAGCAGGGCTCCGCGACGCGCGAGATCGCACGCAGCGTGCAGCAGGCCTCGGCGGGCACCACGGACGTCTCGGCCAATGTCGCCGGCGCCAGCCAGGCCGCGGATCAATCGCGGGCGCTCGCAGGCAATGTGATGGCGGCCTCCGGCGAGCTCGGGCAGCACGCCTCGGCGCTGATGCGGAGCGTGGATACGTTCCTGGCGGGGCTGCGGGCGGCGTAGTGTGAGTTGATTTCAAAGGTCGAGCCGCAAACTCGGTGCACCTCTCCCGCCTGCGGGAGAGGTCGGCGCGAAGCGCCGGGTGAGGGTTCTATCCTCTTGGGGGTTCTCGATTGTGGAGACACCCTCTCCCCAACCCTCTCCCGCAAGCGGGAGAGGGAGCGCACCGCTTTTGCGGCCGGCTATCGCAAGCTCACGCCACCAGCGCGGCGTCTTCTTCATCCCCATCAATCCCGCGCTGTGCGGCGAGCAGGCTGACGATCTCGGCGTTGGGCCGGGCCTTGCTGAACAGGAAACCCTGGCCCTCGTCGCAGCCCTCGGCGCGCAGGCAGCTGAGCTCGGCTTCGGTCTCGACACCTTCGGCGGTGATGGTGACGCCGAGGCCTTTGCCGAGACTGACGATGGAGCGGATGATCGCCTGGGCCTCGCGGTTGGCGCCGAGATCGCGCACGAAGGACTGGTCGATCTTGATCTTGTCGAAGGGAAAACTGCGCAAATAGCTGAGGCTGGAATAGCCGGTGCCGAAATCGTCCATCGAGATGCGCACCCCGAGTGCGCGCAAGGCATGCAGCGTCGCCAACACCTGCGCGCTCTTCTCCAGCAGCAGCGTCTCGGTGATCTCGAGCTCGAGCCGCCGCGGCGGCAGGCCGGAATGTCTCAAGGCGTCCGTCACGATTGAAAGCAGATTGCCGCTGCGGAACTGAAGCGGCGACAGATTGACGGCAACGCGGACGTCGTCAGGCCAGTTCGCAGCGTCGAGGCACGCCCGCCGCAGCATCAACCCGCCGAGCGGATTGATCAGGCCGGTGTCCTCGGCGACCGGAATGAACTCGGCCGGCGAGATCATGCCGCGCTCGGCATGGGGCCAGCGCACCAGCGCCTCGAAGCCGGTGATGCGGCCGCTCTGGAGGTCGATCAGCGGCTGGTAATAGGGGCGCAGCACGTCGTTCTGGATCGCGTCGCGCAGCTCGACCTCGATCTTGCGCCGGCTCTGCGCCCTGGCGTCGAGCGCGGCCTCGAAGAAGGCGAAGGTGCCGCGCGCGTCCAGCTTGGCGCGCGACAGCGCCATGTCGGCGCTCTTGAGCAGCTTTTCGGAATCATCGCCATCGCCCGGCGCCATCGCGATTCCGATCGAGGCGCCGATCACCACGGAATGGCCGTCGAGCAGATAGGGATCGGCGATCGCCGCAAGCAGACGTTTTGCCAGCATCACCGCGTCCTCGGGACGCGCCAGGCCGCTCTGCACGATCGCGAACTCGTCGGAGTTGAGCCGCGCCAGCGCGTCTTCCTCGCGCAAGGTCGAGCGCAGCCGCTTGGCGACGCCGCGCAGCAGCTTGTCGCCGACCGTATGCCCGAGCGTGTCGTTGACCGACTTGAAACTGTCGAGCCCCAGCATCAGCAGCGCGACCTTGTCGGTGCTGCGCCGCGTGTGCAGCAGCATCTCGTCGACCTGCTGGCGCAGCAGGCTGCGGTTGGGCAGGCCGGTCAGGGTGTCGTGCTGGGCCATGAAGGCGAGCCGCGCCTCGGCGCGCTTGCGTTCGGTGATGTCCATCAGCGCGAGCAGCACCGCCGGCCGTTCAGCATAGGTCAATTCGCGGGAATAGATTGCAAGGTCGATCAGCGCGCCGTCGGCCTTGACATGCTTCCAGGTCCGGCCGGCCTGCTCCTCGCAAGTCGGGTCCGCCACCCAGGGCGGCTCACTCTCGAAGGCCTGCAGGGAGCGGATCGTCAACCGCTCGAACTCGGCGCGGGTGTAGCCGTAATGCGCGACCGCGGCGTCGTTGACGCCGAGGATGCGCTCGTCGTCCAGCGCGCAGACGATCATGGGAACGGGATTGCCGTCGAACAGCAGGCGGAACGAGGCCTCGCGCTGCTTCAGCTCGGTGATGTCGACGCGCAGGCCGACCACGCCGCCATCGTCGGTCAGTCGCTCGTCGATCAGGATGACGCGGCCGTCCGACAGCTTCTGCTCGTGGCGGGCGCCGGGCTGATAGAGCCTCTGCAGGCGGTCGGCGATCCACTCGTCCTCGTGGCCGATGGCCTCGGGATAGTCGCCGCGGGCAACGCCGATGCGCAGCGTGTCTTCGAGACGCGCGCCCTCCTCGAACAGATCGGCGGTCTTGCTGTAGATCTCGGCGTATTTCTTGTTCCAGAGGACGTAGCGGCCTTCGGCGTCGAGAAACACGATGCCCTGCGGCAGGATGTCGATGGCCTGGCGCAGGCGCTCATGGGATTTGCGCGCGTCCGCGATCGCAGCTTCCGCCTCGGCGCGGCTGCGCAGGACTTCCTCGCGTTCCGAAAGGGCGCGCGGCGCGCGCGCGAAGCGCGGCTTGCGCGGCGATTGGCCAGCCCGGGCAAGCACGCTTTGCTTTCGTTTTCCTGTTTTTCGAAACCCCAAACCCAACTTCACTCGTCCCAGTCGCGCCCAACGGCGCAACTCTTGAGGCAAGTGTCTGAAAAAAAAGTAATCTTGGGTGGCCGCGCCAGCCGAGGCACCGCCTTGCGAGCATCGAGTGCCCGGCGCTGGTGCCTGTTTGCGAGGCGCAAGCGGGCCGTGTGGCGCATCAAACCTGCGGCTTCAGCTCAATCGAAGAGAAAGGTGCTGCAAAAACGCGCGCTCTACATGAACCATTTCCGGGCGCGGGTCCGATTGCATACGGTATGGAAACGAACCCGGCTCCGCGCACGAATTTTGGTCAGTGCAGGATACGGTTATCGCACCGTTAAGAATCCGGCTGGCTCCGCGAAAAAACCACGACTTTGGGACGACCTTGTTGAATACGGGGATCGTCATGCCGGGCGCCTTCGCGCGGGGGCAACGGCCGTCAAGACGCCGTGAGGTCGTCCGCCGCAGCACAGCCCAATTCTTAACCCCGACGCCGTGTTGGGCTATAAGGGCTGCGCATGAGTCTCCGCCGCCTCACCCCTCTCCTGCTCGTCATGACGCTCCTGGCCGCCGGCGGCGCGCTGGCCCAGGACAAGGGCAGCGTCAACGCGAAGCCGCTGCCGCCGCTGGCCAATCCCAACGACCCCAATATCGCCGCCAAGGAGCTGTTCGCGCGCAAGCTGCTGCCGTCGAAGGGAACGGCCCATGTCATCGGTTCCTACACCAGGGGCTGCATCGGCGGTGCTGAGCAGATCCCGGTCAATGGCGACCATTGGCAGGTGATGCGGCTGTCGCGCAATCGCAGCTATGGCCACCCCGACATGATCGCGCTGATCAAGCGGCTCGCGGCCAGGGCGCACAAGGACGCGGGATGGCCCGGCATCCTGGTCGGCGACATCGCCCAGCCGCGCGGCGGCCCGGCGCTGTCGGGCCACGCCAGCCACCAGATCGGTCTCGACGCCGACATCTGGCTGACGCCGTCGCCGGACCGCCGCCTCTCGCGCGAGGAGCGCGAGGACATGTCGGCGGTGATGATGGTGCGCCAGGACCGGCTCGACGTCGATCCGAAGGTGTTCACCCCGAGCCATGTGCTGGTGCTGCGCGATGCGGCGCGGGAGCCGGCGGTGCAGCGCATCTTCGTCAATGCCGCGATCAAGAAGGCGCTGTGCCGCGAGGCCAAGGGCAACCGCGCCTGGCTGTCGAAGATCCGCCCCTGGTGGGGCCACGACTACCACTTCCACATCCGCATGCGCTGCCCCGCAGGGGCCGGCGAATGCGAGGGCCAGCCGTCACAGGCCGAGGACGTAGGCTGCAAGCCCGCCGATCTCGCCTATTGGTTCTCCGACGCGGTGCTGCACCCCAAGCCGCCGCCGGAGCCGCCGAAACCGAAGCCGCCGATGACGCTGGCGCAGATGCCGGCGGCCTGCAAGGCGGTGCTGCATGCGGCGGATGCGAAGCCGTAGCGTGTGTGTGTGGACCGCGCTGCCACCGCCCCCAATGCTGTCGTCCAGGACAAGGGCGCGCCGATCCGGGACGACAGTGGTGATTGGGCCACGCTATTGGGATGACGACCCAGGTTTGACCTCGGGCGCCAGCCTGCTATCTTCGCGATTGCGATATCCCTGCCGGCCGTAAGCCGCAGCCGGGCCCCGTGGACAGCGCTTCCACCCGTCGCGACCGGACCCACCAACGCCAGACCTGTGCGTGCAGCTTGCGCGCGCGGACTCGCACGGAGCGCTCCCATGTTACGTATTTCAGGACTTTTCGCCGCCTTCGTGATCCTCGCATGCGCGAGCCTCGCGCCGGCCGCCGCCGAGGACAAGACCATCACCGTGTTCGCCGCAGCGTCGATGAAGAACGCGCTCGACGAGGTCGACGCCGCCTACACCGCCAAGACCGGCGTCAAGTTCTCGGTCAGCTATGCCGCGAGCTCGGTGCTGGCCAAACAGATCGAACAGGGCGCGCCGGCCGACGTGTTCGTCTCGGCCGACACGGACTGGATGGACTACGCGATCTCCAGGAAGACCATCAAAGAGCCTTCCAGAGTCAATCTGCTCGGCAACAGCATCGTGCTGATCGCGCCGAAGGATTCCAAGATCGACAACGTCACCATCGCGCAAGGTTTCGACCTGGCCAAACTCGCCGGCGACGGCAGGATCGCGACCGGGGACGTCAAGTCGGTGCCGGTGGGCAAATACGCCAAGGCGGCGCTTACGAGCCTCGGGGCATGGCAGGCCGCCGAGCCGAAATTCGCCATGGCCGAGAGCGTGCGTGCGGCGCTTACGCTGGTGGCGCGCGGCGAGGCCAATCTCGGCATCGTCTATTCCACCGACGCCAAGGTCGAGCCCGGCGTCAAGATCGTCGGCACATTCCCGGCGGAGTCGCATCCCGCGATCATCTATCCGGTTGCCGCGACCACAATTGCGAAGGCCGGGACCAGCGACTATCTCGCCTTCCTGCGCTCCTCCGCCGCCAAGACCATTTTGGAGAAATACGGCTTCAAGTTCCTGGTCAGCCCGACAATCTGATATTCACCACTTGATGCCAGACATCTCTCCCGCCGAATGGACCGCGATCCTGCTCTCGCTCAGGGTCGCGATCATCGCAACGCTGGTGGCGACGCCATTCGGCATCGCGCTGGCGTGGCTGCTGGCGCGGCGCGATTTCTGGGGCAAGTCGATGCTCGATGCCGTCGTGCATCTGCCGCTGGTGCTGCCGCCGGTCGTCACCGGCTATCTGCTCTTGCTGACGTTCGGCCGCCGCGGCCTCGTCGGCGGCTTCCTCGCCGACCATCTCGGAATCGTGTTCTCGTTTCGCTGGACCGGCGCGGCGCTGGCCTGCGGCGTCATGTCGTTCCCGCTGCTGGTGCGGCCGATGCGGCTGTCGATCGAGGCGATCGACCGCCGGCTCGAGCAGGCCGCCGAGACGCTCGGCGCCGCACCTTGGAAAGTGTTCTTCACGGTGACGCTGCCGCTGGCGCTGCCCGGCGTGCTCGCCGGCATGGTGCTCGGCTTTGCCAAGGCGATCGGCGAGTTCGGCGCGACCATCACCTTCGTCTCCAACATTCCCGGCGAGACTCAGACGATTTCCTCGGCGATCTATTCGCTGATCCAGACGCCCGACGGCGATGCCGCGGCCGGCCGGCTCGTGATCGTCTCGATCGTGCTGGCGCTGGGCACACTGATCGCCGCCGAATGGTTCGCCCGCCGCGCTACGCAGCGCCTGCACGGGAATTGACCATGCTGCGCGTCGACGTCGAGAAGCAACTCGGTGAATTCTCGCTTCAAGCATCCTTCATCGGCGAAGGCCGGGTCATCGGCCTGTTCGGCGCCTCCGGCGCCGGCAAGACGTCGCTGGTCAACATGATCGCGGGGCTGCTGCGGCCCGACCGCGGCACCATCGTGCTCGACGGCGAAACCGTCGACGACACCGCGGCCGGGATCCATGTCCCGGCCTGGCGTCGCCGCATCGGCTACGTGTTCCAGGACGCGCGGCTATTCCCGCATCTCAACGTCGCGCAGAATCTCGACTATGGACGAAAGATGAACCGCCTGGCGCCCGATCCCGCGCAGCACACACGCGTCATCGACCTGCTCGATATCGGCACCCTGCTCGGCCGCCGCCCCGGAAAGCTCTCCGGCGGCGAGCGCCAGCGCGTCGCGCTCGGACGCGCGCTGCTGGCAAAGCCGCGGCTGCTGTTGCTCGACGAGCCGCTCGGCGCGCTCGACGAGGGCCGCAAGCTCGAGATCCTGCCCTACCTGGTGCGGCTGCGCGACGAGGCCAATGTCCCCATGGTCTATGTCAGCCACGACGCCGCCGAGCTGCGCCAGCTGGCGACGCAGATCGTGATGCTGAAACAGGGGCGGGTGACGAGTCTTGGCGGGGTGAAGGTGCTGTCGTGAGGCTGAGCAAGATGGAACGCAGTGCCTTTCGTGCCCCGGACGCGACACAGCACGCAGTGATGCGACGCAGAGCCGGGGCCCACATCCATCATGGATCCCTGTGTCTTGAAGATCTGTCAGGATGGGGTTGGGCGGGAAGCCGTTGGGTCCTTGGCGCTTGACGCCGTGAGCCGGCTCGGTCTCCCGCCCGTTCCATTACCAACCTGAACAGTTGCACGAGGCTGCGCCAACAGACCTCGCATCACAGGGACAGGCATCGTGATCATACCCCTCCGTTACGTCGGAATCGACGTCTCCAAGAAGCATCTCGATATCTTTGATGAAGCCGACGGCGTGCCCAGGCGCATCGCCAACGCGACACAGGCCATCACACAGCAGGTGGCGCGTTGGCGATGCGATACGCTGGTCGTCTTCGAGGCCACGGGCACCTACGACCTCAAGCTTCGCGAGGCCCTGGGCCAAGCTGGTGTCCACTTTGCGCGGATCAATCCGGCACGAGCTCGCGATTTTGCTCGGGCCAGCGGCCAGCTTGCCAAAACCGACCCGATCGATGCACGGATGCTGGCGGCTTTTGGCCGGGTCATGCAGCCGGCAGTCGAGCAGGCAGCCGCCAATCCTGCCCGCAACGCCTTGGCAGGGCTTGCAAAACGGCGAGATCAGCTGGTTCTCATGCGCGCCCAGGAGAAGAACCGGCGCAGCGAGGCCGACGACCGCGCCATGGCCGGGCGGATCAGCCGTCTCATTGAGGTCCTCGACGGCGAGATTGCGGAGATCGAAGCCGACATCAAGGCTCTGACAAAAGCTGAGCCGGAGATTGCAGACGATGCGCGCTTGATGCGCTCCGTGCCTGGTGTGGGCCCGGTGGCTTGCATGCAGCTCATCGCGAAGATGCCGGAACTCGGACGCGTCGGAGCCAAGCAGATCGCGGCGCTGGCCGGTCTTGCCCCCTTCAACGTCGACAGCGGCGCCTTCCGCGGCAAACGCAAGATCGCCGGCGGTCGAAAACGCGTTCGCGATGCCCTTTACATGGCGGCTCTCAATGCGGTTCGACGAGCCGATCCGTTTAAGGCCTTCTATGAAAGACTGCGACTAGCCGGCAAACCGGCCAAGCTCGCTCTCGTTGCCGTTGCCAGGAAGCTGCTAACGGTTATCAACGCCATCATGCGCGAAAGAAAACCGTACCTGACAACCACGCCAACATAACAGTTGCCGGCTCTGCGCGGCAACGCTTACGCGTTGCAACGCGTCCGGGACACGATAGCGTCCCTAAACCCCCGCCACCGACGTCCAGACCTCCGCGAGCTTCTTTCGCAGCGCCTGCACGCGCGTCGGCGGCGGCGGCGTCTCGTCTTCTTCCGGAAGGCGCAGGCCGACGACGTTGACGCGGCCGCCGGAGATGCTGCGCGCGACCAGCACGATCTCGTCCAGCGGCAGCTCGGCGCCCTCTTTCGGGGCGCGGTCGAGATGGACGTCGAAATAGTCGGCGAGCGTCAGCTTGCTCTCATCCTCGCCGACCTTGATGCCGTAGATCTCGGCAAGCTCGGCCAGCGTGTGCTCGCCGGAGACCAAGAAGTCGCCGAGCAGATGCGGATCGGGCGCCGAGCTCGGCTGCATGTCGACGAAGAAGCGGTCGAGCGACTCGGCCTTTTCCGGCGGGGCCAGCAGGTAGATGTAGTCGCCGGGCGCGATCGGGTCGGCCTCCAGCGGCGTCAGGATGTTCTCGTTGCGGATCACCAGCGTCGGCCTGGACCAGGACGGGATCAGGCCGCGGCGGAAATACAGGCTCTTGGGCCGCACCGGATAGCCGACCAGCTGCTGCTCGAGTTGGCCGGGCAGATCCAGCTCGACACGACGCGGACCGCGCTCGGCGCGCGGCAGCGCGACGTGCAGCTTGCGAGCCGCCGGCCCCAGCGTCCAGCCTTGCAGCAACAGCGAGATGATGACGACGACGAAGGCGACGTCGAAATAGAGATAGGCCTTGGACAGGCCGACCAGCATCGGGATCGAGGCCAGGAAGATCGCGACCGCGCCGCGCAGGCCGGTCCAGGCGATGAATATCCTTTCGCGCCAGTTGAAGCGGAACGGCGCCAGGCACACGAACACCGCGATCGGCCGCGCCACCAGCATCAGCACGAAGGCGATCCCGACCGCAGGCAAGACGCTGGCGCCGAGCCGGCTCGGCGAGACCAGCAGGCCGAGCAGCACGAACATCACGATCTGCGCCAGCCAGGTCGCGGCATCGAGGAAGGTCACCACCGAATTATGTGCGCGGGTCGGTCGATTGCCGATGATGATGCCGGCCAGATAGACCGCGAGAAAGCCGGAGGCGTGCATGATCTGCGAGCCGCCGAAGATCACGAGCGCCGCGGTCGTGACGAACGGCGCGTGCAGTCCCTGCGGCAGCGCGACCTTGTTGAGCGCGAGCACGACCAGACGCCCGCCGATGACGCCGACGACGGCGCCCAGCACCGCCTCCTGGACGAACTCCATCAGCACGTGGCCTGCGGAGCTCGATCCCAGCGAGATGTATTCGACCAGCATCAGGGTCAGGAAGATCGCGAAAGGATCGTTGGTGCCGGATTCCGCCTCCAGCGTCGCACCGACGCGCGGGCGCAGGCGCAGGCCCTGGGTGTGCACC
>NZ_CP064691.1:0-295268 GCF_023100965.1 Bradyrhizobium sp. 192
TCGGGAGAAGGTCGTCTGGACCTTGACGTTGGCGAGCGTCATCAACCAGAAGCTCGAGCAGGCTACCGACATGCGCTCCGAGTTGCGCAGCTTGGCCGGGCAGCATGAACTGCTTCTCCGCCGGTTTTCGGACGGGGACGCTCTCGGAATCGTCAAGATGGCGACCCGCGGCGAGCGGCCTGCCATCCAGAACCGACGCGCAATTATCTTCTTCAGCGATATCGCCGGCTTCAGCGTCTGGTCGGCCTCCAGGCCTTCTACCGAGGTCGCAGCCCATCTCAGCGAACTCGCCGCCATCCAGATCAACGCGGTACGCGACGGCGGGGGCCAAGTCGACAAGCTGATGGGCGACGGCGCGATGGCCTACTGGTTCGTCGATTCCGGCGATCGCGAGAAATGCGAGCCGGCCGCCGTGCTCGCTTGCGTGCTGAAGGTGGTCTCGGAATGCCGGGCCTACTTCGAGCAGCACGGCCTGCCGCTGGGGCTGCGTATAGGTCTGCACGCCGGCGACGTCGCCTTCGGCGACTTCGGCGCCGAGAACAGGGTCGCGGTCACGCTGCTCGGAGCCGCCGTCAACACCGCCGCCAGGTACGAACAGGCCAAATCGTCCGAACTCGGAGAGATCAGAATCAGCCCGACCTTGCGCGACCTGATGGTCGGGTCGGGCGCAGACCCCGACACCTTCCGGGGCCCGACGAAGGTGGAAGTGAAGCACGGCGTCGAACTCGACGTCTATTCCATCTGAGGAGAAGGTAATGACCTGGAACCAAGATCGCGCGAAATCGAGAATCCGCGAACACCTGAAGACGGTGCCCGACGTCGATCGGCATGTCGCGCTCGACAGCGCGATTGTGGCCAAACGCGGACTGCTCAGCCGCATGCCGCTCAGGGAAGCCTTCGTGGTCGAAGGCGCCCATCTCTACGGCCAGCTTCTCGACTTCGAGGACCTGGTGACGGAGCACGGCCAGGAGACCGAGGCGGCGCATCGGCGCCTGCTGCGCTTCCTCAACATGCATTACCGGGTGTGGGACTCCCTCGTCGACGGCGACGACGGCGACCGGATCGACTATCACGGCGCCCGCCTTCACGCCGTCATCGCCTCCCCGGTCGGCGACCCGGCCGCGCAGATCGAGCGAGCCGTGGCGCTTGCCCGCAAGCTCACGGAAGCCGCACGGAAAGTCGGCGAGGCACACGGCTTCCCTTCCCGCATCCGCTTCGGCATCGATCACGGCAAGACCCTCGCGATGACTACGGGACGCGGCGCGCACGAAAAGGACACTCTCTTCCTGGGGCGGCCCGCGAACCACGCTGCAAAGCTCGTCGCGTCGGGAGCCGAGCAGGGCATCTTCCTCACCGAAACGGCTCAGAAGCGCGTCGCCGCCGGCGCGATCCGCAAGCAGGCAGGCACCTTGACGCTCGACGAAGCCTACATCGCGACCGCAGCGAGGAAGTACGCGTTCGACAGCATCGACCGCACCGCCGCGGCCATCGCGTTGGACTCCTCGGAGACGATGTTCCGCTTCAAGCGGCCCGCGCTGCCACTGTCCTCGGTTAAGTTCAGCGAACTTTCCCCCGCGAACTCGATCCGTATGGGAATGGCCTCGATCTTCGCCGACATCGACGGGTTCACCAATTTCGTCGATGAGTCGATTCAAGGCGGTTCGCAAACAATCCGAGAAGCGGTCAAGATTGTCCACGTCATCCGCGAAGAGCTCAACTCCGTCCTCAAGGATGATTTCGGGGGCAAACGGGTGCGCTTCATCGGAGACTGCATCCACGGCTGCGTCGGCGAGCGCGAGCGTGCCGATGATGCCGCCGGCAGCGTGCGGCAGGCCGCGCTATGCGCCTCGGCGATGAGGTCATCCTTCGATCTCTGTATGGAAGTCGTCCAATCGGACGCCGCCATCGATCTCGCCGTCGGCATCGAGTACGGCCCGACACCGATGACCCGCTTGGGCCATCGCGGCGAAGACAGCGTCCGCTGCGCGGCGAGCCGCGCTACCATCCAGGCGGAACGCACCCAGCAGGCCATAGAACATGGTGGCATCCGCCTCGGTGCGGTCGCAGCCGGTATCGCGGACCCCACCGTTCGCAAGCACTTCTCGTCCGGGCGACTGATGTCCTTTGATTCGGCATCTGATCTGCTGATGATGCCACAAGCCCCCGCAGTCCAGATACTGCGCAGCGAACCGGCGGCACGGTCTCACGCGGCATCACCGAAGCCAGCGCGGGGATGACCAGCCATCATGTCGCTTGATGCGCTCGCACGATGCTGTCCGACCTGGGCCGAGTTACGGTCGGTCCACGCCCGTGAGGCGGAGATCGACATCGTCGCGGTCCGGAATAGCAAGGCCTTCACCAGGGTGTTCCAGCTCAAGGCCGTCTATGTCGGCGATGAGATCAGTATATCCGAGCGATCGGTCGGAAGCACGCTGCCGGCGTGCTGTCCCGAGCGGCACATCAATCCCGGCGGATCCTTCTGCATCGGGCTACGTGCTGGCGAAGGCATCACGGACGAGACAGCGGCGGCGTGGTGGATGAAGCTGCACGCTTTCGCTCTTTGGCAGGAGACCGCGGAGGAGACGGGATTTTGGCCGAGCGAAGCGCAACTTTCGCACGGCGAGGCAGGTGAAATGGAGCTCGCGGCCGAGAACGCGGCCGATCAGCTTGAGCTTCGAGCCGCCTATCGCGAAGCGGTCGCGTTCGACACCGGCGTCGTCGCCGTAGCCGTGAGCAGGATTCACTCGAAGACCGGCATGCTCCGCAACGGACGAAGCGCATGCATCTGCGGGCGCACCGATCGGCGGGGACGGGCACTCCTCAGGAGAGATTGCCACCGCATCGGGCTCGGGTGTCCGATAATTTTCGAGCATCGCCGGCGCCTCCTGGTGGACGATTTCTGGCAGACTCTGCGCGGACGCGTCGCTTGCTGCGGCACCATGCGCGAATGCCCCCTGCGGACCGGAGACGCGACAAGGGACGACGGAAGAACATCGCATGCCGCGGAAACGCACGAAGACACAATTCGGAGGTGACGCATGAAAGTTTGGCACTGGGTCTGGCGGATCGCGCATTCGATCATTCTTCTGGTGGTGGTCGCGGCCATGATCGCTATTGGCGTCTTCATCGGCCGTCCGGGGGAGAAGGGCGGCAGCCAGTCGAACCTCGCCGGAGCGGATCAGCAGCAGAAGCGCCTGGCGGTCTTCCTCGACGGTACGTGGAACAGCGTCGACACCAACACGAACGTGTGGCGTATGCGCTCCCTGTGTGCTCCGACGAGCAAGGACGGCAAGGCTCAACTGATCTACTATTCCGTCGGCGTGAACGGTTTTCTCGGTGGTGCCTTCGGACAAGGGCTCGATGACAATATCCGCCTGGCCTACGAATGGCTGATCGAAAACTACCGGGACGGAGACGAGATCTTCATCTTCGGCTTCAGCCGCGGCGCGTACACGGCCAGAGCGCTGGCGGGTCTGATAGCAATCGACGGACTACTGCAGCAGGGTTCGCCGATCGGCGTGAGCGAGCTTTTCGATCGCTATAAAAGGGGCGACGAGGAGACGATCTGGAAGCTGAAGGAGAAGGAGGCGACCGGTGACGTTGCCAAGCTATCTCCCCAGGAGAAGTGGCTGCTCAAATACGCGCGGCCCGTGAATATCAAAGTGGTCGGCGTGTGGGATACCGTCGGCTCGATAGGCATCGCGGCGGGCGACTTCACTGGCATCAGCAGTTCGCAGTTCGACTATCTGCAGACGGGACTGCGCCTTCCGATCCAGAACGGCTATCACGCGCTCGCCATCGATGAGCATCGCGCCAAGTTCGCCCCTACGATCTGGGACGTCCATCGCAGCACCGCCAAGCCGCGACCGCTTTCGAGCGTCGAACAACGTTGGTTCGTGGGCGCGCACGCCAACGTCGGCGGCGGCTACGAAACCGACCTGCTCGCGCAGCCGCCGCTGCGCTGGCTGATGAAGAAGGCGGAATCGCAGGGGCTGGCGTTCCGGTCGGAAGTCGATCTGGACGGCGACGACGTCACCGCGAAGATCAAGAACTCCTACGGGGAGTTCATCTATGGCGCCTACCAGATCATTTCCCCACGGCCATTTTATCGAACTGTTGGCGCTGCGCCGGATGCGCGCGACGACGGAATCCACACCAACGTCAACGAGACCATCGACGCTAATGTTTTCAAACGATGGCGGGCCGATCCAACCTATCGGCCGCAGAACCTCGTGGAATGGGCCCAGCGCAAACACGTGGATCCAAGCCAATTGCAGACTTCGGTCCGCGCCGACGATCCCGGCGTAGGCGTGCCTGATCCATAGCCGTTCGGATGCTCGGCGAACCTCCGCATTGGAGGCGAGCGGACAGTAGCGGCCGTGGTCAGAGTTCCGACTCGACTCATTGTTCTTGGTATGTTCTCCTTGCGGTATGACCGACCGCAACGCGAGCTGGCGCATGCCAACACCCAAGCAGATGGACAAGATGGCCGCCGCGGTCGGCAGGAAGGCCCCTGCTGCGCGCGGACTGGCTCAGGACGCGGATCTGCCACCCGAATACTGGCAGGCGCTCTTGGACGACCTTGGCGCCGCCCGTGGTTCCGCGCGCTCAGCCGCATCCGGACGCCTGCTGCGGCTTAGCCAAATTCCTCAACATTTACTGAGGGTGGACTGCCGGCGCTGCGGCCGGACCGTCGAGATCCAGAAGGCGGATGCCGCGCGTTTGTACGGTTCGGGTAACTGCCCAGGTCCGTTTGCTCGGTTAGGCGACGCTGAGTTTGTGGATGAGTTGTGTGGGGCATCGGGACAATGTTTCGAGCATGTTCCATCCGCGCTTTCGAGCGGTACCGATCAGGGTGCGAAGCGTGGCGAAATTGTCTGCGCCTTGTGAGGTGCGGAAGCCGGCAGAGATCTTCTGCCGCAATTTCATCATCCGAGCATCGCGCTCGGCCTCGTTGTTGGTAAACGGCACCGCCGAGTTGTGCAGAAACAGCAGCACCGCCTCTTTATGTAACTTGAGGCGCAACAGGAGATTATGGCCCGTGCGCCGTCTGATCCGCCCGCGCTTGATGTCGCGAGGCAGCGCGGGTAGCGCCTCGTGCCAGGCGATACCGGCGCGGATAATGCGGTCATAAAGTCGCTCGGCGGCGCGGATTCTGTTGGGACGCAGCGCGCCTGTCTGATCGGTTGGATGCTCTGACGCCAGATTGACCTCGTGGCACAGGCAGCGGAGCAACCCGCGCATGCGCCGGGCCCAGGCCTCGCCATCGATGTCCACCAGCGCCGTCAACTCGCGCAGGTGATGCGCATTGCACAGCGCATGCGTGACACCGGACATCTGAAAATAGGATGTCCAATGGTCGTGCACAACGATATGCGCCGCTTGCGTCAGCACCTCGCCGCGCCTGGGTGAGACGCGATAATGCACCAGCCCATTGATCCCGGCGGTGCCCGCGACATGCAGCCATTGCGGCGTGGCGCCCACCCAAAACCCGGTCTCATCCAAATGCTTGACCGGTGCCCGGCGGATTTGCTCGCAGACTGCCGCAGCGAAATCCTGCGTCCGGCTGGCAGCCCGGGCGATCATTTGTCCGATCGTGCCGGCCGAGATGGTCACGCCAAACAGATCGGAGAGGATTTGCCCGAGCCGATCTTCAGGCAGAAACTGTCCCGCCGACAGATAGGTCACCACAGCGGCCAACCGGACGCCATATTGCGCCGGCGCCCTTACCTCGGGTGGAAACGATCCTGTCGTGACCGCGCCACAGCCGCTGCATTTGCAACGATAGAGCTGATGCTCCGTGACGAGCAGCGGCGCCGGCGCCGGCAGATCGAACACCTGACGGCTGCCGACAAGTTCCAGCAGTTCACCCTCCAGCGCCATTCGGCAGCGCCCGCATCTGACAGGGCGATGCATGATCGTATGATCGACCCGTTCGGACCGCTTCAAGTGTTTGCCTGCATGGCCGGGCTGGCCGCCGGGCTTCTTCAACCCTCGCTCACGCAGGCTCTGTGTCCGGCGAGAAGCCTGGCCCGGTCCATCGCTCGAAGGCGGCTTGCTGCTATTGGAGCTATCCAGACCAAGCCGACGCTCCAGATCGGCCACACGCACCGTCAGCAATGCGTTCTGCTGCTCCAACATCAGGTTGCGCTCCTGCAACTCCCCAATCAGGGCCAGCAGGGCATCCACAGACAATGAGGAATTTGGCGGCGTCACCCATACCTTGACTCACAAACACATGTGGTCAGTCAAGAGAATACAAACGGCCACCTGGGCAGTTACCGGTTCGGACGCAATCTGGAAGGAGGTCGGCCAGCGCCTTCTAGACAACACGTGCACACAGCGGACGGGACGCCATGAGGAAGACGGCTGCTGGCCGCGATTCGAGTAGGCCGCGGGCGATGGCGCCGAAGCACCACCCGACGCCCCTCTCCGGAGGCGACCGCAAGGCCCTCGCCAAGGAACTAGGCAAGTCTAGGGCGATGACCTCGATCTTGGCCGCTCAGTCGGCCGATGCCCGGGCCAAAGGGGAGGCGCTAATCCGACAAGCCGACAGGCTGTTGTCCGAGTCGTGGAACGAGCGCATGTGGGCCAACGGCGACCCTCCGTGAACACCAGTCCGGTAGAACAAGTTTAGCATCCACAAGGTCGAGGATGCGACGCACCGGCTATTCAGTCTTCGTCAAACAATCTGATTGTACTCATCCTTTGCTGAGCGAATTGCGCCTCGACGGCTTCGCGCGTCAACCACACGTCTGGGTCAAACCAGCCGGCGGTCCCAAAGATGCGGAGAAACGGAAGTGCCGCCCGTCGCAGTGCTTCAAAATAATTGTCCCGCAAGGTCGCCCACCCAACCGTGACATTCTTCGCAAAACGGTCGTCAACCAGTGCCCCGCCGCCGGCCGCATGCCGAAAGTGATCCCATGCCAGCATGCGGCCTTTCAGGCCGCGCCATTCCATTCGGACCACAACCTGGGTGACGCCCGGAACTTCTTGCCCGACGAGGCGAGCGTGAGCGAGCAGCGAGTGAATTGTGATCAGGATCCAAGAGGGCGTGAGGTGCGGCGGAGCCGTCTCACCCTCGCGCCGCCAATCGTCGCGGAACGATTCGACGCTTGCACCGATTCCGCATTCATAAATCCGCCAGTAGTCGAAAGCGCTGCTGATCAACCCGGTGTTCTCGACCCGCATTCCTTCAAGATACGTGACCTCTTGCCCGGCAAGCGTGGACATACGAACCTGGGGGGCTCGCTCAGGCACGTTCAGGGGCAAGAACGAGCCCCAACCATAGTGCGCGTATCGGTGCATTTCGACCGAGGCACGGTCGTTCACTGAGCGCGGGTTGGAAATCTCGACAAGGTCTCCCTCACTGTCGACGAGCGCATATCCGAGAGCCGAGTAATTCGTGCCGGCTCGGATAATTTCGTCGCGATACTTGGGTTCAGCTTTACCCGCCAACAGCTGTGTCTGTGTGGTGAAGTCCTGAGCCGTGTCATCAAGGGCGGCTTGCAGGAGAGCGATCACCTTCTGATCGGGTCTCGACTGATGAGCAAGCGACTGCCGGAGGACTTTACCCAGCAGATCGCTTCGATGAGAAAGGCAACGATCGAAAAGTGTATTCCAATCATCGGCGCTTCGGATCGGCGCGCTCTCTGGCCCGGCCATCCTGATGTAGATCGATCCCAGGGATACACCGACCGATCGACCGCGATCGTCCTGCGGACCATCGGCAATCGCAACAACGGGGCGCGCGCCGTGCGAGGGGACCACGACGACAGGATAGGTCACCCCTTCGTATTGTATGTGCTCGATGAGGACCTGGACCCGCGGTTCTAGATACTTTTTGACGATGCTTGAAATCGCGTCCTGGCCGAACAGGGCGAGATCGAGGTCAGTCGCACCGAGAGGCTTCCTTGTCTTATCGTCCACTCCAAAGATCAAATATCCGCCGCCATGGTTCGCGAGCGCGGCAATATGCCGGGCAAGCTTCGCCCGGGCGTCATGGCTCCTCGTGTCCATCCACGCCTTGAATTCGATGCCAAGGTTTTCATTTGCCCCCGCCAAGAGGTCGATCAGATCGAGAGAAGCCATCGTGTACCCGCGCCGTTTCTCATTCCGACGGGCGGCCGAAGAAATCGGCAGCCCAGGTCCCATGTCGATACGCCATATCGGCGTTAGTTGCCGGTATTTTGCAACTCGACCGCTGACCTGTCCCCGCACCCCTGTATGAGCTGAAAGCCGGGTCAGATCGCGTTTATGGGCCGCAACGGGCACCCGGTTTAGCTGCTACAGCAGGCCGATTTCGCAGCCGGGGCACCCGGGTCAGGCAGGGCGGTAATCAGTGCTTGAATGTCAGAAAAGGACACACTATTTTCTGACGTATGAAAGCGAAGGTCACATCAGTTCCTGATCGGATTATGAAGCGCGCCCGCGCTGGCGGGCGCGGCGGCGTCTTTACGCCCAGCGACTTCCTGGGCTTGGCCGGTCGTGCAGCCGTCGATCAGGCGCTGTCCCGCCTGACCAAGGGCGGCAAGCTGCGCCGCCTGGCGCGCGGCCTCTACGATTTCCCCAAGGTGCATCCGAAGCTCGGCCTGCTTTCACCCGCTCCCGATGACGTCGCGCAGGCACTCGCCCGGGAGACCGGGTCACAGGTGCAAATCGCTGGCGCCCGCGCGGCAAACGCGCTCGGCCTGTCCACCCAAATTCCGGCCCGGAGCACCTACCTGACAGATGGTCCCTCCCGCCGTGTCGTGCTCGGCAAGCGGGTCGTCGACCTGCGTCATGCCTCACCCAAGCATCTCATCGCTCCGGGCAGCCCCGCCGGCATGCTCGTTCAGGCGCTGCGGCATCTCGGCCCCGCGCGGGCGACCGACGTCGCTCGTGTTGCCGCGCGCAGGCTATCAGCGAGCGACAAGAAAACTCTCGCCTCGAGCGCCGTCCAGGCGCCCGCATGGATGAGGTCAACACTCGTTTCCATCGCCAGCATGTCGGGTGTGGTCGATGGATAAAGTGGCGCTCCTTGACGGCTCCGAGCGCTCAGCTCTGTTCGGCGAGACGGGCGCGGCGCGAGGCGTCGCCAATACCGTCATCGAAAAGGACTTTTGGGTCTGCTGGACCTTGAAGCGCCTCTTCGAGCTGCAGGACGAGGAGGCGCCCACCCTGATCTTCAAGGGCGGGACATCCTTATCCAAGGCGTTCGGCGCCATTCGCCGCTTCTCCGAAGACCTTGATCTGTCATTTGACCGTGCCGACCTCGGCTACACCGGCGATCGTGACCCTGAACAGGAAGGCATCAGCAGGAAGCAGGCCGGCAAGCTCATCGACGACCTCGTCCGGGATGTCGAAAAGCACATCGTCGAGAAGCTGATGCCCACCTTACGCGCCGAGATCGCCAAACATCTCGGTGAGCCGACGAACGGCGAATGGTCGCTGGAGATCGACGAAAGCGATCCGCAGACGGTGAACTTTCACTATCCTACTGCGCTGCCCGAGGAGGAATATGAAGGCATGGCCTACATAACTCCGCGCGTAAAGTTGGAGTTCGGCGCCCGCGGCGACCCGTGGCCGACCGAAGAGAAGATCATCCGTCCTTACGCGGCGGATGCCTTTCCAGGCTTCTTCGAGAATCCTGATTGCACGGTCACGGTCCTGTCTGCGCGGCGCACCTTCTGGGAAAAGGCCACGGCGCTGCACGCTGAGGCGCACCGGCCTGAGGATTCGGCGACGGCGCAATACTTCTCTCGGCACTACTACGATATTGCGATGTTGCTCGACACCGACGACGGACAGGCAGCCACCACTGAGACCGGACTTCTCGAGCAGGTCGCAAAGCACAAAGCGGTGTTCTTCCGCTCGGGCTGGGCGAGTTACGAAACGGCGCGGCCAGGCACGCTGCGGCTGATGCCTTCCGAAGCGCGTCTGAAGGACCTGCGCACCGACTATCGCGCAATGGCGCCGATGATGTTCGACGAAAAGCCCCTGTCGTTCGATGAGATCCTCATTCGAATTCAAAAGCTGCAGGACACGATCAACGCATCGCCACTCCGCAATAGTGCGGAAACGACGGAACACACATGATCACTCCTTCAGCATCATCATCTGACCCGTTGTCGACCTGCTACGAAGTGCCCGTTCGTTTCGCGCCCTCCCACGCCATTGCCCGTCCCGGATTTCTATCTCACCGCAAAGGGCTGTTCTGGCACGATGGCGTGGCACTCGGAGCAAAGCCGTTCGACTTCGGCGATGCCGACGTCCTCGGCACCGCCCTCCGCCGGCTCTTGCTGACGCATCAAGGTGGCGACAAATATCTGTTGTCCCTCGAATTTGTAGCTGCCCGCAGCCTGCAAGATACCGAGGACTTCATCCAGCGCTTGATCGATGCGTTCACCGTGTCCATGGCAGGCAACCAACGCGATCCATGGTACGGCAATCTGCTGCTTGAAGCCCTTTGGCCAGGATTGAGAGATTCAACGCCCAAGCCGCCCGGCACGATTTCCCCGGAAATAAGCACGGCGATGACATCCGAGGAGTTCATCGTCGTCAGCGAGGCGTCGCTGCAGGCACTGTCTTGGTCGCCGCTGACCGCAATCTTCGCTGAAGGTATGCGGGCAGCCCAGCCCAAGTCGAAATTCCTGTTCTGGTTCGTAATTCTTGAAGAGCTGGAATCTCGCGACGAGTTCAAAGCGCTCTTCGACCCGCTGTTTTCGGCCGACGAGAAGAACCACCTCCTGCAGGCGTCCCTTTCGGCTGGAGCCAGGCAGAGGTTGGAGCAACTCCTCAAGAACCCATCAGCAACGCAGCAGGGACGTGCCGAAAAATTGCTGGCTATCTTGAAGCAGATTGATCTTGGCGAGGTGAAAAGGCTCGACAAGACTATCCCACTTGATTTAGCGATCTGCCGTTCGCTCATAAAGCAGCGCAACAACATCGCGCATAAAGGCGCCATGATCGACCTCGATCAGCTCTACACTGTCCTCTTCCCCTTGGCGCAAGGGGCCTTGGCATATCTCACGAAACCTCCAATCTGACGACCGGCTGGGGCTCCCCCTCGCGACATTACGAAAACGTCTTCGGGATTGTCCTGTTCGCGTCCTAAGGCTGGAGGATTGTTCAGCGCCTCGACCGCGCTCCGCCGCCGATGCATCACCTTTCGGCACAAGACGCTCCCACCAGTCGCGATTGATGGAAACCACAACGACCTAATTCTTAGGGGCCAAGCCCGGCTCGAGGTGGGCAATGGGCATTCGCCCGGGATTTTCAACCCAAGCGATCTCCCCCAGCGTTGCGAATACGAGCATGCCTCGCTCCGCGCCGGACGCGGCTAGGTAGTCACGCAGTTGTCCCGCATACGCGCTTCGAGCAGATGAGGTCGGATTGATATCGGACTTCCAATCGATTGCCACCTCGACCCGTCCGCCTCTGATCGCGAGTGCGTCCGCGCGTCCTGCCAGGAGATAGCCTTCGCCCGCTGCCCAAATCGCCACTTCAGGCACGAGACATGATCTCACTGCCTCGATCTCCGGCAAGGATAGGGCACGCAGCGCACATCTCGCCACTTCTGAAGGATCGGGACGCGACTTCTCCTGTTCAGCGTCCATGATCAACTGTGCAAGCAGATCTTGAGCGCGGGAAACGACCGCTCCCTCGTTGACCTCCAACTCGCCGGTCAGAAACTCTTCCATGAGTTTGTGAAGGACGATCCCGCGCAATGCTCCGGCGCCAACCACTTCCAGTCGTTCGGGCAGGGTATCGGTCACAATCAGGGTGTCGAGCGGATCGCCGAGGCGATCCTGATCATGGTCACTCGGCCGACGCCAGACGATCGCGGGAGCGCTCTTCTCTACCGTTCTTTGCTCTGACGCGAAGGTGTCCGCCGACTGTTCGTTCTTGCTGGCAGTTGCGGGGCGAACGTCCAAAACAGCGAAGCCCGAAAGCTCCAGTTCGGGGATGTCCTGTTGCCGCAGATCGATCGAACTGAACCACGAGCCTTTCGAAGCCTGTGGGATATACGGAAGGATCAGCAGATCTCGCGCCCGCGTACACGCGACGTACCAAATTCTCTCGCGTTGATTGGCATCTTCTTCACCTTCCTCGGCGCGCGCCTCGGCCAGATCCGGCGGCGCGACACCTCCGAGCATCCAGTGCAAGCTATTGTCGGATTGTCGATGGACGAATTGATCCGGACGATACAGTTCCGTGGTCGAATTGATCGGTATCACAACGGGCCATTCGAGGCCCTTGGCACTATGGATAGTCACAATCTCGACGGCGTGCTCGGTTGCATCGATACGTCCTTCAGGCGCCCTTACCTTGCGCACCCAATCGGCTTGCAGGTCACGCACAAACGTGCGCAGACCCGCAACCCCATAGCTCCGTGCCCGCTCGATGAGAGCGTCCAGATTGGCAAGCGCTCGCGCATTTCTGTTTCGGTGCCGTGCCGCCACGATGACCCGGGCGTTCAATAATTCAACCGCTTCCGCCAAGATCAAGCTGGGAGTCGAGATCGATGCCCGTCGTCGCAAACTTTGCAAAGCCTCGAGCACGGCCCTGGCAAGCGGGTGCTGGACCAGCGCGGGTTCAGTTCTCACCGTGAAGAAGGTTGGGTGCCCGGCATCGGAGGACGGAAGGGTCGCGGTGATGTCGAGCAACTCCTGCTCGCTTAAACCAACCAGTGGACCGCGCATGAGCGCACCGAATGCGAGCGTATCGGAGGAATCCGCCAAGACGCGTAACAACGCAAGAATATCCTGTGTCTCCTGCCGCCGCATCAGCGTCTGGCCAGCTTGGGACGACACTGCAAGGCCTCGCTGCTCCAATGCGCGCTCGTATCTCCAGAGCTCGGTGTGACCGGGAGACAAAAGTGCGATATCTCCCGCGCGTAAAGGTGAGCATGACTTGTCCGCACGTGTAATTGTCACCGAGCCAATCAAGCGTGCACAGATCTCCGCGACCTTCTCCGCTTCGGCCTCTCGGAACATCTCCGCATAGATGCGGCCCTCTGTGTCCAGTTCAATCGTGAAGCGGGTCACGCAAGGCAGGGGATAGGAACAATCCGGCAGGGTCGGCGCGAGGGGTACGTATCGGGGCTGCGAGGCCTTCGCGAACACACTTTCGAAGCAGGAATTGACATGATGGATGATTGCGCCTTGCGACCTGAAGTTTGCCCTGACTTCGATGATCGCCCCGCGATCCCGC
This sequence comes from Bradyrhizobium sp. 192, assembly GCF_023100965.1. NCBI lineage: Bacteria > Pseudomonadati > Pseudomonadota > Alphaproteobacteria > Hyphomicrobiales > Nitrobacteraceae > Bradyrhizobium > Bradyrhizobium sp. 192. The sequence goes on from NZ_CP064691.1 coordinate 13,195, forward strand.
TGGCTGACCAACTGGCGCGAGAGCTCGTAAGCCTCGATATCAGCTCCCCGAAAGCGATAAATCGCCTGCTTCGGATCGCCCACGAGAAATAGTGAGCAGGGCCTGAGCCGGCCATCTTCCCAGCGTTCCGGGCGCTCTGCGGTTGCGGCAATCGAAAAGAGGATCTCGTTCTGAATGCGGTCGGTATCCTGGAATTCATCAACCAAGATGTACTTGTAACGTCGCCCGATCGCTTGGCGAACCTCTTCATGCTCACGCACCAGCTTGCGAACCTGGAGCAGCAGGTCATCGAAGTCTAGGACAGCCGCGGCTCGCTTACGATCTTGATAGCTCTCTAGCAGCAGATCGAGCGAGGTTGAAAGGGAACAAACGAGAGCGCTTGCAATGTGTCCGATCAGTGCGTTCCAAGCGTTGCTGACAACCTCATACTGGGCAAGCGCAGAGTCGCTGGCTGCCTCGCCACGATAGGCGCCAAATACCTGTGCCGCTTCATCATAGGTCTTGAGCCGGAGTCCCTTCGGCGCGAAAAGTCGACAATGTCCGGGTTTGCAGAGTCGCCAAAGCGTTGCGAAGTCGGGTGGGCTGGCAAAAGTATCGGTAAAGCGTGTCACCAGCTTTTGAAGTTCCTGAGCGATCTCGTGAGCCCACTTTTCAATGCCTATCCGTGACTGCCATCTGTCGAAGTCGTCGACCGCTTGAACGAACGCAATGTCCGGGCGCGCATTCGGTGTCGGGGGTAGAGGCGCCGCATCCGGATGTTTTCGCCGAAGAACCGCGAGCTCGCGGATTAGATCAACGACTTGCAGCGGAATCTCTTCCGCAAGCACGACAATGGGGTCTGCTTCGGCTGCGCCAGCCGCGAGCCGGCGCGAGAACCACGCCGATAGTTCACCAAGGAAAAGTGCATCAGCCACCGTCGCATCGACGACACGAGCACCAGGATCGAGCCCGGCTCGAACGCCATGGCTATGAATGATCGCTTGGCAGAAACCGTGGATCGTGGTTGCGGTGAGCTCGTCAAGTCGCGGGGCTGCTGCTTCGAGCGATGCCCGCTGAGCGTCGCTCAGGCCGGCCGGAATCACGGGCTTGATAAAGGCGGGAATATCGCCCGTCAGGAGTGCGTCGACCGTTTCCTTGATGCGGCGAGCGAGCTGGCTTGCCGCGAGCTCGGTGAACGTAATGGCCGCGATCTCACCCGGATCATGGCCGCTTGCAAGCATCATCGCGACGCGACCTGCCATGAGCGAAGTCTTGCCCGTCCCTGCCGCGGCCTCGACCAGCAAGACCGACGTGAAATCGGTCATCGCGCGTCGTCGATTGTCCTGATCGACGAGTGTCATGTGGAGCCGCTCCAAAGTCTGTTAAGCGGTTGATTGGCACCCCGGAAGTCGCTGGCTTTGCGGCGAAGATAGCTTTCGCGATCGGCCGGCAGAGCGAGACGCATGTCATCGTATAGCCCATCCTGCTCCCACCGCGGCGCGAGTCGTCCACTTCGAAGGATGCCGACGGCTGCAACGAGATACGTCGTGGCCTCGGTGATCGCGCCGTCGAGCTCATCGCCTCTCAGCTCAAACGTTGTTGGCTCGTCGGCGAGATAGATCAGGCGCGCGATGATGGTTCTGATCTCGGGAAGTAGCGTGCGCACCGCCATCGCGTAAAGAACACGCTGGAGTTCGCGTCCCTGACCCAGTGCAATGCGTTGATTCTTCGGCGGTGGCTTGACGCTCTTGTAATCGGTGATTTGCGCGCCATTGCCCGTCGCGCGAATGTCGAGCCGATCGATACGACCGCCGTAGACAAGCCCTGCTTGCTCGATGGGAATGGTGATCGTTGTGTCCCATGGCAGGTCACCCGGAGCGCGCTCGCTTTGGCCGAACGGAACTTCGCTCCAACTTTGGGTGTCCGCTCTCGTCGGATCATCCGCGCGAAGACCTTTGGACGTGCGTCGAGCGGCTTCGTTCACGGTGTGACGCCAGAGAATTGCTGGCGGGACGGAACGTTGCAGCGGCCAAGATGACAATATCATCGCCGATGCCGCCTCGATCGCCGCCTCGATCTCGTCCGCGCTGGCCCGCGCGAAGCCAGGTACCGGTTCGAGTCGCGTGATCGCACCGCTGATCAATTCGTGCACGAGTTCACCGAATGCGAATGCGTCGAGTTGAAGCGGTTCCGGCTCCAGGCGAATGGATCGCCACCCCAGCGCATAACGCCATACGAAACCAAGAGGGTCGCGCAGGAGACGCTGAAGCGACGTCGTCGACTGGGTTCGTGCAAGCGCGGCCTCGATTGCGGGATGGGTGGCGGCGATCAAGCCGTCGTGGGCCGTCAGAGTCGGGGAGCGTTGCCAGTTCTGCCAGCACCGCTGGCTTTGACGGACATGTTTGAGCTGTCCTGCGTCTTGGGCGCGGGCGAAAAGTCGGTCCGCTTCGCTGAAGGCGTGCACAGGGATGCGGTCCCGCTTGTGCGCGATCGCATCGGCAGGCCACAGCGAGCTCGGCGACAAAATGCTTCCCTTCGCGCTACGTTCAGGGCGCGACAGCACCAGGATCTGGCGCGTTCCGGCGCGGATGACGTCGAAGTTCAGGCGATCACGTTCGGCAGTGGTGACCGGGTGCAGCGTGCGGCGCTTGAGAAGATGGTCGGGAAACAGCGGGTCGTCGTTCTCGGAACGTGGCCATGACCGGCTGGTGAGACCCAGCAAGCGCGCGAACGGTCGAGGGCTTGCAGCCAGATGCGAGGCTGGCCCCCAGACGACGCTGTTGGCAGGATCGCGTCCGTCGGCCACACGCAGTCCCTGCAGGGAAAGCGAGATCGCGTGCGGCGGGGCGCTTCGCAGTGCTTCATCCCACATTGCGAGGCTTGGGCCCGACAGCAGCAGTTGACCAGCTTCGCGGCTGGCATCCGCGCCGCGTGCAAGAAGTTCGAGCATCGGGAGAAGAATGTGCTCTGCACGATCATCGGTCGCGCGACGCGGCCTGGCCGCCGCGAACGCCTGCCGCCATTGATCGGGTGTCTTCAGGCCCGCGTTTCGCGGTATCGCGACGTACCAGTCCTCAGGAACGGCATTCGCGAAGGGCCGGGCCGGCAATCGCCTGATCAGACGCCAAACGCGTTCTTGGCTTAGACCGCCCGTCACAATATCGGCGAGAGCGGCGCATGCCTGACCTTCCGGCGTGCTCAGGGCCGGAATGCCATGTGAAAAGTGCAACGGAAGCCCGGCGCTGGCCGCGTATGCGAGGAAGTGATCGTCCCAATCCTGTGTTGAGGTTGCCGCGATGGCTATGTCGGCGGCCTTCACCTCGCCTGACGACAGGAGTTGGCGGACCCACCTGAGGGCCTCGACGACCTCCGACTTTGGATCGGCGCTGCTCTCGGCTGAAACTTTTGCGGGGCCGGCGGACATGCGCCGCCTGACCGTGCCTTGGAACCATGCGTGCTCTGTTTGAGCCGGTAGATCCCAGGACAAGTCAGTGAAGCGGGCGATCTCGTTCAACAACGGACGCCAGATCGCGTCGATATACACGATCCCCAGGAGGGTCACGGGGCCGAGCAAGGTTCTTGAAAGCGAAACTCGCTTCATCGCGGCGCTGCGGAGATCGCGCGGAAGCATTCGGGAGGCGGGGAGGCGCTCCTGTATGCGCATCTCGATCAGATGCAGATCTGCAAAGCGACGGATGTCCTGAGGAAGGGATGCTAGATCGATATCCGCACGCCAGGTCGCGTCGAGCGAGTGAAGAACCGCGCGAGGCATTCCCGGCAGGCTCGCAACTTCGCCCATATCCTCGAAGCCGCCGGCCGCGAGCGCTGCCTGAATCGCGGGATATAGGATATCGGTCCCGGCCGGCGCGGTGAACCCGCCGGCGAGACGCGCGGCGATAAGTGGGAGAGTGATGATTTCACGGCCAATCGCGCCGGTCCCTGCAGCTGCTGCCCGCTCGCTGCGAAGCGCCAGCGGACCGTCGACGACGATTGTTGAGCGGCTGACCATCGAGTGCGTCCACCAGTATCGTGAAAGCCGGATTCGCTAGAAGTTGACGGCTATCCATGCGCAAAGCAATAGTCCTGAAATGCTGAGCGGTCGTCCCGCAAATAGTAGATACTGTCCGGAACGCCTCACTATGATCGCTTCGTTTCAAAGACCAAACCTAAGCTAAAATCTGTTGTGGAATTGATATGACGGACGCCACCGCAAGCCCGATCCAGAACTCTTCTAGCGGCGCGACCTCGCTGGAGGGTTATCTCTATCAGCTCGACGTTTCGGTCTGGGCGGCGCTGGATCTTGTGCTTGCGAAGAAGCTTGCCAGCCAGATCGTATTGGAACCGGTCGGCGAGGAAGATCTTGAGGCTGACCTGACCGACGACGACCCGGGTTCAATTGCGTCCGATGTTGACCTGCCGAGCTACCGCCTCGTCATCCAGGCCAAGCTTCGCAATACCGGCCCGTGGTCAGCGGCAGAGATTGTCGCGCTCCTCAAGCACGGCAAAGAACGCATGCCCGCGGCTGAGCGGCTCAGGGACGAGAAGGCCCGTTATCTGCTCGTGACAAGCGCCGATCTCCAGAACGTCGCCCGGGAGCTCCGCATTGCCAATCTCGCCGAATGGCCCAAGGCCGCGGCATTGCCTGCCACGATCGCTTCTGCGCTGCCGGCGACCGCAGCCGGCAGGATCGGCATCCTGTCAAGTATCGATCTCGAAAAAATCGCTGGACGGCTGCGGGCGCTTCTTGAGGATGCCTTTCGCGTTCCGCATTCACGTCTCGATGACTGCGAAGCTGCGCTGAGAGGCGAGGCGTTGAGCCGCATGCGCGGTGCAGGACATGGGGTATGGACCCGTGCGGATCTTGAAACGGTGATCCGCTCCCACGACGGCTACATCGCGAGTTCGGCAGAGGTCGAGAGCTTCGTGAAACCCACGAACTGGACCCAGTTGCAGCAGGCGCTGCGCGACAATCACGCCGTGATCATCACGGGGGCCTCGGGAACGGGCAAGACGACAGCCTCTCTCGTGCTGCTCGATGAGCTGCGGGCCGCCGTGCCAGGCCTGAGGGTCGTGCATGTCACGCAGGGACCTCAGCAGGTGCGGGCCGACCAGATTCCGGGCCCGGTCGTATTCTCCATCGAGGATCCGTGGGGCCGCTATCGCTTCGAACCGCAATCCGAGCCCTGGAACGACGAACTAGGCAAATTCCTGGCAACGGCGACGGCCAATCGCTGGTTTGTCATCACGAGCCGATCCGACGTGCTGGCGGAAAGCCATGCTAGGCTGCTGGCATCGAAATGGTACGTCGCATTGGAAAGCGACAATTATGGTACCCGCGAGCGCGTCCGACTGTTTGAAAATCGATTGCCGCATCTAACGCGGCGGTTTCAGGCCGTGGCAGCCAGATATCGCGGTGAAGCCCTCAATCAGCTTCGGAGCCCGCTCGAGATCCAGAAATACTTCGACAGCCTTGCCGAGGGTCCGGCCGAGGACGAGAACGAGAGTCAATACACCCGGCGCTGCATTGAGGCGGCCCATCGCGATTCGATTGAAACCACCATCGTCCAGCAAGTCGAAACCAGAGAAGCTTGGGCATGGGCGACTGTTGTATGGGGCCTTCTGAAGGCGCGCCCGAAACAATCGCGTGCCTTGCTCCCCGACATCCAGGCCGGGTTGGGGGCGGTCGAGCGGGAGCTCGAGGATGGGCTGGAGCCGTTCGTCAACTTCCTCGTCAACGGCCGCAACCTCCGGCAGGTCGAAAGCACGTTCGTCTATTACCACCCGCGCGTTGAGGCAGGTCTCGAAGCGGCAATGGAGCGGAAACCTGGACGCGCGGTGCGGGTACTTCAGCTCCTCGTCGACGTCCTCATAGCGCTTGACACGGCAAACTGTGACGATTGGGGTCGCGAGTCCGCCGCGCATCTGATTCAAGCCGCGCTCCGGCTCGATAAGATTGCATTGAGGCCCGCCGCCGCGTCGCGCCAGACGATCGACGCTTGGCTTGCCGAGCGTCTCAGCAGGGAGGGCGACGACTTCAGCAACATCCTGACGCTCGCGGCGGCGGTTGGATCATCGGCTAGCGTCCCTTCCGAACTCGCCCGTTGGCTGATTCCCATCACCCGAACGCGCTATTCGTTTGGAGATTCCTGGTCGCCCGATCCGGACGACGACGACTGGTATCAACGCATGGCAGCGCATCCATCGACCGAGGATATTTGCAACGTCTTCGTACGTCGCGTTCTGCCCTTCGGACGGGAAGGCTACCCCGACGATTTTGCCGATTATCTCAGGCGCCTGACGCCGAATCTGGACCGTGCCTTTCTCGATGCCGCATCGTCGGTCGTCGGGCACGGTTTCAACTCGAATGCGGACGCGATCGCCGTCGGCGCCCTTCGGAATCTGCACAGTTTTGCGACTGTGGTCGACGAAGCGATCGCCTACCAGGCAAAGCTTAGAAGTGCGGACGATCCAGCTCTTTGGCTCGCGATCTGCAACGGCGAATACAGCGAAGATTACGCCCAGCACCTTGCCGAGTCGGCATCCGAGGATGGCCACACCGCTGATTGTTTCGTCAAGGCCTATGTGGAGGCGCTGCGCCTGCGGAGCGGATGGCAGGCGTTGCGCGACCATCCGGGAATCGCCGATGTACTTTACGCCTGGATCGATCTGCTTCGTTCCTCGAGCGTCACCTGCGACGACGCCGAGATTCTTGCGTTATCGGAAAAAGCCTGGGGCCACAGGCACGAGAGCCGTTTCTGGTCGCTGGTGACCAAGAGGTGGCAGGATCCGTTAGCCCCGAAACTGGCGGACCGGTTGGTTAACCGACATCCCGATCACCAGACACGCGTTGCCGCCGTGGAGTGCTTTGCAAAAAATGCTTCGGCATCCCTCACACCGCTCGTTGAGATGTTGCTCCGGCGTCCCCCCTCATGCACCGTCGAACTCTTCATCGACCTTCGCTCCGTGCGCGAGGAGCGGGACAAGGCGCAGAACGTCGATCGCTTCGTCTCCGAATTTCTGAACGCGCTGCCCGAACCGCTGCGAGAGATCTGCGGCCTCGCCGTGCGGAATGTTGTGCCTGCCGCCCTCTCGAAAGAGGCTCTTTCCGTGCTGCATGATCTCGATGTCGCGGCAAATGACGAGATGCGCCTGGTTCGAGCGCAATTGCTCTCGTCCATTGGTCAGAACGTCGAGAGCGACATCGATGCGCTTCTTCGGTCGACAGCTGGAGACGAGCAGAGAGAAATCGCAATCGCGACAGAGGCGGTTGAACTTGCGGCCGCGCGAAGCCTCTGGCCGCAAGTCGAGGTCGCGCTCGGTCACCGGTTTGCCGATGTCAGACGAGCGGCGCTGAAAGCCCTGGCTCCGCATTCTCTCGGTGCTTTACCAGAGCGTCTTTTGGCGCTGGCTGAAGACAAAGGTAGCGGTGTCCGCCGCTCCTTGCTCGACCTCATGGAGGCGCGCCGCAATCCAGCCCATCTCGATGCGCTTGTTATCCTCGCCGCCGACAATTGGACGGCCGAGTCCGGCTACTATGGCGACGACCAGGATTATCCTATCGCCACAGGAGCCGCGGATATCCTGGGAACGTCATGCGATCTGCCTGAACGCGTGCTCGACAGGCTTCTTGAAATCGCCGGGACAAGCCGCGACTCAGCGGTGCGCGGCAAGCTACTGATCGCTGTTGCCCGGAATGGCGGCGAAGCGGGCAGGACACGTGTCGTCGATCTCGCAATGTCGCGCGAGAACCTCATGCTGTCCGAGAGCGCCAGTTGGGCGCTCTATGTCACAGGCGACTCGCTCAAGATCGCCGATACCGCGCGCATCGCCATTGAACAACTGACGACGCGCGCGCCGGCAGTGGCCGTGCTGATGTCCATGACGGTGGGTCGAGCGGGGACGAGCGACCAGGCGCTCGACTACGCAAAGAAGCTCGCGACACATGCTACGCGCAAGGGGCTTTTGGTTTCGATGATGATGGGTGCGGTTCATCGAGATACCGCCTTGGCTGATGAGATCGGAAAATTCCTGCCACCGGATCTGATGACCGCCATCCATTCCGCTTTTGAGGAAGGATCCAAGCTGCCTCGCAACGCTCTTGACGGCCTCGGGGACGTCCGAGTAGTCGGCGAGGTCATCCGACGTTTCGACTTTCTGTTCCTGCCAAAGAAGAAAAGCTGACTTCCAAAGTAATGATATGTCGAGGGACGGAGAGAAGCTGTCGTCGCGGTTATACCCCGCCGAACCGTTTCGACCGCAAGCGACTGTGCCGGCAACGGCCGCGAGAGTTCCGATACAGGCTTGGTGAGCCGTATCCACGCTGACCAATCCTCAAGCGGAAGCACAACAACCTGATCGTCATGGTACGGGGCGACGTCCGGTCCGGGCTCGGTCGTCAACATCGCAAAGCCCGGTGGCTGATTGCCTTTGCCGTCCTGCCACAACCCTGCAATCGCCATGAAGGGCGCGCCCGTGAGGGTGAAACGGTGCTTGGTCTTCGGGTACTTCTTTCCGGTGAACTCGAAGAATGCGGTAGCCGGAATCAGGCAGCGATGGCTCTTGTCGAAACGCCTTCCTTCCGAACGGAAGTTGAACACCGGATAACCGCCCCGGCCGGAGGGCGGGAAGCTGAATTTCATCGGGACGAGCTCAAGCGCGCTGAAGTCGTCAGACGGCGTCGCCGTGCCGCTTGAGGGACACGCCGGCGGCTCGAACGCTCTCGGGCTTACGAGCGAAACCACCGAAGCGACCGCCAGCCGGGCGTATGGGAATCATCGCCATCGAATCCGGATCCCCGGCGGCTTGCAGAAGTACGGCGTCATGTTCTTGCTCCTTTTCGATGAGGACTTCGGCGCACGACTACATAGTCTTGCAGCGTCTGCAGCGACGCATTGCAGGCAAGGGCGCCGGGCCTCAGTTGCGCAGCTTGCAACTTTCGCCGAACCAGCGTTCCAGGCTGGTGCTCCAGCTCCGCGCGCTCGACGGCGAGCAAGGTGGCGCGAGCCGGCGTGAAATCGCAGCGGTACTGCTCGACGGTCAAGCGCATCATATCCCGGCTATCGAATGGAAGAATGCACCACTGCGAAAAAGGATCAACCGAATTGTTGCCAGCAGCGTAGCGCTCATGAATGGTGGCTATCTGAAGCTTGCCAGGTGGTGACCCACTACGTGCTCGGTGGTTCCGACGCCATTGATGCGGCGGCAAACCATCTCACAAATGGGAACCGCGCTACGTTAAGACGTCCTCCATCGTGAGGCGGCGTCAGTTCTTTGGAGTGTCCTCTGTTGTCGGCTTCTCCGGCACCGTCGACGAGACGCCTTGCGTTGCTGCAGACTTCCGACTGTCCGCGGCGAGCACAGCGGCCTCCGCGCCGATCTTCGCCAGTCTGAATGCCAGCACGAAGGCGAGGACGATGATCCAGAGTCCCGAAAGGCGCTTATACTTCATGAGGTCTTCGACCTCCAGCTTCGCTCTCCTCGCCGCGGTCCCGGATCTGCCATGAGTCGTCGTAGAATGCACAGAAGGGGATGCTGACGGTCTTGAATCTTACGCCATGATGGACAGAACTCATGGCCTCGTCTTTCCCATCTCTCTTGTTGTCGCATGGCAGGCCGGTATTCAGGTTGAGCGTTGCACGGTCATAGTCGTACAACAGCAGCTCTACGAACGGATCGCCGGGCTCACTCTTCATCGTATCGAGGTCGGCATGAAACGCAGGAAAATATTTGCAGGAATGCAGATCCTTAAGCCTGGCGATGTGGCGGTTATCGCGACAATAGGTAATCATCTGCAGCATCGAGTGGTTGCGCAAGAAGCCGCCAGGGTGACCGTGCGCCAACCGTTTGTCGCTCAGCCATCGCTCGGGCTGGCAAGCGCCATCCACGGGCCTCACGACAGTAGGATTCAGATGTTCTACTGTTGTTTTCTTCGGGCAAAGTCGATGCGGTTAACCGGTCTCGCGGCTGCACTCGGTCCCGGGTCCCGCCGCGTAACCGCGTCGGCGCTATGCTGACCCTCCTGCGGGTGCCTTCATCCTTGAGATATGCTCCTACGAGCCGAGCAATCTGAACAAGTCCAACCGCATGTCGCCGTACGAGTATGCTTGATCGCGGGTAAGGTGTGGTAACTGAAAGTTCTACCCTTGCACATTCTTGCCGGGATTGTCAGCTTCACGAATCATGGCCCGACCATCGCAATTCAATGCCGGTCCCCGGCTCACAGCGCCCCCGGCGGGCGATCCGTCAAGAGAAGCGGTCGCTTCCCTGCGCGGGTACGCGTATCAGCTCTACACGAGTGCGCTCGCCTGGATCAATCTTCGGAACCAAGAGGAGTTGTATCTTGAAGTTGCCGAGGACTACGCCGTAGCCGCGCATGATGCGCTCAAAGCGGTTCAAGTGAAAGACACGGGTCCATCTTCCGTCACGATAAATTCGGAAAGTGTCCAGGAAGCGCTCGACGCATTTGTCGACCTGGTGGAGCGCAACCCGCAGACGAATGTTTTCGTTCATTATTTATCGACATCTCCAATCGGGCAGGAGCGTGCGGTCGCGGACCGCGCGGGAGGTAAGCCAACTCTCGAATACTGGAGGTCGGCGGCGGCCGCTGCCGATGTCACACCACTCCGTACGGTTTTGCTGGCCGCCGGGCTGTCAGAAAGAGTCGAGCGCTTCATCAAATCGCGCGACGATGAACAGTTGCGAGCCGATGTTTTGATGCGCGTGCAGTGGGACTGCGGTCAGCCTGATCTTCCAGCAGTTCAGGACGCCCTCACGGCGCGGCTGGCGCGTTATTGTTCGGAGGAACTCGAACTATATACTGACGATGGTGAAGATCTCGTCGGCACGGTGCTGATGCATGTTCTCGATACAATCGTTCATGGCAAACCGCGCCGCCTCGACTCCTTTGGCCTTCTAAAGCTGCTGGAGGATGCCACAACCATCCGCGTTCCCCGAAACGCCGCAAACGCGATTTTGCAACAGGCTGCAAGCGGGCTCGGCGGGTCCCAAGGTGAGCGTGTCGCTGCCCCGACGGTTCTAGCAACCGAAATTGATCTTCCCTTGCCGTCAATCTTGACGCGCAGGCTCTCGCTGATGAACGACGTTCTCGAGCGTGTCCGTACCCGTGGCGCCGTGATCGTCACTGGGAGCTCCGGGCGAGGGAAAACGCTCATCTCTAGGCTAGCGTCACGGGAGTTAACCAGCGACATCCGGATCGGTGATCTGCGGAACGCCTCATCGTCAGAATCGGTCACTCAATTGCGACAGGCCGCCCGCGAACTTCCGGTGACCCGCCCCCGAGTGGTCCTTCTGGACGATCTGAATGAGATTGACGATCCTGGCGTCAGTGATGCTTTGGCGCGGCTGCTCTCCATGATCCGGCGCAGCGACGCCGTGTGCGTCATTACTGCCTATAATCAACCATCAACGCGCGCGCTGGTGCAAGCAGGCCTCGACCAAGACGTTTGCCTGACCGTTCCCGATCTTTCGGAAGACGAAGTCAAGGAGATGGTCGTCGCCGGTAGCGGCGATGCTAAATGGGCGAAGACACTTTATCTTGCTGGTGGGTTCGGCCATCCCCAGCTGGTGAACGCATTGATATCCGGGTTGCGGGCGCGAGGGTGGCCTGAGGACGAACTAAGGCGCCTGCGAGAGTTCGAGCGTTCAGACGATGTTGAAGCGGAACGCGTCGCTGCGCGACGCCAACTCGTGACAGCGTTGGCCGATGACGCCAAAGCCCTTCTGTATCGAGTTAGCCTGGCGATCGGCAGGTTTGATCGGCCGATTGCGCTGGCCCTTGCAGAACTTCAGCCGCCAATTTCCGCACCGGGCGAACAACTCGATCTTTTGGTGGGCCCATGGATCGAACCTTACGCGCAACAGCAATACCGTGTTTCACCGCTCGTTGCCAATGCTGGCGAGGAAACACTGGGCCCCTCAGTTCAGCTCAGTGTGAACCGGGCTATCGCAGAGGCATACACCGCAGGTTCTGTATTCGACATTCTCAAGGCAAACGCGGCGTTTCTTCATGCCTTGCGCGGGAAGTCGCAGCCAGCACTTTTGAAGCTCGCAATCGGTATTTTGACCGCGAAGCAATCCGTCAGAAAAGACCTTGCGGATTGGATCACCGGCATTCGGCTCCACAGGACCGACCGACCTATTTTTGCGGAAGATGCCCGTGTGTCGGTATTGCTCCGCATCGCACAATTAGTTCTTCGCGCCCCTGCCCGGAACCGCAAGGTGGTTGCGGAGTCTTTTCAGGCTCTGCAAAGGGAAGTCGCGCAGGCAGCATCGACGCATCCCGAACTGGAGATGTCCGCGATCGGAAAGGCGCTCGGTGATACGTCATTGGCTGCGCTGCTACCTGATTGGATTGGACTTATCCTGCGCTTTGATGCGCTCGCCGGAAGAAAGGTTGATTTTGCAGGCGTCAATCAGCCGGTCGGTGGCATAAAAACACCGACAGTCTGCGGCATATTATTTCTGTTGCAGGCTTCTGGAATTGATAGCGTCCTTGAACTCAAAGCCGTGTTTGACCGCCTCGATAGCCTTTCTGCCGACCAACGCGCTGCGCTCGTCGTGAACATGGCTGAGTTGCCGAACGGTTTTTCGGTCATGGTCAATCACGCATGGCTTGCGGAGCCTCGGCAGAGCATCGACTTCGAGAGGTGCGCGCAACTGTATCTCGAAATGGCCGCACAGTCGCTTCGCTGGGGCTTTCGTCAATTGGCACTGCGCTGTTACATCGCTCGATGCGTCATGTTGGACGAGTATGCGGTTAATCCAGAAGGTGCCCTGAAAGCTCTGGATGAGGCCGAGCAGCAGCTCGGTGCCGATCCGGCTCTCTCGCGGGCGCGCGCTAAGGTCTATTATCGCCGGAAGGATCATGCTGCCGCGCTGGAGCTCTTGCGGGACTCGGCGGACAAAGTTGCGCGAAATGATTTTGTCGAACAGACCTTTATGTTGAGGGAAGCAGGGATAAGCGCAGCCGAAACGGGCGACTGGGAAGACGCGGCGCGGTGGTTTGGGGCCGCGCACGCCGCGGGATCGAAAATCGTGGCTGATGGTGCTGACGGCATGGCAATGATGACGCTGGGTCTGGTCGCCGATCGGGGCATAGCCGAATTCCAGGCGGGACACCTTCGTGAGGCAATTCTGTCCTTGGCTACGGCCCTGGATGGGTTGTCTCGATTTAATCCCGCAGCTTCCATCGCGGCTGGATACCTTCATAGGGTTATTCGGCACGCGGTACTCTGCGTGAACCTTCGTGTGACAGGTAAGAAGAGCTTGCTGCCGGAGGAAGAAGGCGCCATCGCACCCGGAATGTGCAGCAATCCGGAGCCGTCCGACTTCGGTGATATGCCGCTCGGCCACATCGATATCGGATGGTATTTGCTCGCTGAAGCCGATCTCGCTGGCGATGCCGGGTCGTCAATTGCTGACTCGATGCGACGTCGTCTTGGCGGCAGGGCTATTCCTTCCATGGAGACCAACCTTCGCGCCGCGCGAGTCGATGCGTCGATCAAAGCCTCGGACGCTCATAAGTTCATGGCCAGCGTTTCGAGTTGGGTTGAGGGTCTCTTCTATATTCAGAGCCTTGGCCAGAACTTTAGAAACTTTTCGCCGCTCGATCCGACCTATGGTGAAATCGAACCCGCCTCGCCCGAAAAATATGCGGAGCCCAATGGGCAGAGGCTTCTTGCGAACGCTCTGTTTGGTTTCGGGATTGCCGCGAGTCTGAAGGGGCGGCCCGAAGCCTTGCAGGCGTTGCATGCCGCGATCTCCAAACAGAACTATTCCCCTGAACTCACTCGGCTAGCGGGTGTCATGGCTGGTGCGGTGCAGCCCAACGCGACGAACGAAACCGTCGAATTCACGATCAATCAGGTCGCTACGCGTGCGTCAGAACTTCAGCCGGATGACGTATTTGTGGCAGCCCTTAATATGATCCAGTTCCTCGCGCGATCAACATTAGACACGGTATTGGCGCCCATTTTTGCTAATTGGTTGCGCGAGCGGTGGATACATGCGGTCGAGCAGCAGGCCTTTCTACTTCGGAACCCGACAACCAACATTCCAGCCATTATGCAGGTCCTCGCCATGCAGGAACACACGCTGCAATATTGCGCGCATTTCCTGGCGACCGTCGCGCCAGCAGCGAAGACGCGGTTGGCCGAAGAATTTCGGACTTACCTCACCAACCTGGCTATGGGGAAGCGGACTCCCGCGACATAAAGATGATTCCGGATCAAGCGATCGTTTACGGGTACGACTTACGAAGCTAGGTTCGAAGCATTGCCTTCGCCCACCGGAATAATTGGCAATGGACGGTAACGTGTTGAGCGGGTTGGTGACGCCGTCCTATCTCGGGTAGTCGAGCGAGATAGGCTTACGCGGCGGACCGCCGGAGTTTGCACATGGCCGACTTCACACCAGATCCTGCGATTGACAGCTTCATCGAGAAGCGACTGACATCCACCGTCAGCCAAGTCAGTCTAGCGCCATCGAGCGGATTGCGGTGTGCAAGCTCGCGCACGAACGAAAAGTGGACGTATCTGGTGCGGTTTCTGGTGCGGTCGTCGCCTTGAGGGCAGCGAAGACCAAGCAAGATGCTGATATTCTTGGTGGGCCCGGCAGGACTCGAACCTGCAACCAGACCGTTATGAGCGGCCGGCTCTAACCATTGAGCTACAGGCCCGTTCCCAATCGTCATGCTGACGCGGCAGGGAAGGGAGGCGATCGTCTAGTGAAACTAGCTCGCTTTGCGTTCGGGCGGATCACCGGCTTCTAGCAAGGGAGGCGCCAAACTGGGAATTTCAGGCATTGACTTGCCGGCTATCGCTTGGAGGTCGCCGACCATCCCGACGGTCGAATCTATCACAGATACAATCTGTGTTTCGCGTTTAGCCCATTGGCGACCCATAAACTTGCGCTCCTTGTCCAGGTCGTCTCTCATGTCGTTGAATTTCTCGATGACCGCTTCGACACGTTGCCGGAATCTGGTGCCGGTCAGATAGTCATAGACCTGCTCCATCTTTGTCTGCTGGCCTTGTTGCACGAGCCGTGCGCCGCATACGTCGACCAGCGCTTGACGCAGCGCCACCGCAACGGGGAGGGCGCACCGAGGATGAGCGACCCACACGCCATCCATCAGATCGAATTGTTCGATGTGTTTGGGTAGCGCGTGCGAGATGATGAGTGATACGTCGGCGCCCGACGGCCGTTGGTCATCCCTGAGCTTCGCCAGCCAACCGTCGCTCCACGATTTGGTACGTTTCGTCTCCCATAGGATTATGCCTGCCGGCTGCCCGACGGCGCCGTTGACCTGCTGGATGACGTCGGCGCCAAGCTCGCCTTTGCCGACTGGTTCTATGATATCCGTCGGGAAACGGCTGCGCAAAAGCTCTTCGAGTTCCAATTCGAGGACTTCGCCTTGGGCCTGTTGCGAACCTTGCTCCGCCTTGCGCTTGAGTTCCTCGATCGTACGTGCCATCGACTCGATCGTTTGATCCTTTTCGGCAACGCGAAGCCTGGCAGCGTCGTCGGCTTCCTGCCTGGCCTTGGTCTGAACCGTTGCAACGGAGGCTTGAACGCGCTTTTCGATGGTCAAGTCCAACTCACGCTTCTCATCGTCCAGCGCGCGCTGCTTGCGAATAAGTTCAGCCTGAGCCTGCTGGGCTTCGGCCAGCTTGCGGTTATTCGCCTCCAGAAGCTGACGGAGCTCGGCAGCCTCATTAATTTTCGCTGATAGTTCCGCGGCAGAGGCTTCGCGCGCCTTCTTGGCTTCAGAAGCGACAATCCGCTCGCGTTCGGCCGTCAATCGTTTCGCGACCTGGTCTTCGACCGCCTCGCGGTCCTTGGTGAGCTGTTCGCGTTCCAGACGGAGCGCCTCAGTCTTGCGGGCGACTTCAGCATCTTTTCCCGCGAGCTGTTCCTGGAAGCGACGGCGGGTTTGCTCGAGCAGCGGCGCGGCAAGCGATTCCGTCAGTCGAATTTCGTGATTGCAGTTCGGACAATGTAAGGTAGGCTCGTATGCGCCATTCGTGGCTGCCGCTTTGAAGCTCATCGCGTTCATCTCATTCGTCGCTGAGTCGCGATTGAACCGTATTGGTGTGTCGGCGCCAGAGCGGAATGTGCGTGTCCACATGGGATTTCCACCTGTGGGCTTCCAAATCTGAAATCCGAACGTGCGGATCCGTCGAAATATTCCATAATCTATGTTATGCGAACTACAATTCAGTAATAACTTCAAATGGTTGAATGCGCCTTGTGACAGAACTTGAGTCTCCTCCAAAGGAAGTTGAGTCTTAAAGGTATTGACGTGCCCCGCTCTTCACGGGTTGGATGGTTGTCCGTTCGGCGACGCCCTGCCTTGTGCTAACGGCCGGAACGATACGGGCGGCATAAGGATTCGTCCCGGCGGGAAACCCCGATGCTGATGACGAAGGAACGAAGACCAGCGATCCGGTCGCTGCGCGGCTGGGCGATCGGCGTTCTGCAGGATCCTCATCACTACCGAAGAGTACGACGTTTGGATGCGCGCCCCCTGGGACGAGGCGGAGGCGCTGCAGCGGCCACTTCCGGACGACACCATGAAGATTGTGGCGAGCGGCGAAAAGGAAGACGCCGCTCCCGAGAGGTGATCTTCGCTAGGGATTGGCACACTGATATTTTTCCGTCGAAAAATCGTGAACATTCAAGATCATCACCAAATTGGTGCGGTCGTTGAAAATGAACAATTTCCCTCACAGAAGGGCGCAACACAGCATAGCACCGCGTGCCGCCGATCGAAGCATCGGAACGTGCTGTAGTCCCGGACTGCACCGTCCGGACCTCCATCCGTTCGCCATGGGGCGCTCCTGCCTTGACCAAGATATCGGTGCGATCACCGCAACCGCCTTCACAACAGCCATTGAGAGGCCGGACAACTTCAGGAAATCCCGATCTGTTGGCGCCTGGATCGGCCTAACAACGCGCCGCTACCAATCCGGAGAAGTCGATTATGACGGCCATATATCCCGACGGGGCGATCACCATTTGCGAGGGCTTCTGTACGAAGCGGCTGCGGTCATTCTGACGCGCAGCTCAACCGACAGCACTCTGCGCACGTGGGGTCTGAAGCTCCGGGAGAGGATCGGCTTCAAAAGAGCTGCCGTGGCCGTGGCGCGCAAACTGGCGGTTATAATGCACACGATGCTTAAGACTGGCGAACTCTTCAATCCGAATGCCGGAGCCACCGCATAAGCCCCGATCGCGTTCAGAACCCGAACGCCCAAGGTGTCCCTGCCGGGACGTGAGCCGAGCCATTCCGCTGATGCTGTTGCACTGCTGACTCAGCAAAGTGCGTCGTCCACATTGAAGGCTCGTCCTGCGAAGCTCCATCATGCGGCGGTTAATGCCGACCGCGAAGACAACCATGCACCCGGCAGTGTCCACTGAACGAAATTATATGCTTGACGCCTCAGCAGCGATTAGACAACAGCATCAGAAGCCGAAGTGCACGGAATTGAGACCGCCTCCGATCACGCCTTGAGTCGAGAGTTGGAGTATCCCTGCATAGGTTTCAGCAGAATTTATCTGGTAAGCGCAACATGCTTGAAAGAGACGACTAGCGCCCTGTCCAGCTTTCCCGTCATGCCGCAGAGAATCTCGTATGCCGCCGCGCGCGGCATTGTCGGCTTGTAGGGCCGGTGTTCGATCAGCGCCGCAAAGATATCCGAAATGGTGAGAATGCGAACGATGTCGGTGATGTTCTCGGCGCAGAGGCGGTCAGGATAGCCGCTGCCATCGAGATATTCGTGATGGTGCCGCACAGCATCGAGGACTTCGGGTGAGATGTCCCCGTGCCCCTTCAGCACATCGTAACCCGTCGCTGGGTGGGTTTCGACCAACGCTCGCTCGTCGTCGTCGAGGCGTCCTGGCTTGTCCAGGATCGCCAAGGGCACCCTCGCTTTTCCTATGTCGTGGAACATGGCAGCGGTGGAGAGCCGTTCAAGGTCACTTTTACGAAAACCGAGACTGAGGCCGAAATCGACGGCGACGCCGGTCACGAGCAGGCAGTGCTGGAACGTTCCCTCGTGATGGCGCCGCACAGTGGCCAGCCATTCGGATAGCCCATGCTCGGAAATCCGGTTGGTGATCTTGCGGCCGGCCTCTTTGGGACCGGCGACGTCGACCCGCTCCCCGAGGGTGATCGAAGTGAACATCGACGCAATGGCGGCTGCTGCGGCCTCAACCGCATTGTCAGACTTCGAGATGCCGCTCGTCGACCCAGTTCCGTGGACGGCTGGATCGACCAGAGCGGCCAGGAGCTTGGCTGCCTCGATCTTGCCAGGCAACACCAACGTTGCGCCCAGCGCATAAGCTTGCGAGATGCCAAAGTGGGAAGTTTGCTCGACGAGGAAGATGCGCTTCTTCGCTTTGGCGAACCGCGCAGCTCTCTTTTTCAGCGCGGCAATGTTTTCGACCGCCCGCAGGTCGGCACGGACAACGACCGCAGCAGCAGCGTGCGGAAGCTTTGCTTCTACATCGAGCCGCTCGCCGGCAACGGTGAACTGCTTTCCAAAAAGCGAACAGAGCCCGAAGAGCTTTTCGGAAGTGTCGGCCAATACGTGCACGAACATGACTGGTGCCTTCGTTCGTCGGGTGCCGGGCTGAATGGCCTCCTCGGTGGTCCAAGGTCATTGGCTCACTTCGACGAGACTGCTCGGCTCAAGTTGGTTTGTGCGCGCCTCTGTCGCTCGCGGTCGTTTGGGTCTTCTTGCCATTTGCTTGGATAAAATGGACGCCAGCCGTGGTTCCGTCGATCCAGACCAGCTCGCAGCGTCGATAGGCCAGTCCCGTCGACGACAGCAGCATGAAGAACTCCTTCGCCGAGAGAACATCGAGCGATCCTTCGACTTCGATCTTGGCGCCGGTGTTCGAGATATCGAGCAAGACGCAGCTTCGCCGCCAGGTGCCGTCGGAGCCCATCAGGTTCACGGGCTGTCTGTTGTCCATGCGCACTCGAGACGCCTTGCGACCGTCGAACTTCATTGGTTTCCTGCCGATCTTGCAGTGCGACCGTGGGCGCCCGCGGAGATTTCTCCCCAACGAACGGACCATTGGCTGGTCGAGAGATGAAGCGTTTCGAACAGCACCTGTGCTCGTGCGCGTTCGCCTAGTGAAAGCCCCGCGCCGCGAGTGTTGAGGACCGCCAGCGTGGTTTGCCAGTTCAAGCGCGATGCCCGGCACGCCATAACCGGGCCTTCGTAACTGGACTCTGCCATAACCTGCTCGATGGCCTCAATCGGTGCTCCCGACAGCACCGACAACGCCGTGAACAGGTTGGCTGTCTCACGCCGGATCGCGAATCGATTGACAGTCGAGTCGCTCAGCTTTCCGCTCCGATTGAGCGATATGATCTCCGGCCTCGCAGCGGCGTACTCAGTCTCGTAAGGTCGCTTCGCTGTCGCTAATACTTGCGAGGAAGCGTTTGCGTTGGAAGCCTTATTCGCCGGCCGTGGCGATGCCGACAGCAGCTCCCGAACCACCATGTCCGGGGTGTCTGGCCTCAGCGTCAGCGCTTTCGTGATCTCGTCGTCCTCCACAGACCTACGGACCAAATTGGCATAGGCCGCGCCTGAGAATTCAGCACCCGGATTGCTGATGACGGCCAGACAAGTCTTGCTGCTGCCGCGCTGCAATATTGCCTCAGTCACTGGGCTTTCGATCCTGCGCCGGCCAGCAATGGCGAGAAGGTGATCCTCGCTGCTGGACGTCGCGATCGCCACGAGATCAGCCGGCGATAAGGCGGGAGATTTCATAAGGATCGGGCCTGCGATCGCCGGATCGCCGCACGAGGCGAGACGTCGCAGAGTCTTCATCGGAGCAGTACTCAGCTCGGCGAGCGTCGTGCTGAGCTCGGCGAGCGTCCCCGGCGCAATCCGCCGGGCTAAGCGATTTAGAACGTCGTCAAGCAGGCCGACCTGCGGCTCTTGCAATCGGTTATTACCGTCGACGAGCAGCTCGGTAATGCGCCAGAGCATGCGCGCACAAACCTCAGATGAGCTCCTCGCGATGGTGTCATCCAACTCAATAATGAGATCGGCCGCAGAAATTGCCCTCATTGGCTGGCCCAAATTCATTTTAGTATCGAAGGTATTACGCGCTAAAGTTGTTAAGATACCTTTTATGCGATACCTGACATGCGTGCAGTATGTTCTTGTTCGCCTGAACAGCGCTTGGGAGGCTATTAGAGTACCTGCTATCTCACGATGGGAAGCTATTGTTATCTACGCTGCGGCCTGCGCGTGGACGACAGCCCGCCCTGTATCCCTTGTTTGGAATGATAGCTGCCATAATTTGCGTGATAGCGGTCCACCTTTGGACGGCCGCTTAAAGTTCGGGGATTTGGCCCTCAGGAGGGTGAAAAGCTTATCCGGGCGAGCGTAACGTCCTTCAGCGACATTGCAGCTGACATCGGCCTAGGCAAGGCATCGGGCAATTGGCGCCTTGCGTGTTTTGCAATTCTCTAGTCGTCCGTTAAGAAGCTGATCTGAGTTCTGATTGAAGGCTGATGGCCGCGAAGGGTGCGGTCAGGATAAGGGACCAAAAGTCTCTTAGGTCGAAATCTCGATCAGACTGGACATTTCATTGCGAAGCGGTCTTCGTTTCCATATTGACGACCTGGACCCGGCGGTTGACCCCAGCGTTGGGATGATCTGAGTCCTTCAGCCTAGTCTCGCCATAGCCGACGGTAACGAGATCGCTCCCGGAGATACCGTAGTGCTCGACCAGATAACGTTTGATGGCGTCGGCTCGTCGCTCGGAAAGATCCTGATTGAAGGCATCACTGCCAATCGCATCGGTGTGCCCGGCGACCACGAAAGTCGAACCCTTCAGGCTCGGATCCGACAGGGCATTGCCCAGCGCCTCGACAGAGGTCACGGAGATCGGACTGATGGCGGCTGAGTTGAAGTCAAACCTGATCTCCAGATCGATATTTGGCTTGGTCGAGGCGATCTCCGCGATCTCCTCGCGTTCGCTCGACGATAGTGAGCGGGTTTCGCGGTTACGAACGCTGTCCAGGAGGGCGTTTGTGTGCCCCTTTGCAGACGGGTCCGCATGCGGAGCAACAGAAAGGCTGCGGGTCAGCTGTTTCGGCTTCAGGGCGGAGAGGATCTGGTCGGCTGAGACGTTGACCTCTCCGGCGAGCGCGAATCCTGCTGTCATCGAAAATGCAGCACCGAATAGATGCATCCTGGAACCAGACTGTGACGCACGTCACGCAAACGACAATAGTATTCGATCTTGCGCTTCCGGGAGAGCGCGCCGCCAGTTCGATGAAGGCCCACGATACCGGCGTGATTTAGATCACAATCCGCTCTCCGGCATCGGTTCAGTATTGCAATCAATTGTCAGGTTGGCGGGAATGGAGCATCATTTTGCAGGCAAGCGAGGAGACAAGATCATGCGCTTCTTATTTGCAACATTCATGCGCTTTTTCATCGCAACATCAACGGCAGCAGCTCTTCTAGCGAGCGCGAATGCAGCCCTTGCTGAGAAGCGCGTCGCCTTCGTCGTCGGCAACGGCGCCTACAGGCAGGTGACGCCATTGCCCAACCCGCCGATCGACGCCAAGGCAATGGCGGCGACGCTGCGCAATGTCGGATTCGAGGTAATCGAAGGCTCGAACCTCACCCGCGATCAGATGACGGCCAAGCTGCTGGACTTCGGCCGCAAAACACAGGGCTCCGACGTCGCAGTGTTTTATTATGCCGGCCACGGCATCGCGGTTGACGGCAGCAACTATTTGCTGCCCGTTGATGCCGACATCAAGTCCGAGATGGACGTCAAGCTTGGCGCGGCCATCAACATCGACCTGACCCTTGACCAAACCATGAGCGACGCCAAAGTCAAACTGGTGTTTCTCGATGCCTGCCGAGACAATCCCTTCGCTGCCAAGATCAAGGCCAACTCGACGACCCGTGGCGTCAACGTGCAGAGTGGCTTGGCCGAAATGAAGTCCGGCGAAGGCACTCTGATCGCATTTGCAACTGGCCCAGGCCAAACAGCGCTCGACGGCCAGGAGGGCAACAATAGCCCTTTCACCCGCGCGCTGATCGACAACATCACCAAGCCGGGGGTCGAGATCCAGCAGGCCATGACCTCAGTCCGCGCGCAGGTCAACGAGGAAACGCAAAAAGGTCAGCTTCCCTGGGGCCACACCAACCTGATCGGCGCCGTCTACCTCAATCCAGCGCAGCAGACTCAGCTTGCCAACGCCACACCGAGCCCACCCACCAGCGCACCGGCCGCCAACACCAGCAGTCATTCGGACGGTATCGAGCTTGAGTACTGGCGCTCGGTGAAAGAGACCAACAAGTCCGAAGAACTGAACGCATATCTCTCGGCATATCCAAACGGTCAGTTCAGGGCGTTGGCGCTGGCGCGACTCGCTGCCATCGAGAACGGCCCGTCGACCACAGCCCGCAACCTTACCTCTGGTGTCGATCCTGCCACCTTCACCGATGATGCCAGCCAGCTTACAGAGGATCAGATCGGCCTCGACAAGGGTCAACGCCGCGACGTGCAGCGTCGCCTCAACGGGCTCGGGTTTGACATCAAGGTGACCGGTGCATTCAACGTCGATACCCGCTCGGTACTCAAGCGATGGCAGGCCGCCCGCGGCTATCCGTCGACCGGCTATCTCAACAAGCTCCAGCACAAGGCGTTACTTGGAGAGATTGTTGCGAGCAACTCGGGAAGCAGCGACGAACCGTCCGAGGACAAGCCCGCCCGGCGAGCGCGCCGGGGCGGTAGCGGTAGCGGTGGCGGTGGCAGTGTTGGCGGGGGTGGCGGACCGTTTGCCGGTCCGGGGCAACTTTTCGGAGGTATGATGCACGGTATGTTCCGACGGTAGCCCGTGATCAACGAGCCCAGGTTGAAATTCTAAGACCTTTGCAAAGTGAAGGACCCAATTCTTGGGTGAGCTAGACCGCAAGAAATTGAACTCTGTCAGTGGATCCGGTGGGGAGACGAGATCGGACCGCTGGCAGCCATTGCCCGACACGATGACGATCAAGTTCAGTGTTAACTGGCTGATGTCCTGCGGCCGGCTCGCTATTACCTACTTGTTAGTTTGTAGATCGCAGTCGCTGTGCTAACAGCGCCGTCCCTCGAAGAACTAAGGAGCTAACTTGAAACGTCCTGCCAAGAAGAAGAAGCCGACGCGCCGCGAGTGGACACCCGCTGATTTACGGTCGCTCAAGAAGCACTCGAAGGATCGAACGCCAGTCCTGAAAATCTCGAAGGATATGAAGCGAACTATCGGTTCTCTGCGCCAAAAGGCCCTCGTGTTGGGCATCGGCCTGGGTCACCAACGCTGACAAAAACAGAGCTGCGCAGCGAATATGCTGCGCGGCCTGCCCTTGAACTATACTTTCGGCGGTGTCCACTTCGTGCGCTCAGCGGGTTGCGGCATCATTGCGGCGTACCGCTCACCCTGCTCTACCACGCGCGCGACTGGCGAGCCCGGTGCAACGTGCGGCAAGAGCCCGCTCGCGACAGCGCTGCGGCTAATCGCGTCTAGCTTCACCGCTGCTTGATTGGGCGTTTCGGCGAGTGCGTTCAGTGCTGTAACTACGTCGCGATCAGTCATTGCCGCTCTCCGCGTTGTCCGCGTCACACGTAAACAGCTTGGCGCCGTTGCCGGTGCGCAGATAGTTGAGTTGGTCGGCACTTCTTTGCTAAACCGCCCGCCGTCGGCGTAGCACCGAGCTGAGCCAACCCCGATGCAGCTCGCAAGCAAAGCAGTGATCGTCTCCAGGGCGTCAGCGACGCGTTCAAGCTGAGGCGCGGCGGCGGCGATCGTTTCAAGTGCTTCGGCGGCACAGTCTGCGGCGTGCAGCCGATCTTGGCCGCGATTGTCCCCACTGCCGCCCAGCGCGACGGGTGCTCGCCGGCGTGATCCAGAACCATCCGAACCGCTCGGGCCCGGACCTCGGGTGAAAACTTGTTCGTCGTCTTGCTCGTCATGGCTCATCCTCTCAGGAGTTGGAGCCTCCGGCAAACCCGAGACGGTTCACCGGCCTAAGCAGGGGGCCTTTTCGTTGTGGCGGCACTCCGGACGGGTGGGACTTCCCCATCCAGCCATTCCTGCTCCTCGGCCAAAGACCGCCATGCGTCTTCCATGCGCCTGTAGCGCTTGTAAGCAGGGCTATCCTTAGATGGCTCTCCTTCCGCTAGAATGGCGCAGTTCTCGGCATTTTCTTTGTAAATCTCTGATGGCTTCATGACGCCTCCTTGCCGCGAAACTACTCCCGGCCCGTAAAAATTTCACAACCGTAAAATACTGGATTTTCCCTCGGTCAATAACATTCAGACACGAGCGGAGACTGGCAAATAGGGAAAATTGTGGATGTAGGAACCGGTGGGTGCGCCGCCGGAGCTTTCAATACGCGTTCGAAGCAACTCGCCAACAGGAGTTCAACTTGCCTTCCACGGTGCAAACCGTGAGATCATGGTCTAGAGACTTGACTGGGACCGATCGCCTTTCAACTCGGACTTATTTAGAGGGACACTGGAGGACCAATGACAAAACCACAGCCCAAGCGCGTCGATGCAGCCTACGAGAAACAGACAGGCGGCAAACTGGTGGGCCGCTATATCGTCGAAAAGCACAGCCATGGCGGAGATCGTCTAGATCGAGGATGCGTGCAAGTCCGTCCTGGAGTGCATTGCGGCCATTGAGAACGCGAGCTACCGCCGTCTTTGTGGATCTGCAGCGGCAATTGCCCTTGGAATTTCGCTTCCTAATACTCTGCAGGCGTATTAGGCCGTGAACTGAACCGCCCCGGGTTTGCCGGAGGCTCCAACTCCTGAGAGGATGGAGCCATGACGAGCAAGACGACGAACAAGTTCTCACCCGAGGTCCGGGCCCGTGCGGTTCGGATGGTTTTGGATCACGCGAGCGAGCATCCCTCGCGCTGGGCGGCGGTGACCTCGATTGCGGCCAAGATCGGCTGCACGCCGCAGACGCTGCATGACTGGGTCAAGAAAGCCGAAGTCGATAGCGGGCAACGGGCCGGCGTTCCGACCGAGATGGCCGAGAAGCTGAAGGCCCTCGAGCGGGAGAACCGCGAACTTCGGCAAGCCAACGAGATCCTGCGCAAGGCAAGCGCCTATTTTGCGATGGCGGAGCTCGACCGCCGGTCCAAGCCATGATCGCCTGTCAATCGGCTTGCAACTTTGACCCCTCATCGGCGTCCAATTTTGACCCCTTTGCGCGGCGTTGTTTGCTGGTAGCGCTCGTCTCGTCGGAGCTGGCCGGGATAGCGGAGGCGAGACGAGCGCGGGTGGCGTGATCGTCGTCTCGGCTTTTGAACCGCCAGCTGTCGTTGCCGGTCTCGACGATGTCACAGTGATGGGTCAACCGGTCGAGCAGCGCGGTGGTCATCTTGGCGTCGCCGAACACGCTCGGCCATTCGCCGAAGGCGAGATTTGTCGTCACGATGACGGAGGCGCGCTCATAGAGCCGGCTGACGAGGTGGAACAGAAGCTGGCCACCCGACTGGGCGAAGGGCAAATAGCCGAGTTCATCCAGCACGATGAAGTCCATCCGGGTCAGATGCTCGGCGAGCCGTCCTTGCCGTCCGTTGCGGGTCTCGGTCTCGAGCCGGTTGACGAGGTCGACGACGTTGTAGAAGCGTCCTCTAGCGCCATCGCGGATGCAGCTTCTGGCGATGGCAATGGCCAGGTGGGTTTTGCCTGTGCCGGTGCCGCCAACCAGTACGACGTTGCGTTGCTGGGCGATGAAGCCGCCGCCGGCGAGGTCATTGACGAGAGTCTGATTGATTGGCGTGCCATCGAACTGGAAGTCGGCGATGTCCTTGGCAAGTGGCAGCTTGGCAATGGTGAGCTGGTATTTGATCGACCTGGCTTGCTTCTCATTGATCTCGGCGTTGAGCAGGTCGCCGACAATGCGCTGAGGTTCGTGCTGGCGTTTGACAGCGGTCGCCATGATCTCGTCGAAGGCCGCCTTCATGCCATAGAGCTTGAGTTCGCCCATGAGGTCGAAGATTTGGGTTCGTTCCATCAGATGGTCCTCCGGAGGTTGTCGTAGCGGGCACAATCGGCGATCGGTGCATGACGGAGCGTCAGTGCGGCCGGCGTCATGATGTTGGCCGGTGGGGCGAGTTCACGTTGACGGGCCAGGATATTGAGAACGACATCTGCGGAATGGACGCTGTGACTGAGCGCTTCGGCACAGGCCGCTTCCACCGCGGGGAGACCGTCAGTCAGCACCGCGTTGAGGATGTCGACCATCTGCCGATTGCCATCGTCGGTGCTGGCAAGCTTGCGCCGGATCCGCTCGATCGCGGCCGGCAGCACCCAGTCCTTGAAGGGAGCACCGTTGCGCAGGGCGCCGGGTTTGCGGACGAGCACCGGCACATAATGCCAGGGGTCGTAGACGGTATCGCCGCGACTAAAGGATCGCGGGTGCTCGGCAACGATGCGTCCATCCTGACGAATCACGATGCGATCGGCATAGGCTTGAACCTCGACCGGTCGTCCGACTGCGCTGGCTGCGACCGAGTACTTGTTGTTGTCGAAGCGCACCAGGCAGGTCTTCGAGACCGACGCCGTCACGGCATGGAAGCCGTCGAAGCGGCCGGCATAGGGAACGAGCTTGGGGCGTTCGGCTTCGAACACGTCCCAGATCGTCTGATCAACCAACTCCGGATGGCGATGAGCCTTGGCGTAGGCGATGCATTTGTCGAGCAGCCAGGCGTTTAACTCGTCGAGGTTTTTGAACCGCAGCCGCGGCGTGAAGAAGCGTTCCCTGACCAGCCCGACCTGGTTCTCGACCTGCCCCTTCTCCCAGCCCGACGCTGGCGTGCAGGCGACCGGATCGACCAGATAGTGGCTGCACATCTGCAAGAAGCGGCGATTGTAGAGACGCCCTTTACCGACGAAGATCGTCTCTACCGCGGTCTTCATGTTGTCGTAGATGCCGCGAGTGCAGGTGCCTTTGAACAGGGCGAACGCCCGGTCGTGGGCGTCGAACACCATCTCCTGCGTCTCCCGCGGATAGGCTCGCACGAACAGCATGCGGCTGTGACAGAGCCGGACATGGGCGGCCTTCACCATCACCGTGGTGCCGCTCAGCAAGACCACCTCGTGGCTCCAGTCGAACTGGTAGGCTTCGCCTGGGGCAAAGCTCAGCGGAACATAAGCGGCTGCGGTCGATTGCCCGCGTTCTTTGCTCCAGCGCCTGGCGTAACGCCGCACCGCATCGTAACCGCCGTCTGCGGCGCGGCAATCAGGATGGAAGTGCAGCGTCAATCAGGATGAGAGAGCTTCGCCGGGCTCGTGACGCAGGGAGGGCGTAGCCCGACCGGAGTTACGAGCCCGGCGACGGCGCGATCCGACCGGACCGCGCCGTCTGGTGATCGCGGCTGGCCGGTGATGGATGGTTCTTCTCGCCAAAGAGGAATCACCCGTTGCCAGGCTGCCATGTCACCGATCACCAGATGAGGCTCTACATGAAGTTCCGTCAAACCAATTCGCCGCCAGAGGCGGCCGCGAAGGCGTCGTTCAGTTCGTCGACCGCTTATCGGCTCGAGAAGGATCTGCGCCTTCCGTCGCAAAAGAAGTCACCGCGGCAAAGGCGCCGGCCGGATCCCTTGGCCAACGTCTTCGGCCTGGAGGTCGTGCCGATGCTGAAGGCGGCTCCCGGCGTGCGGCCCGTGGCCATCTTCGAGGAGATGCTCCGACGCCATCCTGAGCTGGGGGCTGGAATCCGCCGCACGCTCGAGCGCCGGATCCGCGCCTGGCGGGCGATCCACGGCGAGGAGCAGGAGGTCATCTTCCGCCAGACCCACGAAGTGGGCCAGGTCGGCCTGTCCGACTTCACCGATATGGGCGAGCTTGGGGTCGCCATCGCTGGCGTGCCGCTCGATCATCGCCTGTATCACTTCCGGTTGGCCTATTGCGGGTTTGAACACGCCCATGTCGTGCTCGGTGGCGAGAGCTTCGTCGCATTGGCCGAAGGGCTGCAGAATGCCCTATGGTCGCTCGGTGGGGCACCGCGGGAGCATCGGACCGACAGCCTGTCGGCCGCCTTCTGCAATCTCGATCGCAATGCGAGGGACGATCTGACCAGGCGGTACGAGGACCTCTGCGCCCACTACGGCATGCGGCCTTCCCGCAACAATCGCGGCATCGCCCACGAGAACGGGGCGATCGAAAGCTCGCATGGCCATCTCAAGCGGACGATCGCCGATGCGCTGCTGTTGCGCGGCACTGCCGACTTCGATGATCTCGCCGCCTATCGCGGCTTCATCGACGAGATCGTCAGCCGCCGCAATGCCCGCAACGCCAAGCGGATCGACCACGAGCGCGCCACCCTGCAGGCGTTGCCAGATCGCCGCACCTCGGACTACGAGGAGGTGATTGTCCGCGTGACGTCAAGCGGCGGCTTCACCTTGCGCAAGGTGTTTTACACCGTGCCGTCGCGTTTGATCGGGCACCAACTGCGGGTGCGCCTTTACGACGATCGTCTCGACGTGTTCGTCGGCGGCACCCATCTCGTCACCCTGCCGCGTGGGCGGCCGCATCCCAACGGCAAGCACGACCAGGTCGTCGATTATCGGCACGTGATCCATTCCTTGCGGCGCAAGCCAATGGCGCTGCTCAATCTCGTCTACCGTGATCGGCTGTTCCCGCGCGATGCCTATCGCCGAACCTTCGATTGCTTGCGCGAACGGCTGCCGGACAGGAAAGCCTGCCGGATCATGGTCGATCTGCTCGTACTGGCCCATGAGCGCGGCTGCGAGGCCGAACTCGCCGATCAGCTCGCGACCGAGCTTGATGCCGGCCGACTGCCCGACCTCAACCGGCTGCGCGCTTACTTCTCTCCCGATCCGGCCTGCGTGCCGCACGTCGTGGTGCAGCTCGCACCGCTCGCCACCTATGAGTGCCTCATCGGTGCCGGCGAGATCGGAGGTGCCGCATGAGCACGGCCAACACCATTGACACCGCGCGCCTCAATCTATTGCTCAACGAGTTGCGGCTGCCAGCCATCAAGGTGCTGTGGCCGCAATTTGCCGAGCAGTCCGACAAGGAAGGCTGGCCGGCGGCCCGCTTCCTCGCCACCATTGCCGAGCACGAGATCGCCGAACGCGGCCGCCGCCGCGTCGAGCGCCATCTCGTCGAGGCGCGGCTGCCCGCTGGAAAGACCTTCGACAACTTCGACTTCGAGGCTGTGCCGATGATCTCCAAGGCACAGGTGACCGCGCTCGCCGCCGGCGATGGTTGGCTCGGCAAGGGCGCCAATCTGCTGCTGTTCGGCCCGCCCGGCGGCGGCAAGAGTCACTTGGCGGCAGCCATCGGCCTGGCCCTTATCGAGAACGGATGGCGCGTCCTCTTCACCCGCACCACCGATCTCGTCCAGAAGCTCCAGGTGGCGCGGCGCGAGCTCAATCTCGAGGCCGCCATTAACCGCCTCGATCGCTTCGACCTCCTGATCTGCGATGATCTTGCCTACGTCACCAAGGACCAGGCCGAGACCAGCGTGCTGTTCGAGCTCATCAGCGCTCGCTACGAGCGGCGTTCCATGCTGATCACCGCCAATCAGCCCTTTGGAGAGTGGAACAGGGTCTTCCCGGATCCTGCTATGACGCTCGCCGCCATCGATCGCCTCGTTCACCACGCCACCATCGTCGAGATGAACGTCGAAAGCTATCGCAGGCGCACCGCGCTCGAGCGGAAGCGTGGTCCAGGGCGACCATCCTCGCACGCGACACCAAAAACACTCGCTGATTGACGCTCCGCGACAATCAGAGCGAACAAAACTCTTGCGCGCGACAATCATCGCGGCAATCATCACCTCGCCGCGACACCCACTCGCCATCCTGATTGTCGCGCGCTTCCCATCCAGATTGTCGCGCTATAGCCGTCATAGCCGCGGCCGCGCAGCTCTTCGAAGATCCGGATCAGCGTCAACTGTTCACGAGCGGATTTAGTCACGTTCGACGCAAGCAGCCCGTCAAGTTCGACTGCCCATTGTCCGAGCTTTGGCCGCGGCTGCACCTGCCGCTCGTACTCGAATGAGGTCTCTCCCGACCTCAGCACCTTCCGGACCGTGTTCCGCGACACCTTCAGGTCACGGGCGATCTCCTTGATCGTCTTGCCCTTGATGAAGTGCTCGCGCCGGATCCGGGCAATCGTCTCCACGATCAGCATCCCCCACCACCTGCTTTGTTACGAAGCAGGCAGCGCAACAGACCAACCTGTAGGGGGTCAATTTTGGACGCCGATCCCCCGGCTTAGGGGGTCAATATTGCAGGCCGAATGACAGACCTATCTGAGGCTGAAGAAATGAACGCCTCGGGCACGCCGCCGCCTGCCGCCGCTCGCCGCGATCTTCACCTCGATGAGCGGGCGATCGACGGTCGCGGCGTTGATGGCCAGAACACGATCACGGTCCGCCTGGCCAAGCTGCAATCGGCCATATTGCTCGCGGGCAGCAAGGTCGGGATCATCGCCTTGAGCCGCTTGCCGCACGCCCAATCCCACGCCTCCCACAGCGCCGTCATCGCGTCCTTGATCGTCGCACCATATCTACGCTTGCGCTCTCGACGTGCTGCAGCTGCGCAGGCCCAGCCATTGCGCGTCGCCGGAGTGCGCGCACCGCGCTGCTGCAGTGATCGGCGAGAAGTTGTCCAGTCGTCGCGCGAGGAGAACACCATCGGCGGCAACGCGCCCTTCCCGGGGTTCATCGAGCCGCCTGTCTCAGGGGGTAGCGTGCCTGTCTCATTGCCCCAGCGGCCTCCAGCCCGTGTCTGCTGCTAATCTGCAAGACTGGCTGAGCCCAGTACAAGAGCAGCTATGGGCATGCCCAGGATAGCAAGCCGGAGCTTGCTAAGAGCCGGCCAAATGGCGTTGCCGCCCTAGCTGTGGTCCCGCGCTGGCCAGCGCTCCGCCACCTGAACCTTTACGCTGACCGTTCAGACGAATGAATGTCCGGGATTTTGCTAATCCCTCTCGGGGCTGGAACGCCGCCTGCGCTTTATTTCAAGCGGGCGGCATTTTCTTATGGCGTTCGTGGAGCTTGCGTGCCCTCCGCCCGCCCAGCGGGCAACAAAACGGCCCCAGCGGGGGGCTGCAGGCTGGGGCCGCCATTCCATCCCGGACAATAATCGGCGGTAAGGCGTCCGGGGTAGGACAAGTTCCAGAGGAACCAGAGGTTCCATCAATGGCCTTAAAGAACGGGCCCGATGTACCCTGGAGGACGGGCCGATCGCTCAGCAGCCGGAAAGGAGTTGTTCGGCTACAAGGCCGCACCGTACAGGATCGGCAGGGCTGACCTTGATGCCGATCAAGCACCTGAACGTTAAGCGGCTTCTTGAGGCCATTCGCGCAGTGACATGGCAGACCTACGTTTTGCCTGCCCGCGACAAAACTCCGGCTGCAACCTCCATGATCGTGCCGCCCACGATTGACTCTGGGCGCGTGTCAAAGGACGATCCCGCCGCCGGCACTGGGGCGAGGCTACTCAATGATGGATCGGACGAACCTGCGCTATCTTCTGCGTCTGCTTGAACATGGCCCATTTGAACGTCGCCCGCGCGGTGGCTGGCGCTTCGGCACCAAGGTGATCAGCGACGCGGTTGTCGAACGGCTGCTCGTCAGCGGTCGAGTCGAGATAGTCGGCTTGACGCTGCAACTCGCAGCAATGCCATCTTGAGGGCCGAGCCGATCCCGGAACGAACGACCGTCAGCAGGATTGCCTTTCTCGCAGTAGGAGTTGCGTCATGCGTCATGCGCCGTCCATCGTGCCGCTGGATCGGCTCGACCGGGACATCTACCTCGTCCTGGAGGATTTCGGTGCCCGGGCCGGCTGCTCATGGCGCGAGACCGACGAGCAGGACACCGACTTCGAGACGATCATCCGCGACCTCATCACGGGCCAGTACGCCTATCCGGTCCGGATCGTGGCTTTCAACGCCGTTGATGGCTGGTCGCGCGACGCCACCAGCGAGGTCGCAGATGAGCTTGGTGAGCGCGCCGCGGGCAACGCCGAGATCACGCCAGCCCTGCGCGCCTTCATCGAAGCGAATGCTACCCGGCCGTTTGCTGTCCAACTGGCACTTCCACTGCGCGGAGCTGTGTGAGCATGGCGCCCCTGACCGCCGCCTCGAGCAGAGCTATGACGACGCGATGAACGCGCTGGCCAACTACCTGACACGCGAGGACGACGCGCAGACCACGGTCGATTGGCTGCACCGCATCCTGGATCGCGACGGCCTCCGCGACGCTATCACCGAGGTCTTGGTTGACGCGAGGGTGCATCCGCGGCCGAGAGCTGACGTGCCGGAATAGACGGTCTGGCCAGGGCAACCGTCAGAAGCCGTGCATTAGCAGGTCAGCTCGCGACGCGATCGCTGCCCGATGTCCGAGAACGGGGAACAGGCGACCTCCCGTATGAAGTTGAGCTACACGGCCGTTGGCTGCGAAGCCCAATCGACCGAATGACGCCCTGGCCGCTGCGGCAGGATAGGGACGAGCAGACAATTGCAGCGACAATGACCACGGAAGCTAAAGGGCGACTCAGGGAGAGCCCGCCATTGACTGGCTTGCGCGCGCGACATTCCAACAGCGAGGCCCAGCTGCGGCGTGTCATGGAGACCTATATCGAACTGGGTCGACAACCCCGATCACTTCCGCTCGCTCTATTCGATGCGAGGGCCGCTGAGAGTTCGATAGCCCTTAACTGATTGCCTGCTAAGAGCTGCACTCTGCTTTGCAGTTGGAGCGCAAGGCCGCCAAAATGAGCAGGTCAACCGAGGTGTTTCGATCGGAGATCGTTGCTGTATCGACGATCGGCGTCGCCGCGATGGTCTTTTTTTGGGATCTCTGGCTATGAGGCCTGCTCCGCCTTGACGGCGGCAACGGCCAGCATCGCGTCGCCGATCATGTTGCCCTGTGCCTTCAGGGCATTGCCGGCGCCGACGATATCCCGGACCTCTTTGTTCTGGCTCAGCTTCGACTTGCCGACCAGGCGTGTGATCTCGATCTCGATGCCGACGATCATCTTGAGCATCGTGTCGATGTAGTCCTTGGGGCTGTCGGTCATCTTCCAAGGATTGGCCTGTTTCGCCTCATGAATGCGCGTCAGGCGCGCGACCATGCCGCGGACGTAACGCTCATCATCGCGGATCGTGACACGTCCGTACACATGCGCAACCATACGGCAGCCTTACCGCTGCGCCTCGGTGGCCATCCAGCATAGCCGCCTTCGGGCGCGCAGGTAATCCTAGTAGCGGATGGTTGGGTCCACGTTCCGGGCGGCCTTGAACGCGGCCTTGAAGTCGAATAGTTCGCCGCACGGCCTCCATCTTCTCGATGGCGGCGTGGAAGGCCGCCACCGCGGCGCGAGCGTCCTCTAGAGAGCCTGGCCACCATCTCCTCGAGCTTGCGCGCGATGACAAGGGGCTTGCCTGGACGGAGTGCTTCCAATCGTACAGGTGATAGCTGAGGCGGAAGTGATCGCCGCGGATGCAGCAATAAACGATGCGGCCGGCTGGTCGTCGACGGTCGCATCGTCCGCCGCGCCGATGTGCCCGGCCTCCGTCGATCCAGATCGCCGCGACGCCGCCGGCGCGGAGGTAATTGTCAGCCAGGTCGTCGTCGTGGCGAGCCTTGCAATGTCGCCCAACACGATCCGTGGTTTGCGTCGATCGCGTCAACCCTGTCTCCGTTTTTACCGCCTGACACGGCGATCATGCATGGCCGCTGCCAGAATACCGACTGCCACGCCCATGATGATGATCCAGACAACAAGTCCCGCGTACCAAGGAAGCACGTTGGTCATCGTCACTCCTCCTGGTCTACGCCGACCGGCGCTCTCGTGGCGTCCGCCCCCTCCTCCCGGGACGCCCCTTGCGATCATTGACGCGACGTTGCGGCGTATTGGAAAGCGGCGGGGGACCCCTCGACGGCGCGTCATCGATCAAGTAATCAAGCGTCGGCTCGTGCTCGGCTGGTGGACGCTCCAGCGCGGCGAGAAAGGCCCTGCCCGCGTCGGTTATGCGCCACTCGCCAGGCTCGCGCACAATCAGCTTCTTGCCGAACATGTCCACGCTGCCGCCGGCACGGGTCTCCATGCGCTTCATCCGCGCCGTCCATTCCGGCCCGCTGGTCATGAGCACGGCAAGATAGCGCTTCAGCTCTTCGAGCGTCGCCCGGCCGCTGGGATGGCCGTCCAGAACCTTGAGGATGGTGAGCTGAAAACTCAACGCCACACTCCGCAACGAAATCATTAAAATATGATGATGAGCCTACATCGGACCATGCGGCTGTCCAGAACGAATTGGGAAGGGAACCCGCATTCTGGGCTTTCCTCCCGCTCAGCACCGACCTTGCAAATGCCAAGACCGAAGCATTAGGCTTGCCCCGTTAAGCTCGCCGGCCGCGGGCTCGGCCCAAAGGGCCGCTCGGCGTCCTCCGCTTACCGGGCGGCCCGGGGCCGAAAGGGTCTTGGCGACCGTTCCCGCAGGCCTCATCGGGCAACCGGATGCGCTCACAGCTTCATTCGGCTGTCCAACACCGAGACCTATCTGAGGCTGAAGAAATGAACGCCTCGGGCACGCCGCCGCCTGCCGCCGCTCGCCGCGATCTTCACCTCGATGAGCGGGCGATCGACGGTCGCGGCGTTGATGGCCAGAACACGATCACGGTCCGCCTGGCCAAGCTGCAATCGGCCATATTGCTCGCGGGCAGCAAGGTCGGGATCATCGCCTTGAGCCGCTTGCCGCACGCCCAATCCCACGCCTCCCACAGCGCCGTCATCGCGTCCTTGATCGTCGCACCATATCTACGCTTGCGCTCTCGACGTGCTGCAGCTGCGCAGGCCCAGCCATTGCGCGTCGCCGGAGTGCGCGCACCGCGCTGCTGCAGTGATCGGCGAGAAGTTGTCCAGTCGTCGCGCGAGGAGAACACCATCGGCGGCAACGCGCCCTTCCCGGGGTTCATCGAGCCGCCTGTCTCAGGGGGTAGCGTGCCTGTCTCATTGCCCCAGCGGCCTCCAGCCCGTGTCTGCTGCTAATCTGCAAGACTGGCTGAGCCCAGTACAAGAGCAGCTATGGGCATGCCCAGGATAGCAAGCCGGAGCTTGCTAAGAGCCGGCCAAATGGCGTTGCCGCCCTAGCTGTGGTCCCGCGCTGGCCAGCGCTCCGCCACCTGAACCTTTACGCTGACCGTTCAGACGAATGAATGTCCGGGATTTTGCTAATCCCTCTCGGGGCTGGAACGCCGCCTGCGCTTTATTTCAAGCGGGCGGCATTTTCTTATGGCGTTCGTGGAGCTTGCGTGCCCTCCGCCCGCCCAGCGGGCAACAAAACGGCCCCAGCGGGGGGCTGCAGGCTGGGGCCGCCATTCCATCCCGGACAATAATCGGCGGTAAGGCGTCCGGGGTAGGACAAGTTCCAGAGGAACCAGAGGTTCCATCAATGGCCTTAAAGAACGGGCCCGATGTACCCTGGAGGACGGGCCGATCGCTCAGCAGCCGGAAAGGAGTTGTTCGGCTACAAGGCCGCACCGTACAGGATCGGCAGGGCTGACCTTGATGCCGATCAAGCACCTGAACGTTAAGCGGCTTCTTGAGGCCATTCGCGCAGTGACATGGCAGACCTACGTTTTGCCTGCCCGCGACAAAACTCCGGCTGCAACCTCCATGATCGTGCCGCCCACGATTGACTCTGGGCGCGTGTCAAAGGACGATCCCGCCGCCGGCACTGGGGCGAGGCTACTCAATGATGGATCGGACGAACCTGCGCTATCTTCTGCGTCTGCTTGAACATGGCCCATTTGAACGTCGCCCGCGCGGTGGCTGGCGCTTCGGCACCAAGGTGATCAGCGACGCGGTTGTCGAACGGCTGCTCGTCAGCGGTCGAGTCGAGATAGTCGGCTTGACGCTGCAACTCGCAGCAATGCCATCTTGAGGGCCGAGCCGATCCCGGAACGAACGACCGTCAGCAGGATTGCCTTTCTCGCAGTAGGAGTTGCGTCATGCGTCATGCGCCGTCCATCGTGCCGCTGGATCGGCTCGACCGGGACATCTACCTCGTCCTGGAGGATTTCGGTGCCCGGGCCGGCTGCTCATGGCGCGAGACCGACGAGCAGGACACCGACTTCGAGACGATCATCCGCGACCTCATCACGGGCCAGTACGCCTATCCGGTCCGGATCGTGGCTTTCAACGCCGTTGATGGCTGGTCGCGCGACGCCACCAGCGAGGTCGCAGATGAGCTTGGTGAGCGCGCCGCGGGCAACGCCGAGATCACGCCAGCCCTGCGCGCCTTCATCGAAGCGAATGCTACCCGGCCGTTTGCTGTCCAACTGGCACTTCCACTGCGCGGAGCTGTGTGAGCATGGCGCCCCTGACCGCCGCCTCGAGCAGAGCTATGACGACGCGATGAACGCGCTGGCCAACTACCTGACACGCGAGGACGACGCGCAGACCACGGTCGATTGGCTGCACCGCATCCTGGATCGCGACGGCCTCCGCGACGCTATCACCGAGGTCTTGGTTGACGCGAGGGTGCATCCGCGGCCGAGAGCTGACGTGCCGGAATAGACGGTCTGGCCAGGGCAACCGTCAGAAGCCGTGCATTAGCAGGTCAGCTCGCGACGCGATCGCTGCCCGATGTCCGAGAACGGGGAACAGGCGACCTCCCGTATGAAGTTGAGCTACACGGCCGTTGGCTGCGAAGCCCAATCGACCGAATGACGCCCTGGCCGCTGCGGCAGGATAGGGACGAGCAGACAATTGCAGCGACAATGACCACGGAAGCTAAAGGGCGACTCAGGGAGAGCCCGCCATTGACTGGCTTGCGCGCGCGACATTCCAACAGCGAGGCCCAGCTGCGGCGTGTCATGGAGACCTATATCGAACTGGGTCGACAACCCCGATCACTTCCGCTCGCTCTATTCGATGCGAGGGCCGCTGAGAGTTCGATAGCCCTTAACTGATTGCCTGCTAAGAGCTGCACTCTGCTTTGCAGTTGGAGCGCAAGGCCGCCAAAATGAGCAGGTCAACCGAGGTGTTTCGATCGGAGATCGTTGCTGTATCGACGATCGGCGTCGCCGCGATGGTCTTTTTTTGGGATCTCTGGCTATGAGGCCTGCTCCGCCTTGACGGCGGCAACGGCCAGCATCGCGTCGCCGATCATGTTGCCCTGTGCCTTCAGGGCATTGCCGGCGCCGACGATATCCCGGACCTCTTTGTTCTGGCTCAGCTTCGACTTGCCGACCAGGCGTGTGATCTCGATCTCGATGCCGACGATCATCTTGAGCATCGTGTCGATGTAGTCCTTGGGGCTGTCGGTCATCTTCCAAGGATTGGCCTGTTTCGCCTCATGAATGCGCGTCAGGCGCGCGACCATGCCGCGGACGTAACGCTCATCATCGCGGATCGTGACACGTCCGTACACATGCGCAACCATGTAGTTCCACGACGGGACCTGCTTCTTGAACTCGACCTTGCTCGGATACCAGTTCGGCGCGATGTAGGCATCCGCGGCGCGGAAGACGATCAGAACCTCATCACCGGTGGCGAGATCCTGCCAAACAGGGTTCGCACGAGCTACATGCGAATGAAGCACGCCCTGCTGACCTTCGTGCGCATGCAGTTCGAACGGAATATGATTCGCGTCGAGTCCACTCTTCCCGTTCGTAAAGAGGATGCCGAGCGGATTATTTTGAATGAGATCGTGAAGCACCTCGGCGCAAGCCTCAACGAAGTGCGGAGGGACGTACATGACAACTCCTTGGCTATTGCAGGACGCTGTGCACCCTTGGGTCGCGCAGCATCAACAGGTTTGGTTCAGACCTCGGTCATCTCGAATTCACTCTTGCCAGCACCACAGTCGGGGCAGATCCAATCTGCGGGCACGTCCTCCCAGCGGGTGCCGGGCGGAATGCCCTCGTCAGGCCATCCGTCTCGCTCGTTGTAAATGAGCCCGCACAGTGCACACATCCAGGTCTTGTAGACGGGCGCATCGCCTGCGATTTCCGTGTTCACGTGAGCAGTTTCGTTGCTCATGACAACTTCACCTATTCCTGTGGCAGGGTTCACGAGTTCGATTTAGGGCAAGGCTGGCCTATCCAACAGTGCCAGATAACTGCAGTTTACCGGACCAGTTTCTTGCCTGCGATACTACTTTTCCCTTTGTTTTGCCGATCGTGATCATCACCTGCACCTTGCGTTTGCTGGCGTGCCGATGCTGCGCCATCGCGCGGGTGGCGCGTTCGTCGAGATACGACTCATCTTGGGGCTCTTGTTGCCTGGAGTGCCTGTCGTCTTTATTGGCCCGCGAAGCGACCTGCTCTTGAACGAATGAAGCTCACTCGGCAGGCCGGGCGGTCGAGACGGCGTTCCCCTCCGCATTGTCGAGCGCCGCAAGAGCCTTCGGCTTGCGCAAACGCACATAGACCTGCGCCGCCAGAAGCGTCACGCAAAGAAAAAGAAAGAACGCGCTGATCGGCCGCTCGACGAAAATCATGGCATCGCCGCGCGAGACCAGCAGCGAACGGCGGAAGTTCTCCTCAAGTCGTGGCCCCAGCACGAAGCCGAGGAGGATCGAGGCCGGGTGGAAATCGAGCAGCAGGAGTAGATAGCCGATCAATCCAACGACGACGGTCTCGCCAACCTGGAACATGTCGTTGTTGGTCGAGTAGACGCCGATCGCGACGAAGAACAGCGCGCTTGGATAGAGATATTTATACGGAATCATGAGGAGCTTCACCCACAGCCCGATCAGCGGGACGTTGAGCAAGACCAGCATGACGTTGCCGATCCAGAAGCTCGCGATCAGGCCCCAAAAGATGTCGGGGTGCTCTTTGATCAGTTGGGGACCGGGTACGATGCCCTGAATCATCAGCGCACCCAGGATCAGCGCCATGACTGCGTCCCCGGGAATACCAAGGCTCATTGTCGGAATGAAGTCGCCCTGTACCGACGAATGCGTCGACGCCTCTGGACAGGCGACGCCTTCGATCATGCCGGTGCCGAACTTCTCCGGCGTCTTCGAAATCTTTTTCTCGGCTGCGTAGGAGATAAAGGAAGCGATCGTTGGTCCCGTTCCCGGAATGAGCGAGCAAAGGCTCCCGATGACGGTGCCGCGCAACATCGCAGGGATGGAACGGCGCAGTTCGTCGCGTGATGGGCGCAGATCGCGCAAACCGACTTTCGAATAGCGCGTGTTCACCTCGGAGTATTGGTTCACGCTCTTCATGAACTCGGCGATACCAAATAGGCCGAGAGCGAGTCCGACGAGTTCGATGCCGTCAAGGAGATTCGGGATGCCGAAGGTGAAGCGCTCCGAGCCGGTCTCGACATCCGTTCCCACGATTCCTAGAAACAGGCCGAGCAACGTCATGGCGATGCCTTTGAGAGGCGAGCCTTTCGCCAGCGTCGAACCGGCGAGCAGGCCGAGAAGCATCAGCGAGCATATTTCAGTTGGACCGAACTCCAGCGCGACCTTCACCAGCACCGGAGCCAGAAAGATCATTTCCAGGATGCCCCAGGAAGCGCCGACGAACGACGATAGGACCGTGATGCCGAGCGCCGCACCGCCGCGGCCCTGCTTCGTCAGCGGAAACCCATCGAGGCACGTCACCGCGTGCGGCGGATGGCACGGTAAGTTGAGCAGGATTGAACAGATCGCGCCGCCGTATTGGGCCCCATAGAAAACCCCTGACAGCATCAGGATGGCGCCGACCGGCTTGATGCCGAACGTCAGCGGCAGCAGCACCGAGATGGTGGCGAGTGGCCCCATTCCCGGCAGGACGCCCACCATGTTACCTACGAGGACGCCGACAAAACACCACATGAAATTCTGCGGCTCGAAAGCGACACCAAAGCCGTACCAGAGATCGGAAAGCGCGCTCGCGAACATCTAAAACCCCCAACGGTACAGCAGGAAAGGAACCTTGAGCACGTAGGAAAAGAGGAGGCAGCCGACGACCGCGACGACCGCGGCCAGGACGGCTGATCCTTTCAGCGTGGCGGTCCTGTCGCCGAGCGCGGAGACGAAGACGCACATGAAGGTGGCCGCGGCCATTCCGAAATAGAGGCCGAAGAGGACGAACATCAGAGGACCCGCGAGGATGCAGGCCCAGCCACGCCATTCCATCGCCGCGGGCAAGACGCGCTCTCCCTCTTCGAGAGGCGTCGCCAATCCGGTGATGAAGATCAGGGCTCCGACGAGAACCATCATGAGGCCGAGCATCAACGGAAACATGCCCGGTCCCACGTGCGCGAAGGTCCCGAGCGAATATCTTGCTGAGTTGACGCCGATCCCGGCGCCCAGCAGCACCATGAGCAGCCCGGCGTAGAAGTCCTTCTTCCGCAGCATCATCGGCATATCGGCACCTCTAGTTGGTTGTGGTCGCTATCACGACGAGCGCCGAGGCTGGTTCGGAAGACACCTGCGTCAGTTTGTGCGGAATCGTGGAGTCGAACTGGACGCAATCGCCCGGCTTCAATGTCTCCTTGCGCTTTCCGATGACGAGCTCGATCCGGCCGGAGAGAATGAACAGGATTTCCTCACCTTCGTGGTGACTCATGATGCGACCGCGTTTCGCCGTCTTGGTCGGTCGCACGATAAAGGCGCGCATGGTGCGGTCGGGAGCCAGACCGGCGACTAGCGACAGGTGCGTGTCGACGTCGCCGGCCTTCCCGTTCTTCGCGCGGACAATCGTGATCGGGTCGTGGTCGTCCGGCTGGCCGTAGAAGCGGTCTAAGGTCGTTCCGAGAGCCGCGGCGATCTTAAGGGCGGAGCCTATCGACGGAGAGGAGAGCCCGCGTTCCAGCTTGGAAAGATAGCTGCGGGTCAAACCGGAATCGGCGGCAAGCTGCTCCAGCGTCATGCCGCTCTGCACGCGAAGGAATTTGAGGTTGAGTGTCATTGCGCTCGGCTCTTTCCCAAGTTATTGCCCGCATCGATCTCGCACCAAACCACCGATATTTCAAACCTTAGAACGGGTGCCGACTGATCACAGATCCAGCACTAGCCGTTGTCCGGCGCAATCGCCCACGCAGACGATGAGCTCATTCTGCCGCTCAGCAGGCGAAAGCACGCGATCGCGATGGATGGGGGGGCCCTCGGTCCAGCGCGTGCGGCAGGCGCCACAGATGCCGCCGCCGCAGGACACGGGGACCTCGACGCCGAGGGCATCGAGCGTTCCGAGAAGACCAACATCTGGCGTGACAGTTGCAAGCTTCTGGCTCACCGACAGATACAGCTCGTAGGGAGGCACGTCGCTTCGGGCGATGG
This sequence comes from Bradyrhizobium sp. 192, assembly GCF_023100965.1. Taxonomy (NCBI): domain Bacteria; kingdom Pseudomonadati; phylum Pseudomonadota; class Alphaproteobacteria; order Hyphomicrobiales; family Nitrobacteraceae; genus Bradyrhizobium; species Bradyrhizobium sp. 192. The sequence goes on from NZ_CP064691.1 coordinate 54,495, forward strand.
CCTTGGGCGGGGTGAACATTTCGATGTGTTTGCGCTCTTCCGGCCAGGCCGAGACGGCATCTTCGAAAGCCTTCAGCATCGCTGCGGGTCCGCAGCAGGCCGCTAGGCCACATCTGGCAAATTCCCCGACAATTTCGGCGATGACGGGCTTGGCCTGCGCGGTCGTATCGTAGAGGCGGACACGGCCTGCTCCGATTGCCGGCGCGATCATGTCGGTCAGGACCGGTCGTCCGCGGCTCGTCCAGTGCAGCACGTAGTTCGAGCGCCCTCGTCGTTCGAGATGCCGAATTGCGGAGATGAACGGGGTTACGCCGATGCCTCCCGCGAGGAATACGTTCGTTCCCTCCTGGTCCAGTGCGATCCCGCCGCGCGGCAGCGAGACCGAAATCGGCTGTCCCGCCTCCACGCGATCGTGCAGGAAGTTCGAGCCGCCGCGGCCTTCGCGTTCGCGCTTCACCGCGATCACGTAGCGCCGATCATCGTCCGGTTCATTGCAGAGCGAATAGGTCCGGACGAGACCCTGCTCCAGGTGAACGTCAATATGGGCCCCGGCCCGAAAGGGTGGCAGCTCCCAATCGTCCTGGTCGACCAGCGTGAAGCGCTTAGTGTCGTTGCCGAGATCCTCGACCTTCGAGACGACGGTGGAGACCGTCTTGATCGCCTTCGCCATCTAGATCGGCCTCACGGCGTCGCCTACGCGTAGCGTGCCCCCTGCGATGATCTTGCAGTTCAGCCCCGACCGGTTGATCAACGGATCGAAGACGGACTTGCCGAGTATCTCCTCGATGTGCCGGCACGGCGTTGAAAGGCGGGTCGCCTCGACAATCGCTTCTCCGAGCCGGAAGCGACGGCCGACGAGATGATTCAGCGGGACGCCTTCGACGGTCACGTTCCGGCGATGTTCCTCGGGCAGCAACTCAATCTTGTGGTCGCGTTGCAGGGCCTCGAGCGTCTCCATCTCGAACAGGGTGACCTGCCGCCCCTCCTCCGGCTTGTGGGAGTAGAATCCTGTTTCCTGGCCGGCGAAATATCGATCGCCCTCGATACCGCGTCCAGCGACGAGCTCGAGCGAGGGAAACGAGCGCATCGGCAAAAAGGCACGCGGGGTCTTGTGCAAAAAGCGGACGACGCCCTGCCAGGACATGGTGACCTCGGGCTCATCGATTGCGGTCGCGTCCATCATGTTCTCTCCATGGGCCTTAATCCGAACTGGTCTCAACGTGATGCGGCGAGCGATTTGTCAAGGGTCTGGCGCACGTCTGATCGCACCTCGATGACGACCGGTCCCTTGGTCGTCATCGCCTCCGCGACGGTCCCGGGGGCACGTTCCGCATCCTCGATGACGAAGCCGGTCGCGCCGAAGGCGCGCGCCAAAGCGGCAAAGTCGGGATTCGAAAGATCCGTGCCGTACGGACGACCGGGATAGGCACGCTCCTGGTGCGACCGGATGGTCCCGTAGGACTGGTTATTGGATACGACGATCGTGAGGTTCGCGCCTCTGGCGACGGCCGTCGCAAGCTCATTGCCCGTCATCAGGAAGCCGCCGTCTCCGCAGAAGGCAACCACCTGCCGCTCCGGAAAGCGAAGGCTGGCAGCGAGCCCGGACGGGACCCCACTGCCCATCGCCCCGCAAGCCGAGCCGAGCAGCCGCGCGGTCGGCTCGAGGCTGAAGATGCGATGGACCCAGCCGGCGAAATTGCCTGAATCCGTCGTGACGATGCCATCGGGCCTGAAGTGCGCGGCAATGGCCGCCACCGCGTGACCGAAGACGTCCGCCGATGGTACGCCGAACTGAGGCCAACCATGCGTGGCCGTCCGCGCCGCGGCAGCCGCGGAGGACCACTCGGCGCAGGCCCGCGCCGTCGCGGGAGCTGCGAGCATGGCCGACACGAATGCATGCGATCCAGAGACGACCGCGACGTCGGTTCGGACGCGCTTTCCGATCGCATCGGGATCTGGATAGACATGGACCAATGGCTGGCGAGGCTCGGCCTGTCTCGGAAACGCAAAGCCGAGCGAGGACAGATCGCCCAGACGTGTTCCGACGGCAACGACGAGGTCGGCGCGTTCGAGCAGTTTCACATGAGGCTGAGACGTGAAGAACCCGAACTGACCGGCCCACAGCTGGTGAGACTTCGGGAATTGGTCCTGCATCTTGTTCATAGTGACGACCGGCACGTTCCATTTCTCGGAAAACGCGATCAGATCTTGGCGGAACGATGCCGTGCGGCATTCGCCGCCGACCAGCAGGATCGGCCGCTCCGCGGCCCTCAACAACGCCCTCGCCTGTTCAATGGCCGCAGCACCGGGCTCTGGACGCACAGCTCCGTTGGCTGTGGCCACAAATCCCTTGGCCGGGTCTTCAAGGAGATCTTCCGGCAGTTCGATGGCGACGGGACCTGGCGTTCCCGCATGGGCCACGGCGAACGCGCGGGCCATCATCTCTGGAACGAGATCCGCCGAGTTCAGACGCACCGACCACTTCAGCACGCCATCGAAAGATCGGCCACAGTCGATCTCCTGCACCGCGTCCCTTGCGAGGTTCGGACGATCGACCTGACCGACCAGCATCACCAGCGGAATCGCCTCCTGCGCGGCCACATGCAACCCGAGCGCTGCGTTGAAGGCGCCCGGACCACGGCTCGTCATCACGACGCCTGCGCGCCCTGTGAGTTTGGCGTCAGCGACCGCCGCGAGGCTCGCGCTTCCTTCGTGCCGGCAAGTCACCAGATCGAAATCGTTACGGTCGCGCAGCGCGTCCAGCAGCGCCAGAAAGCTTTCTCCCGGGACGCCGAAGGCCCTGTCCACCCCGTGCGCGACGAGACAGTCCGCGACGAGTTCCGCGACGCGGTAGGTCATGCGACGCTCCCGTCCTGCCTGATGGTCAGGGGATCGCCCATGACGCGCAGTGGCGCCTCGGTCCGATCTCGCAGCGCCTCGATCGCGAGGCCGTCAAGTAGGGCCCGAACGGCAAGGCCATCCTCGGTTATGTCGATGATGCAGAGGTTGGTGAAGATGCGGGTCACCACTCCGCGCGCCGTGAGCGGATACCCACATCGCTCCACGATGCGGGAGCGGCCATCCTTGGTGGTGTGGTCCATCATTACCCAGATCGACTTGGCGCCGACCGCCAGATCGATGGCTCCGCCGATGCCGGGCGGAGACCCGTTGTCACCCGTCGTCCAGTTGGCGAGATCACCGTCCTTGGACACCTGAAAGGCGCCGAGCACGGCCACGTCGAGATGACCGCCTCGCATCATCGCGAACGAGAGGCTGGAGTCGAAGTAGGAACCGCCGGTTCGGATCGAGATAGGCATCTTCCCTGCATTGATGAGATCCCAGTCCTCTTCGCCCGCCGGTGGCTTCGGACCCACGTTGAGGACTCCGTTCTCGCTGTGAAGGATCACGCCAGACCCCTCCGGCAGGTAGTCAGCGACGTGCGTCGGTGCGCCGATACCGAGATTGACGAATCCCTCCTGCGGCAGATGAAGTGCGACCATGCGGGCCAGCGCATCGCGTGCAAGCGGTGTCATCGGGAGCTCCTTGCGAAAACGCGATCGACGAAGATGCATGGAGTGACTATGGCTTCCGGATCCAAATCGCCGACGTTGACCACGCGGTCGACTTCCACGGCGACCGTCCGGCCGGCGGTCGCCATCACCGCGCAGTGGTTGCGCGCGGTCTTGTTATAGGTGACGTTGCCGAGCGTGTCGGCGAGATGACCTTTGACGAAAGCGAAATCTGCATGAAGCGGTAGCTCAAGAATAAATTCGCGGCCGTCGACGACGATCTTCTCCTTGCCGTCAGCGAATACCGTTCCGACGCCGACGGGAGAAAGGAAGCCGCCGAGACCGGCGCCGCCTGCCCGGATGCGCTCCACCAACGTGCCCTGCGGAACGAGTTCGAGCTCGACCGTGCCGGCACGATATTGTTCGGCGAACTGCTTGGCGCTGCGCGGATAGGAGCAGACGATCTTGCGAACGATCCTGGCTTCGAACCACAGCGACAGATCGTCCTCCGTGGAGCCGGCGTTGTTCGATATCAGCGTCAGGTCGCGGACGCCCCGGTCGAGCACCGCCTTGACCACTCCGAGCGGAAGCCCCGCTCCGCCGAACCCTCCCATCATGACGGCGTCGCCGTCCTTGATGCCTTCCACGGCCGCCGCCGCGTCTTCAACCACTACGTTGCGCATCGTAAATCCGCCGTCTCTGCTACGGGATTGATTTGAGGTACGTCGTTGACAGGCCACGGCCGACCCGGTCGAGCAGCATCTCGTTGGTGCCGTCGGCGTAGGCCGCCATCCGGACCTCGGCGAAATGCATGTTCAGGCGGTGGGCTGCGCCGGCGCCCGTCGCGCCCACGATCCGGACGCACTGATCGATGCCCCAAAGCGCGGTGTCGACAGCGAACTTCTTGGCTTGCGCCGCGAGCGCGACCGGATTTCCCCCGGTCTGTATCTGCTCGGCGGCGCGGAAGACGAGCGCGTTGGCGGCCTCAAGCCGGACCGACACCTCCGCCAGCTCCCAGCGCAGGCCCTGATGTCCGGTCAGCGGCTTTCCGAAGGCCTGCCGGCCTTCGCAGTAGTCCACCGCCTCGCACAGCGCCGCATGCAGAGTTGCGACGCACATGGCGGCCACGTGAACGCGGGCCGCGTTGACCGATGCCATCGATGCCTTGAGCGCGGCGCCGGGCGCTGCGATCAGACACCAATCGGGAATGAAGTGGGCGTCAAAGGCCACTTCGGCCAGACGGAAGGAACGCGCTCCGGGAACGACGATCTCGGTCCGCTTCACCGTCTCGGCTTGGCCGAAAGGCACGTAAAAGCTGGCGATCTCACCGGTCCCCGCAGCGTCTCCGACGCGGGCCAGGACGATCAGACCACCGACCAGCAGGCCGTCGGTCATCCACGCCTTGGTGCCGCTCAGAGCCCAGCCGCCGTTGACTGGAACCGCGGTGGTGGTCAGGGCGGAGACATCGCTGCCACCAGCTGGCTCCGTCATGGCGGTTGTCAGAAGAAGCTCGCCGCGCAACGCGGGCTGCAGCAGGCGCTCGATCTGGATCGACGTACCGGTTTGTGATAGGCGCGTGGCTCCGCCTTGATGGTGGTTCAGGCAGAACGCTGCCGCAAACCCGTGGTGCGCCATTTCCTGCGCAACGCGGACTTTGCACAAATAAGACGCTTCCAAGCCACCGTGAGCGCGCTTGGCCTGGAGGCCCAGCATGCCGAGAGCGGCCCACTCGGCGATCCACCTCTGCGGGAACGCGTCACCTGACACGTGCGCGGCGAAGACGCTCTCGGAGAAGGCACCGGCGCAGAACGCCCGCGCCTTCGCCACGTGATCACGCTCTTCGGCGGAGAGATGAACGTCATACTGGTAATAGAAGTCCACAGGAGATCCTTCGGCGAGCTACTTCTGAAGAGGCGCCCCAATGTCCTTGGCCCACTTATTCCAGTAGGCCTCTTCCTGTCCGACCTCGGCCGTGAAGGTCGAGACCGTTGAACCTGTGATCAGCGTGGCGCCGATCGTTTCCAGTTGCTTCAGGAATTCCGGGTCGCTCGAAGCCTTGTCAAGTGCGGCGCCAATCTTGGCGACGACGTCCGCGGGAAGGTTCGGCGGACCCGCGACCCCGAACCACGGCGAGATATCGAGAGGCTTGCCAGCGGCCTGCTCGATCGTCGGCAGATCCGGGAAGGCCGGCGACCGGTCGGCCGACGTCACCGCGAGCGCCTTCAGGGATCCGGCCTTGACCTGCTGGCCGATCGTGGCTTCGGTGAAGAAGCCCACCTGCAGGATGCCCGACATGCAATCGACGATCGGTTGATTGCCGCCCGAATAGTTGATGAACGTCATCTTCGTATCATAGGCCATGTCGAACAGCGTGCCGCCGACATGGGACGTCGCCCCGAACGTGCCGCCGAAGTTTACTTCTCCAGGGTGCGCTTTCAGATAGGCCACGAGTTCCGGAACAGTGGACACTGGAAGCTTCGGGTTCACCACGAGCAGGTTCCGCTGTTTCGCAACCTTGCGGATATAGGTGAAGCCCTTCTGCTGATCGTAGCGCACCGACGAATACAGTGCCTTTGCGCGAGTATTCGAGGACTCCACCGCGACGAGAAGCGTGTAGCCGTCAGGGTTTGCGCGGGAGACGTTGGACGCGGCGATCATGCCCCCGGCGCCGCCGTTGTTCTCGACGATGACGTTTTGATTCAACTCCTTCGCCAGCAGACGACCGATCACCCGGCCGATGATGTCCGTTGGCCCTCCGGGGGGAAATCCGACGACCAGCTTAATCGTGGTTGAGGGATAAGCATCGGCGGCCTCGATCGGTCCAGCAAGGAAGCCGAGACAAAGAACGGCGGCGCCGGCGCCAATCGACGCAGTTTTTCGGAGCGATCGAAACATGCAGCACCTCCCTCGAAGGACGACCCACCTTCAAGCCAAGGACACTTTGTGTCAAGTGTGAAACGATCGTGATCCGACCAGGAGACGCACATTGACCGGGCAAACGTTGCGGAAAAAGCGTGCATCATGCCTGTTAAGCCACATCTAAGCCGAATGTGCCGCCCGGCAGCCCAACCCTCCAGGGTTGCCAAACCCCGTCGTTGTGTTCTAGACGATCGGTCTACAGAGAACACAAATGGCGAAATCTACAGACAACCACCGCGAGCTCAATGGGCAGGGCCGAAACCAAGTCGGCTATGCGCCGACCCGCGACGTTCTGATCCGTTGCGGAATGGAGGTGATGACCCAACAAGGTTTTGCAGCTACGGGCCTGGACGCGCTGCTGCGCCGCGCCACCGTGCCAAAGGGTTCGTTCTACCACTACTTCGAAAGCAAGGCCGACTACGGCCGCGAAATCATGAAGGCCTACGACTCCTTCTTCCGGCACAAGCTGGACCGCGCCCTGGACGACGAAACGCTTGCGCCGTTGGCGCGCATGCGAGCTTTCGTCGAAGGCGCCAAAGCGGGCATGGCGAAATACAGCTATACGCGCGGCTGCCTCGTCGGAAACCTCAGCCAAGAGGTCGAAGCGCTGCCCGACGATTACAGGTCCGCCTTGGACGAGATCGTCAAAGGATGGCAGCGGAAGGTGGCGCATTGCCTGGAACGCGCATACGAGGCTGGCGAGATCGGCAGCGCGGACTGCGATGCCCTGGCTGAGTTTTTCTGGATCGGTTGGGAGGGAGCGGTGATGCGTGCGCGCCTCGTCAAGAACGGCCTCCCGCTCGATACCTTCATCGCCGGTTTCGTCGCCGGCCTGCCGCGTCCGGACGAGCCGAAGGCCAGGTCCAGAAGAAAATCGTGAAGAGGAGTTGGAGTTGTTCAAAGCCGTGTTGATCGAGAAGGACGAGCGGGGATATCGCGCCGACGTCGCTGAATTACCGGACAGCCGCCTCCCCGACGGTGAGGTGACGGTCGAAGTCGAGTTCAGCACGCTGAACTACAAGGATGGCCTCGCGATTACCGGCAAGGGCCCGATCGTGAGATCCTTCCCGCTGGTGCCCGGGATCGACTTCGCTGGCGTGGTGTCGTCGAGCTCCGACCCGACCTACACGCCGGGGGACCGGGTAGTTCTCAACGGCTGGGGTGTCGGCGAACAACATTGGGGCGGCCTGGCGCAGCGAGCAAAGGTCAAGGCCGACTGGTTGATCAAGCTGCCGCCCTCGATGCCGTCCCGCCGCGCGATGATCATCGGTACCGCCGGGTATACCGCGATGCTGTCGGTCGTAGCCCTCGAGAAGTATGGCATCCGTCCCGGCGCAGGCGACGTGCTGGTGACCGGCGCCGGCGGAGGCGTCGGCAGCATGGCCATCATGCTTCTCCACAAGCTCGGTTTCCGCGTCGTGGCTTCGACCGGCCGACCGGACGAGGAGCCCTATCTCAAGAGCCTGGGCGCTGCCGAGATCATCGACCGGTCACAATTGTCGCAGCCCGGCAAGCCGCTGCAGAAGGAACGATGGATCGCTGCGATCGACTCTGTAGGCAGCCATACGCTCGCCAATGTTTGCGCCGGAATCAAAGCGGACGGAGCGGTCGCCGCGTGCGGCATGGCGCAGGGATTGGATTTTCCCGCAAGCGTCGCACCCTTCATCCTGCGCGGAGTGGCGCTGTTCGGCATCAACAGCGTGACCCGCCCGAAGGCAGAACGGGTCGAAGCCTGGGATCGTCTCGCTTCCCTGCTAACCGAAGCCGATCTGGAGAAGACGGCGGTCGAGATCGGTCTGAACGAGGCCGTCGCCGCGGCTGGCGGGCTGATGAGTGGCCAAGTGCGCGGGCGCACGGTCGTCAACGTCAATAGATGACATCGTCCGAAAAGTAGAGCGATGCGACCGTGGCGGTCCGCCTCGGGGCAAATCTGAAAGCAATGACCGCTCGTCCAAAAATGGGAAGATCCCCAAATATGGCTGCTTCGGAACGAATTGGAACGGATGAACCTGGGTTCGGGTTCTCGACGCGAGCGATCCACCATGGGTATGACCCTGCCCATCACTCTCGCGCGGTATCCCATCCCATTCATATGACCTCGACCTTCGCCTTCGACAGCGTCGCCGAATTAGATGCGGTGGCCGCATTGGGGGGCAAACTGTATGGGCGGGAGTTCAATCCGACGACCGCATTGCTGGAATCCCGTTTGGCAAACTTGGAGGGTGCCGAAGACGCCGTCGTACTGGCCTCGGGAATGGCCGCGTTCGGTGCCTTGGTACTTTCGCTCTTATCCCAAGATGACGAACTCATCGTCCATCGGACCTTGTATTCGAATACGACGACCATGACGGAACAGGGCTTGCCGCGCTTCGGCATAAAGACCATCCCTGTCGATCTCAATGATCCCGCCAATCTGGATACTGTTCTCACATCTCGCAGTAGAGCCGTCTACTTTGAGACGCCGGTCAATCCCACAGGAGACGTGCTCGACATCGAAGCCATTGCGCAACGTGCTCGGCGGGCCGGCCTCTTGGTCATCGTCGACGGCACATTTGCATCTCCCGCGCTGCAGAGGCCTCTCCAATGGGCGGACATCGTGCTCCACTCCCTTACCAAATATATCAGCGGGCATGGAGACGTTCTTGGAGGGGCTCTGCTGGGACGGACCGAGTTGATCGAAAAAATACGTGATCGCGGCTTGCGCTACATCACCGGTGCCGTCATGTCGCCGATGGTTTCTTCTCTGATTTTGCGCGGGATCAAGACGCTTCCTCTCCGAATGGACCGCCACGGGTCCAACGCACTTGCGATTGCGCGCATGCTCGATGCCCACTCGGCGGTAGAGTGGGTGAATTATCCATTTCTGCCGTCCCATCCGCGGCATGCAGTCGCAAAGAGACAAATGTCAGCGGGCTCTGGAATGCTGTCCTTTGGTCTACGCGGGGGTTTTGATGCCGCCCGCTGTTTTCTCGACCACCTCAAGCTCATTACGCTTGCCGTCAGTCTCGGAGATGCTGAAACGCTCATCATGCATCCCGCGAGCCTGGTTCATGCCCGGCGCGCCGTTCGTCCCGAAGCGCGCCTGCAAAGGGGAGTCGGAGATGACCTGATTCGCCTCTCGGTTGGTTTGGAAGACGAGGCAGATTTGCTCGGCGACCTTGAGCAGTCCCTGAATCGTCTTTAGGTCGCCCGCAACGAACGTACGTCAAGGAGAGGCCTAAGATGATTGCGCCGCCGCCAGGACTCGAGCCCGCCATGGACTTTGCTCGAATTACTCTCAGCCCTCAGAAAGAGGTCGTCCGAAAGTTCTACAAGGACATGTGGGACAATGCGGACGTTGCTCTAATCCCCGAAATATTTCAACCTGGGTTCACCTTCCGGGGCTCCCTTGGTCCTGTCCTCGTCGGCTTCGATCAGTTCGCGGACTACGTCAGATGGGTGACAGACTCCCTTGAAAACTACACGTCTGATATCCTCGATCTCCTGGAGGAGGGCAATGCGGTGTCGGGGAAGCTGCGTTTCCACGGCATCCATCGGAAGCCAATGTTCGGCCATGCGGCCACCGGACGCCACGTGTGGTGGTACGGTGCGCCGATCTTCACGTTTCGAGGCGACAAGGTGAGCGATCTGTGGGTCTTGGGCGACATCCACGGACTGATCGGTCGTCTCGCGCCGGATCCAACTAGCAAGCCGGAATTCACAACGGATAAGTAGCCCTGGTCCATGATCGCTCGCGCCAAGCGGGGACTCGAGAATCCTGCGGACCGTGCCGCGGCCCCTCTAATTCCCGTACCTTTCTAGCTTACGGAGGTACGATGTTTGAGCTTCAAACGTTCGCGCTGTTCTTGGCCGCCGCTACGGTCGTGGCGGTCACGCCGGGGCCGGGCATTTTCTACATCGTAGCCCGCACGCTGGCGGGCGGCCGGACCGAGGGATTAGCATCCAGCGTCGGCTTGGGTGTCGGTGGCTTCGTACACGTGCTCGCCGGCGCAATCGGCATCTCAGCCCTGGTGATGGCGAGCGCGGAAGCGTTCACCGCGCTGAAGATCGCCGGCGCGTTCTATCTCATCTGGCTCGGCATCAAGACTTGGAGGCAAGCGCGAGTCCCCGCGCCCGCCGAAGTCCAGACGACCGGCGCAGGCCGTGCATTGCGGGAAGGCATCGTCGTGGAGGCGCTGAATCCAAAGACGGCCGCGTTCTTCCTTGCCTTTATTCCGCAGTTCGTCGACACGAGCGCGAACGTGGCTCTGCAGTTCGTTGTGCTCGGCACGATTTCCGTCGCCTTGAACACTGGCGTAGACCTGATCGTAACCCGTTGGGCGGCCAAAGCGAGGGATGGACTCGCCGGGCGACCCACGCTTATCGCGCGGACGAGACAGATCTCTGGAGCGGTGATGTGCGGACTCGGGGCCACGCTTCTTATCGCGCGTCGCGCAAGCTAGGCTAACGCTTTGTCGCAGTGTCGATCTGACAGTCGTCTTCCCATCAGAACAAGCAAAACACAGGCGCCCGACCCAATCGACCATGGGCGAATGTGGGTAAACTACAGCCAAATGCGCAAGTATGCTCATCCTGCTGTCACACTCAACCTTGTCCGCCGGCGCGATCGTCGATGTAGCGCCGAAGCGCTGCGGCGGCGTTCAACATGTGCGCGCGCATTCTGCGAGAGGCCGTATCGCCATCGCCCTCCGCAATCGCCTGCATGATGGAATCATGCTCGTCACGGGACTTGCGGATGCGGTCGCCCTGCCGCAATTGCGTGCGGCGGAAGGCGCTGAGACGCGCACGGACCTCCTGCGCCTGCTCGGCCATGAACGCGTTGTGCGTTGCGCTATAGATGCCTTCGTGGAACAGCCGATTGAACGCGTCGTAGGCATCGACGTCGTTGGCATCGACCATTGCCAGCGAGCTGTCGTGGAGCTCGATTAGATCGCTGCGCTCCAGCGGCGTCATGCGATAGGTCGCGAGCCTGACACACATCGCCTCCACCTCTGCGCTGGTCTCGAACATGTCCATAATGCGTTCGGGTGTCATCCGTGCCACGACGAGCCCGCGACGGCCCCGCACCTCGACGAGCCCGCTGACGACGAGCTGCCGGAGCGCTTCTCGCACCGGCGTGCGGGAAGCCCCAAAGCGATCGGCAAGCTGCTGCTCTTCCAGCGCCGAACCGGCAACCAGCGCACCGGAGGCAATCTCGTCGGTGAGCGCATTGCGGATGCGATCGGAGAGAAGGCCGCCATCTTCTTCTGCCTCAGCCGCAACTTTGAACAGACCTGCCATTCAGCTTCCTATGATTGCGCGCACCGTAAAGTAGAGAATGGATGGTGCGACGAGGCACCCCAAGCCGGTATGAAATGTCGCCGTCAACGCACCGTAAGGCACCAGACGCCGGTCGGTCGCCGCAAGCCCTCCGGACACGCCGCTGACCGTTCCCATCAAGCCGCCAAACACCATTGCGCTGCGCGGATTATTCAGACCGATCATCTTCGCGACGAAGGGCGTACCGATCATCACGATCACTGCCTTGAATACACCCGTCGCAATCGAGAGCGCAATAACCGGTGAAGATGCTCCGATCGCCGCCCCCGTGACCGGCCCGACGATGTAGGTCACCGCGCCGGCGCCGATCGTCGTCATCGAGACGGCATCGGTGTAGCCAAAGGCGGCTGCGACAATTACGCCGAGGATGAAGGGAACAACCGTTCCCAGCCCAAGCGCGATGGCGCCGATCGCGCCGGCCTTGCGCGCATGAACGACGTCGACCTCGAAGGCCGTGGCGACGATGGCGAAATCCCGCAGCATTGCGCCGCCCATCAAGCCAATCCCCGCCAGCGCCGGCAGGTCGGCCACACCCTTTTCGCCACCGGTGGCCAGCCCTCCGAAAAAGGCCAGGGCAAGGCCGAGCATGATAGCGATCGCGGAGGCGTGGATCCGCCCGAAGGTGAGGTATTTCGAGATCGCTCCCGAGATCCACATCAGGATCCCGACGGCCGCGAAAGCGGTGATCAGCGCATTGGCGGCGAGAACGTGAGATATCATGTTCATCCGATCCTCCCGGATTTGAAGTGAGGCACAGGCCCGGCGAGTGCCTCGGCCTCTCGCGCTTCGATCTCGTCCATGGTCTCGACACGGCCGCTGAGCCGGCCGATCAGGGCCACCATCGCGAAACACACCGCGACCGAGCCGATTCCCGCAATGAGGACGACCGGTCCGCCTTTGACCGCAGCGACCACGTTCTGCTGCGCCGCCATGGCGACCACGATCGGGATGTAGAAGCTGCCCCAGAACTCGACGCCGGTCTTGAGCCCGTGACTGAGCTGGCCATGCCGCATCAGCCAGAGCCGAGCGGCAATCAGGAACATCATCGCGATGCCGACGCCGCCGACATTGGCTTTCACGCCGAGGGCAACGCCAAGCAGGTCCCCCAACTGGCCGCCGAGAAGGGTGCAGATCGCAAGCAGTGCAACGCCGGAAATGGTCACGGGCGCCTCCGCTTGCTGAGCGAGGAACCAAGCCCTGGATATGGCCGCCTTGTATGCAATCGCATCCTAGTTTTCCTCCTGTGTATGCGAACTTCCATCGCTTATGGCTTGGTGCATACACTAATTGACAATGAAAGACAATACGCATACATTAAGGATCGTCGAAGCCAATTCGGCATGCCAAGGAGCCACGATGAGCGATTGGGGTATGCAAAAGGCCGCCCTCGGAGAGCGCCTGACGGCCGGTCGACGGCACGCCAAGGGCAAGATCGTCCCGCTCCCAAACCTGCCCGCGTTTCTCAAGGCGGTGATCAGGTCGGGCGACCGGGTGTGCCTGGAGGGCGACAATCAGAAGCAGGCCGACCTCCTCGCTTCCGCGCTCGCGAACCTCGACCCTGCGGAGGTTCACGACTTGCACATGGTGCAGTCCGGCGTGGTGCTGCCTGCGCATCTCGATGTCTTCGAGAAGGGCATCGCGCGGCGGCTCGACTTTTCCTATTCCGGTCCGCAAGCGGCGCGCATCGCCAAGATGCTGTTCGGCCGCAAGATCGAGCTCGGCGCCGTCCATACCTATCTCGAGCTGTTCGCCCGCTATTTCATCGATCTCACGCCGAACGTCGCGCTGATCGCCGCGGTGAGCGCCGACAAGGACGGCAACCTCTATACGGGACCGAATACCGAAGATACGCCCACGGTGGTGGAAGCGACGAGCTACAAGAACGGTCTCGTCGTGGCGCAGGTCACCGAGATCGTCGACAAGGTGCCGCGGGTCGACATTCCCGGCGACCTCGTGCATTTCGTGGTCGAGGGCGGCCGGCCCTTCTACGTCGAGCCGCTCTTCACCCGCGATCCCGCCGCCATTACCGAGACCCAGATCCTGACGGCGATGCTCGCCATCAAGGGCATCTACGCGCCCTACGGCGTGCGCCGGCTCAATCACGGCATCGGCTTCAATACCGCCGCGATCGAGCTGCTGCTGCCGACCTATGGCGAAAAGCTCGGCCTCAAGGGCAAGGTCTGCACCCACTTCGCGCTCAATCCACACCCCACAATGATTCCGGCAATTGAATCCGGCTGGGTTGAGCAGATCCACTGCTTCGGATCGGAAGTGGGCATGGAGGACTATGTCGCCGCCCGTCCGGACATCTTCTTTACCGGGCCGGACGGCTCGCTGCGATCCAACCGCGCCTTCTGCCAGACGGCGGGCCTTTATGCCTGCGACATGTTTATCGGCTCGACGCTCCAGATCGACCTCGAGGGCCACAGTTCGACGGTGACGACCAGCCGCATCGCCGGATTCGGCGGTGCGCCCAACATGGGATCCGATCCGCGCGGCCGTCGCCACCCGAGCGAACCCTGGCTTAAGGCCGGCGCCGAAGCCGATCCGGACTCCCCGGCTGCACTGCGCCGCGGTCGAAAGCTCGTGGTGCAGATCGGCGAGACCTTTGGCGACCGCAACGCCCCGCTGTTCGTCGAGCGGCTCGACGCGCTCGAGCTGGCGCGCGCGCTCAACCTCGATCTCGCGCCGGTGATGGTCTATTCCGACGACGTCACGCACATCGTCACCGAAGAGGGTATCGCCAACCTCCTGATGTGCCGGACCAAGGACGAACGCGAGCAGGCGATCCGCGGTGTTGCCGGATACACGGACATCGGTCGAGCCCGCGATCCAAAACTGGTCGAGCAGCTCAGGCAGCGCGGTGTGATCCGGCGCCCCGAGGATCTCGGCATCGATCCGCTCGACGCCGATCGGCGTCTGCTGGCGGCCCGCTCGATCAAGGATCTCATGCTGGCCTCCGGCGGCCTCTACCATCCGCCCAGCCGCTTCCGCAATTGGTGAGGAGTTTTGCATGGAAAAGCTCAGCTTCAGACTGTCTTCCCCGAACAGCGCCGGCGGCACCCGCACGCAGGCGATCGTCGGGGTCGTCGCCTCCGGCAATCTCGAAGTCCTGCTGCAACGGGCCTCACCGCCGGATGTCTGCACCATCGAGATCGCGACGGCGGCCCACGGCTTCGGCATGGTGTGGGACGCTGTGGTCCGCGACTTCGTCGCCCGCCGCTCTGCCGGCGGCTTGCGCATCTCCATCAATGACGGCGGAGCCCGACCCGACACGGTCGCGTTGCGCCTCGCGCAAGGCGTCCGCAAGATCGAGGAGCCGGAACAATGACAGCCGTCACAGCCAACACCGTTTCGCTGAGCTGGTACGAGGCGAGCGCCCGGCAACGCGTCGACGCGCTCCTCGATGCCGGCAGCTTTTCCGAATTCATCGGTCCCGAGCAGCGCGAGATGAGCCCGCATCTGGCGATCTTCGACCTGCCGGAGCAGTTCGACGACGGCATCGTCATCGGCCGCGGTCGCCTGGATGGCTCGCCGGTGTTCGTCGCCGCACAGGAAGGACGCTTCATGGGCGGCGCCTTCGGTGAGGTCCACGGCGCCAAGCTCACCGGCCTCCTGCGCGCAGCTCGCACGCTCAAGCAAGATCTGCTGATCCTGTTCGACACCGGCGGCGTGCGGCTCCAGGAGGCCAATGCCGGCGAGCTTGCGATCGCCGAGATCATGCGCGCGATCATCGAGGCACGCCGCGGCGGCATCCACGTCGTCGGCCTGATCGGGGGGCGCGCCGGCTGCTATGGCGGCGGCAGCCTGATCGCGGGCACCTGCTCGCGGCTGATCATCTCCGAACAGGGGCGGCTCAGCGTCAGCGGCCCCGAGGTGATCGAAACCAACAAGGGGATCGAGGAATTCGACTCGCGCGACCGCGCGCTGGTCTGGCGCACGATGGGCGGCAAGCACCGCTATCTCATCGGCGGTGCCGATATCTTCGTCGACGACGAAGCGACGGCGTTTCGCGAGGCGGCCATTGACGCGATCAAAATAGCCAGACGATGCGACGCCGAGATTCTCGAGGCCGAGCAGAAGCGCCTCGAACGACGGCTGCAGCGCTTTGGCGAGGCCGAGGACGCCGTCGATATCTGGGAGACGCTCGGCATCGGGCAGCCGACCGAGATTC
Organism: Bradyrhizobium sp. 192; assembly: GCF_023100965.1. Classification (NCBI taxonomy): domain Bacteria; kingdom Pseudomonadati; phylum Pseudomonadota; class Alphaproteobacteria; order Hyphomicrobiales; family Nitrobacteraceae; genus Bradyrhizobium; species Bradyrhizobium sp. 192. The sequence goes on from NZ_CP064691.1 coordinate 70,416, forward strand.
CCGCACTTCCGACCGGCGCATTTCTTCGCGCGGCAGCCAACAGGGAGAATGCCGATGACGCTCGATGACATCCTGGCCGGCCTATTCCCGAACGGCCGCAAGATCAAAACGACCGGCGCGATGATCGCGGGGGAGGCGACGCTGCCTGACGGCGGACCAATCCACGTGCTCGGCATCACGCAGGGGCAGCCGCTCGGCGTGGACGAAGCCATCGTGCTCGCGGGGCGGCTGGTCGAGATCGTCCAAACGAAGGACCGTGCGCCGATCCTGTTCCTGGTGGATTCCGCCAGCCAGCGCATGAGCAAGCGCGACGAACTGCTGGGCCTCAGCGAATATCTGTCGCATCTCGCCAAGGCCCTGCTGCTGGCGGAAGCCGAAGGACACCGCACCGTCGGCCTGCTCTATGGCGGCAGCGCCGCCGGCGCATTCATCGCCACCGCGCTTGCCGCCGGCACGCTGGTGGCGCTGCCCGGCGCGCATCCCGCGGTGATGGATCTGCCGTCGATGGCCCGGGTCACCAAGCTTCCGATCGACGTCTTGAAAGCCAAGGCCGAAGCCACGCCGGTGTTCGCGCCCGGGCTCGACAACATGGTGCAGACCGGCGGCATTCACGCCGTCTGGGATGAACATGCGCCGCTGGCGCCGCAGCTTGCGGCCGTGCTGCAACGACCGCACGGACAGGATGATCGCGGCCAGATCGGTGCCCAACGTGGCGGCCGGCGGAAAGCGGCCGAACTTGCCGAGCGCGTTGTCGTCTCAGCCACTTCACATCAAGGAGCGCCAAATGGGTGAAGCTCTCGCGCGCCACAGCATGGTCAAGGTCACAGCCGCCGGCTGGACGGCCGTGATGAAGCGTTATCCGGAACTCGCCAGCGAGCCGATCGTCGCAGGCTGGGCACACGTCGGCCGTCCTCTCGTCGTTCGCCGACCGGCTTGCAGCGATACTGCAGGCCTCGTTCCGCTCGGCCTGCCGCTGCCGCCGAGCCATGGTAAACGTCGTATTGCGGTCTCGCTGGCCGCAGCCGATATCGTCGCGTTCGCTCAGCCTCCGTTGCTGGCCGACGCCGCGGCCGCGGCGCCGACCGCTTGGCGCGAGACGATTGAGAAACTCGTCGAACTCCTGCCGGAGACCCGCGCCTATGGCAGCCTTGCTTGGCAGCACCTCACCGGCCTGCCCTATCTTTCGGACGGCTCGGACCTCGATCTGCTGTGGCCTCTCTCGTCGGCCGACAAGACCGGAATTCTGTTGTCCGGCATCGCGCGGATCGCAAAGCAGTCGCCGATGCGGCTGGACGGTGAGATCACAGGTCCCGCCGGCGGGGTTCAATGGCGCGAACTAACCGGCACTGACGAAGACGAAGTGCTTGTGAAGAGCCCGGCAGGAGTGACCACCACGACTCGCGCGGCCTTCCTCACAGGTCATGTCTCATGACCATTGCGCTCAGATGGCAATCCCAGCCGGGCGGCGCGCTTGATGCCGAGCAGCTCGGTCATCTTGCTTCGCTATGCCTGAAGCTGGAAGTAAAGACCTATCCGAAGCCCGGGCTTGTCAGCCATGTCGACAACGGTGCGCATCGCGACATGGACGCCGGGCTGTTGTGCCTGAGCGCTGAGACCTTGATGCCTTTCTTCAGCGATCTCGCCCTCGCGGGCGCCGCAGGTGCGGGCATGAACCGGCTGCGCGCCATCGGGGTTGCCGCGGAGCGCGCGATGATGGCTGCGACCTCCGGCGTCAACACCCATCGCGGCGCGATTTTCGGACTGGGCCTGCTCTGCGCCGCGGCCGGCTATCGGAATGCCGTCGGCATTTGCAAATCTCTTGGCCGGCTGGTTTCGGAGCGTTGGGGCGAGGACATCCTATCTGGCCCGGTATCGCTGCGCAGCCACGGCGCTGTGGCCGCGCGGCGCTATGGCGCCGGGGGCGCCAGGGGGGAAGCCGCCGACGGTTTCCCGTCTGTCTACGACATCGCCCTACCCGCGCTGCAGGCAGCGCGCGAGCTTGCACCTCATGACGAGGAAGCCGCTCGCGTTCAGACGTGCATGAGCTTGATTACTAGCGTCACCGACACCAACCTCCTGCATCGAGGCGGGCCCGAGGGACTGTGCTTCGCGCAAGCCAGCGCGTCAGCGTTCCTTTCCGCCGGCGGTGTTGGATCACCGGAATGGCGCAGGCGTGCCGCCGACATTCACCAAGCGTTCCTGACCCGCAATCTCAGTCCCGGCGGCTCCGCAGACCTGCTGGCCATGGCGCTATTCGTCGATCGGATAGATCGCGGATGTTAGCACTGCTCTGCGGCGGACAAGGTGCGCTTTCCGGCAAGATCTTTGATCTTGTCGCGGACCAGCCTGCCGCGGAGTCAATCTTCGCCGCGGCGACGGCTTGGCTCGGTGAGGACCCGCGGGAATTCGTTCGGACGCGCAACCCCGAGCAACTGTCCGAGAATTATGCCAGCCAGATCCTGACCGTCACATCGGCTCTCGCGACCCACGCCTGCATCGCTGACCTGTTGACCGAAAAGACCGCTGTCACCGGGTATAGCGTCGGCGAGATGGCGGCCTGGGGTATCGCGGGAATCTGGACTGCCGAAGAAGCGTTGCGGCTCACCAATATTCGTGCCCGGCTGATGGAGAACGCAGCGGGGCCCACCGGTCGCCTGGGTTACATCCGCGGGCTCGACCGGGCTACGATCGAACCTCTGCTTGCAAAGCACCGCTGCGAGATCGCGATCAGGAATCCGGACCTTCTTTTCGTGATCGGAGGCGTGGAGCGGGAGGTCATTGCGCTCTGCGACGAGGCTGCCCGGAAAGGAGCGCGAACGGGGCTTCTGGCCGTCAAAATCGCGTCGCATACGACAAGGCTCGCGCAGGCCTGCCAACCTCTGCAACAGGCACTCGATGTCAACAGGGACGCGGCCGTCGCAAACCATCGCGTCTTACTTGCCGGCGGTGACGGCGAACGCATCTTCTCGGTCGCGGGCGCGACGGTGAAGCTGGCAAACCAGGTCGCCCATCCTATTGATTGGGCGGCAACCCTGGACGCGCTTACAGAGCTGGGCGTCACCGAGGTATTAGACCTCGGGCCCGGACACGCGCTGGCGGAGATGATGCTAGCATCTCAGCCGGACATGCGCTGCTACGCCGCCGACGGCTTTCGCACGATCGAGGGCCTACGTAACTGGGTTGCTGCCGTATAGCAGGAGATCCGGGAGCGAGCCACGCTCGCGTGCGTTGCAAAGCAGGCCGGATCTGCGAGCTGTTGAGGAAACGGTCTCACCGCCCGATCCACGAAGCGGCCGAACGTTGTTAGGCCGCGGTTCAAGTAACACTAACGCACGGACGATCTTGCGTCGATCGGGCCCAGCGCCCATGCTGGATGCAGTCGCGAAGTGGCCCGCGTCTCGCGTAACGGCGCCTTCGCGGCGAGGGGTCGCCGCCGTCACAAGTGACGGCCCCGCCCATGATCAGCTCTAGTCACCGCGCCGCACTGCTCGGGGCACAAACGGCAGTCTCGGAGAAAACGACTTCGCGATCGCGAGAACTGCGGCTTCGTCAGTTTCGAGTGCGATCTTCTGGGCGAGCATCACATCGCCAACTGCCAACGCCCGTTCGGGGAGGAAGCACCACCCCACCTTAGGCTCCAGTTGTTCATCCAGCTCCAAAACATTACTCATCGTGCCCTGATAAATTCGGTATCGACGGCCAGTAAGAGAACCAGCGACTTCAAAAAAGCCATTGGCATCAAATTGCGCGCGCTGTTCTGGAGATAACCATTCCCGCAAAAGACGACGTGCACGCGCTTCCGGGCCATTTTGCTCGTTGAAGTTCCGATAAAGGGCACGCAGGGCACGTAGACGCGCGCCCTGGGCGACGTTACGTCCGAACAAAAACATCTTTGATGCTGGACGGTTCTAACCGCCGACTAAGTGCGGATAGAACAGCGTTTCCTCCGCTGTTGGATCAAACGACCGTATCAGCTTGAGATCGCCGGCCGGCGTCCGAGTGGCAGCGGTAAATCCCTGGGCGGTGAACTTCTTGAAGCGCCGCTCAGCCTCGGCGAGCCCCTTCGGGTCCTCTCGCTCAAAAAAATGTCTGCTGTCGCCTGTGCTGTCCATTACGATCTGGGTAGCCATGGAAGAGAACTCCGCGATCCCTAGCCTCTGATGAAAAGCAAACCTCGCCCCGGTGAATAGTGTTCCTGCTCTCGGCAAATTTCGTTCTGCCGTCTTTTTAGTCGGGATCGTCTGGCTCGCTGAAATCGATGAGAACCTGATCCGCGACCTGAGGGCGGCACAACGGGCGAAGCTGGTCGCAAAGCGGAAGCCGGCTTATGAGGCGGTGCATCCGAGACGAAGAAGGGCGGCGACCGCAGATCAATCCGCCAAATTGGCGGTACGGGCAGCTTCGCAAAGGACACGGCAGAAAAGAGCGGAACACCGCTTCGTACGGTCGAGCGGATAGTACGCGCACTCGGAAGCTAGGCCCCGATCTCGGACCATGTTTCAACAAGTTGCGTACCAACCCTCAGGAAATGGAACGAGCAGCGAGGGGCCGTCCTCGTTGTTATCGTTTGCAGCTTCGGGCCTGCCGGTCGCTAGAGGCTCGGCGGCGAACTCTTCCACCTCAACGGCACTCGCCGCGTGACGCCCGGCGCACCTTAAATCGCTTTGCATGAACAAAACTCCCCACCGGGGTACGATCAAATTTGGAGCGTCTTCAAAGATTTCGATGAAAAGGTTACGGCGACAAAATATCAGGTCTCCTTCCCAAGCGATAGGAGCGCGACCCTGTCCTTTTCGCATCCTAATCGTGCAGCGCCATCGGCGTTGCAGTGCAGCCAAGAGTCGCCCCTCATCGTTTGAGCAACGGACGCTAGTCGCAACGGCGAAGCTCGCTCGCCACAGTCACGTCCATCTCAGACAGCGCACACACAATGTGGAAAGCCGCCCCCGTGATGCTTTGCGGCGGGAGGTGATCGGCCGTCACGACGTCGTCATGGAGCAGCTCGTAGGTAAGGTCATCTTCGTTCTCGAGCCCACTGTTTCGCGAGCACGTAGCACTTTTGAGCCTAGGCCAGAACCGGGGCGCGTCTGCATGTCGTTCTCCCCAACCGCCTCAGCATTGCGCTCGACAGCTTGTGCGACCAGTCCATCGCGCCGCGCTCATCATCGGGCGAGCGCGACCATCCTCGGCCGGATCACGATCGGCCGCGGCTCGACGATTGGGGGCAACGTCTGGGTGACCGAAGATGCGCCGCCAAACAGCTTCGTGACGCAGGCTACGGCCCGCAACAACGGGGCTAGGCCGCTACGGGCGCCTTCCAGCGCATCAAGCGACGTTCCAGCGCCTCGAGGATCGCGTTGAAGACGAGGCCGATCACGGTGATGCCGAGGATGCCGAAATACATCTGCGGGATCAGGAAACTGTACTGGCTGTTGATGATGAGATAGCCGAGCCCGGACTTGGCACCGACCATCTCGGAAGCGACCAACACCAGCATCGCGGAAGCGCTTGCCAGCCGAATGCCGACGAAGATGGTTGGCAGCGACGCCGGCAGGATCACCTTGCGGAACAATTGGCTTGGCGTCGCGCCCATCGTCCGCGCCGACTTGACCAGCAGCGGATCGACCTGCCGCACGGCCGCGATGGTGTTGAGCAGCAGCGGCCAGGCGCAGCTATAGACCACCATCGTGACCTTCGAGAGCTCGCCGATGCCGAGCAACAGGATAAACACCGGCAGCAGCGCCAGCGGCGCCGTGTTGCGCGCGATCTCGATGGTCTGGTTCAGCAGATCGCCAAGCCGGGCGTACCATCCCGTCAGCAGGCCGAGCGGCACCATCACAACGACCGCGATCAGGAATCCGCTCAGCGCCCGCAGCAGGCTCGCACCGACGTCCTCATAGAGTTCACCGCTCTGCGCGAGCTGCCAGCCCGCGGCGATCACCTCGGAGAACGGCGGCAGGAACGTCACGTCGATCAGACCCAGCCGCGGCGCCGTCTCCCAGACTGTCAGGAACAGCACCAGCAGCAGCGATCGCTGCCCGATGACACCGAACCATCGCGCGAAGCCGCCCGGCGCCGCGGTAAGCGCACCGACGCGTTGTGCGGCCCGGTGCTTCGGACTTCCCTCGGCCAGCTCCAGCAGCGTCAGGACCTCCAGATTAGACATGAGCCAGTTCCTTCGCCTTTGCGACGCCCTCGCCGTCCGCTGCGGGGCCCTGAGCTCCTTGTGCCGTCAACACCTCCTCGCGCAGCAAGAACCAGACCTCATGCCGCACACGCCCGAATTGAGGCAACGAGCGGACGTCCTCGGTTTCGCTATGCAGTTCGTCGGGAATATCGACGATCTGCTTGATGCGGCCGGGACGCGAAGTCATCACCGCCACGCGCTGGCCGAGGACGACGGCTTCGTCGATGCCATGCGTGATGAACAGGATGGTCTTTCCGGTGCTGCGCCAGATCCGCAACAGCTCGCCTTGCAGCGTCTCGCGCGTCTGCGCGTCGAGCGCCGCGAACGGCTCGTCCATCAGCAGCACCTCGGGATCGTAGGCGAGGCTTCGCGCGATCGCGACGCGCTGCTTCATGCCGCCCGAGAGCTCGTGCGGATAACGGTCGGCAAAGCCGGACAGCCCGACCAGATCGAGATAGTGCAGCGCCTTCTCCCGCCGCGCCCTGGCCTTCAGGCCGGCGATGTCGAGTCCGAACTCGACATTCTGCGCGGCCGTCCGCCAGGGAAACAGGGCGTATTGCTGGAACACGATGCCCCGGTCGCGCGCCGGTCCGTTGATGGCCTTGCCGTCGAGCAGGATCCGCCCGCTGCTCGGCAGCGAAAGGCCACCGAGCAGATCCAGCAAGGTCGACTTGCCGCAGCCGCTCGGCCCGACCAGCGCAAGGAACTCGCCGGTCCGAACATCCAGCGTGATGTCGTCCAGCGCGGTGAAGCGCTGCGCCGGCCCACCACCCGTACCCCGGACCAGGAATTCCTTCCGGACATGCTCGAACCTGATCTTGGCCTTGGTCATTTGGCCTCCGCGGTCTTGCCGGGGCGGAAATAGTTGAACTCGTTGGTGTAGAGATCAGACGGCTTGAGCTGGTCCGTCTTCAAGAGACCATCCTTGACCAGCCAGTCGACCCACACCTGAAGCTCGGCATCGCCGATCACGCCGCCCTTGGTCGCAACACCCGTGCTCTTCCAGTACTTGATCGGTGTGGCGTCCTCGTTGCGCTTGCGATCGGCGATGATGCGCTCAAAGCGGGCGCGAACTTCCTCCGGCGGCGTCGTCTGCGCCCATTCGATGGCACGGGACACGCCCTCGACCAGCCTGCGCGAGGTGTTGGGATTGTCCTTGATGAACTTGTCCCTCAGCACGTAGGACCCGCCGGTGAAGTTTCCGAAGATGTCGGTATCGGCAAACAGCCTGCGGATGCCGCCGCGTTCGAGCGCCTTGTCGCGCAGCACGCCATTGAGCGTGGTCACCTCGACTTGGCCCTGTCGCAGTACCTGCTCGCCGGTGACGGGCGGGATCGCGACCAGCGTCACCTGCTTCGCCTCCGCCGGCGTCAGGCCATTGCGAGCCAGATACTCGCGCAGCACGAATTCGAGATGTGCACCGAGCGTGTTGACGGCGACCTTCTTGCCGATCAGGTCACGCGCGGTCTTGATCGGGCTGTCATCCTTCACGTAATAGCCGTTGTAGGTGTTGTCGTCCGAGCCGTAATAGCCGACCACCGCCTTGATCGGCGCCTTGGCCGCGATCAGCTTGATGATCGCGCCATAGAACGCGCCGCCGATGTCGATGTCGCCGGTCACCACGGTCTGGATGTCCTGCGGACCGCTGATGGTGTTGCCGATCCATTTCAGCTTGAGCGGCGCGAGATAGCCGAGGTCATCGGCCAGCTCGATAAACGTGACCTGGCCGGCCCAGCCTTGATAGCGGATCTCGGTCCTTTCGAGCTGCGGCTCGGCCATGGCGCTGCCGACGAGCCCTGTCAGCCCGATGGCGGCGAGGCCAAGTTGCCGTCCTCTTGCACGCAGACCGGCGACCAGGCGACGCCAGGTAGAGATAGAAATTCCCATTGTATTCACTCCTCGCTCGTTTCAGGCGGCCTTCGCCTGTGGCTTGGTCGACTTGACGCGGGTGACGCTGTTGCGGCCGTCGATGCTGACCGGCACTTCGCCGTCGATGGTGGCGCGCCGGACGACGCGGTGCTGGTCGCCGTAGTCGTTGACCGCGTAGTGCTGGGTAGCGCGATTGTCCCAGATCACCACATCACCCTGCTGCCAGCTCCAGCGCACCGTATTCTCGGGCGCGGTGATGTGTGACTGGAACAGGTCGAACAGCTTCTGGCTGTCATATTTCGACAGGCCGACGAAGCGCTGGACGAAATTGCCAAGCACCAACGTCCGTTCTCCGGTCTCGGGATGAACGCGAACGACGGGATGCTCGGTCTCGTAGATCGTGCCGGTGAAAACCTCCTCGAAGTGCTTCCTGTCGGCCTCGCTCGCCCGGGTCTTGACGGCGTAGTCATAGGCGTTGCTGTGCACCGCCCAGAGTTCGTCCGCGAGCTTGCGCAGCGGTGCCGGCAGATTGAGATAGGATGCCGCCGTGTTCGACCAGATCGTATCGCCGCCGAACTCGGGAATCACGACGCCGCGCAGCACGGAGATCTTCGGATAGGCGTCGACGAAGGTGACGTCGGTGTGCCACTGGTCGGCGCGGCCGCCGCCGCGTCCGGAATCGAGCTCCAGGATCGACGCCGTTCCCTTGGTCGCGCCGACCGTCGGGTGCGGAACCAGTTTGCCGAGCCTCACGGCAAAACTCTCCTGCCCCGCGTCGTCGAGATGGTTCTGGTCGCGGAAGAAGACGACCTTGTGCTCGAGCAGAACCTGGTTGATCGCCGCGATCGTCGGGTCCGGGAGATCGCCCGAGAGCTTGATGTTCCTGATCTCCGCGCCGATACGTGCCGACCGCTTGACGATATCCGCGCGCGGAATGACGTTGCCGATGGTGATTGCGTCCGTCATGTCATTTTCCCCAAGATCGCGATCCCGTTTGGACAAAGCTCCGCCGTTCGCCGGTCGCTGACGCGATGGCGGAGTAAACACACAGCTGATGGTCGTGATCGATCCTCTTGCAGTATCGCCGTCAGCTCTGGCGGCAATCGGGTCTGGCGGGATCTTCCCCGAGAGGCTGCATCAATGCAGCCTTTCGCTCAGTCACAGGATGCTAACTCAAGGTCCTCGGAAATAACTTCCAAAGTTGGAGGGGGCTGGAAAATAGTTGCACGCACCCGCACGACGTATCCGATTGTTATCTGCGCTTTCTGCTATTCAACCGCGGCGGCGCTCGGGACGCGTCACACCGCGGGCGCATAGAGCGCAGGTTCGAAACCGTCGGCGATCGGCGCATTGATAAGGTGTTGAACGATTTTCCTTGATGGGATGGAGCGGCTCGCGCTGAACAGTCAGAACGTAAAACGAAGCGCGAACGTCTACTTTGATCTTCGTCTAGTGTCGGCGGCGATTTCGCTAGATTCATGCTCGCATCGATCCCAACAACGTAAATCCATTTCATCGACATTCCTGTTGCCGGGGACTTACAGTCCAGCTCGATTGAGCCATGTTAACGGCCTCGTGGAGAACTCGAAAAGCACGTGACGACCCCGGGCTCATCTGCCTCTAACGGGACACGCCCGGAAGCCGGAGCCGCGGGATTCCACTCATGATCCATAATCGTTTCAAGTTTCACCATCGGCCATCGGATCCGGACATACGACCATGAGCAACCAACGCCAGCTTGTTCTCAATCTCTTCATCTATCCCGGCGGCCATCACGAAGCCGCCTGGCGCTACAAGGGATCTGAACCAGACCGCATTCTCGACATCGCCCATTATCAGGAGCTGGCGCAACGGGCCGAAGCCAGCAAATTCGACGCCATCTTCTTTGCCGACGGGCCGGCGCTGGCCGACAATGTTCGCTACGCCCAGCGCTTCCGTTTCGAACCAATCACCTGGCTCGCAGCGATCGCCGCCGTCACCAGCCGTATCGGGCTGATCGCGACGGCGTCGACCACCTATACCGAGCCGTACAATCTGGCACGGCTGTTTGCCTCGCTCGATCATCTCAGCCGGGGCCGCGCCGGCTGGAACATCGTCACCACCAGCGCGCCCCAGGCCGCGCAGAACTTTGGGCTGCCTGAACATCCGCCTCACAACGAGCGCTATGAGCGAGCTCGCGAATATCTCGATGTGATCTCGCGGCTTTGGGATAGCTGGGAGGACGACGCACTCATCAACGATCCGGCTTCGGGCATCTTCGCCGACACGAGCAAGATCCACACGATCGACCATGTCGGCAAGCATTTTCGCGTTCGTGGCCCGCTGAACATCTCGCGCACGCCTCAGGGCCGGCCGGTCTATGTACAGGCCGGCGCCTCCGACGACGGCCGCGCCTTCGCCGCCCGGTTCGCGGAGGCGATCTTCACGGCGCATCAGACGCTGGAGTCGGCGACGGCGTTCTACACCGACGTCAAGCGCCAGGCCCGCACCTTTGACCGCAGGCCCGACGAGATCAAGATCCTGCCCGGCATCAGCCCTTTCATCGGCAGCACGCAGGCCGAGGCGGACCGCCTCCAGGACGAATTCAACGAGCTGATCCAGCCCGAATTCTCCCTGACGCAGCTGCGTCAGATGATCGGTCTCGACCTCACCGGCTATGATCTGGATGGCCCAGTTCCTCGCGATCTGATCGACACAGCGAGCGCGCGCGGAGTCGCAAGCCGCTTCAAGCTCGTGGTCGATATCGTCGATCGCGAAAAGCCCACCATTCGCCAGCTGGTGCAGCGCCTTGCTGGCGCGCGCGGCCACTGGGTCATCGCCGGCACGCCCGAGAAGATCGCGGACAACATCCAGACCTGGTTCGAGAGCGGCGCAGCCGACGGCTTCAACGTGATGCCGCCCTGGCTGCCCGGCGGCTTCGATACATTCGCCGAGCTGGTCGTCCCGATCCTGCGCAAGCGCGGCCTGTTTCGCGAGGACTACACCGGCACGACGTTGCGCGAGCATTACGGCCTCGCCCGCCCTGCCAGCGTCTACTCGAACGCGGTCAAGGCAATCGCCTGACACCGTTTCGGTACCCACATCCAGACTGAGATCAGTAAGCAGATATGAAGACAACGTCGTTTCTCCTCACCGGCCTGTTGGTCCTTGCCCCATTCTCCGCCCGGGAGTCCCTGGCACAGCAACCCGCCAAACCCGAGCTACGGGTCGGTTTCGTACCGGGGCCGTACATTGACGAGTTCAAGATCGGCGTCGAGCCGGAGCTGGAGAAGAAGGGCTACAAGGTTCGCTATGTCGAATTCTCGACCGGCCTTGAAGCCAACAAGCGTTGTTCAAGTCCGAGATCGACGCCAATGTGATGCAGCACACGATCTTCCTCGACTCCTACAATGAACGGCAGAAGACCGATCTCGTCGGAATCGTCCACGTTCCGACGCCACCGATGGGCCTCTATTCGAAGAAGCATCCGCTGGGCAGGCCAATCAAGCCGGGCGCCAGCGTCGCGGTGCCGAACGATCCCGTCAATCTGCAGCGCGCGCTATGGGTGCTGCGTGATCTCGGGCTGATCGAGATCCGTGACAGCAAACCGGTCGACGTCACCGAGCTCGATGTCATCAAGAACCCCGGCGGCATCAAGATTGTGCCGCTCGAGGCCGCGCAGGCGCCACGGGCGCTCGACGACGTCGACTTCGCCGCCGTCCAGGGCAATTTTGCGATCTTCAGCGGACTGAAGCTGACCAACGCCTTCGCGCTGGAGAAGATGACGACGCCCTATATCAACGTGCTCGCGGTGAAGAAGGCCAACGCCAGTGCCGAATGGGCCCAGGACATCGTTGAGGGCTACAAGTCCCCGATGTTGAAGACAGCGATCCAGGCCGACCATTTCTATGACGGCTTCACTCTACCCGACTACATGAATTGAAGGGTCGTCGAGCAACAGCAGCACAGATGGGGCCAGCATGTTCGAATTCACATTGGAATGGACCGGCCTTCGTTCTCCCGCCGAGAAGGCGACCGATGCGAGAGCGTCACGGATCGCATCGGCAGGCATGAGGCATTGATCCTCCCGCTGCTCCTGCTGATCGCGTTCCTGGTCGTGCTTGGCCTCATGACGGGAGCGCATCTGCATGGGCGCGCCGACCGGAGCCTGCTGTATGCATCATTCGGCAGCATGGGCATGCCTATGATGCTCAACGAGTCGGAGTCGTGCCGCAAACCGCCGAACTCCGGTTCCACACCGCACTTTCAGCACGCCGACGGGCTCGCGCTGCTCGCAAACGACTGATCCAACGCCTCCGCGCCCGGTACAACGCGTGAAGATCCTCCCTTGCAAAAAGGTGCTATGGAACTGGCTGTCTTTAAGAAATAGTAGCTTCAGTAAGATCCAGCCAAACTGATCTATTCCAAGCGCGCGATGTTCAACGTGATGTCGCTCGTGGTGGCCTTCCCGGAGTCTCGCCCACAATGTTTCTCGTGACCTCAACATTTCAACCGGTGCGGCGGGATGGATAATCTCAATCTACGCACTCTCCTACGCGGTTTTTGCGCCGCTGAATGCCTGGATGTTCCGGGCCGCAAGCCGCCGCAATGTCCAGATCCTATCCGTTTCAATCTTCATCATCGGCAACGTGATCTGTGCAATCGCTCCGAACTTTGCAACCCTGGCTGCAGCTCGCGTCATTTCAGCCTACGGCGCAGCCATGTTCACCCCGGCGGCCACCGCATTGGCAACCGAGCTCCTGCCGCCCGGTAGCAAAGGGTCGGCATTGTCCCTTATCTTCGGTGGTATGACCGTTTCACAAGTTGCGGGTGTTCCGGCGACCAGCTGGATCGCTGATGCCATCGGCTGGCGTTTTGCCTTCGGTTTCGTGGCAGTTGCGGGGCTCCTGGCATTGCTGATCTTTGCCCCTATGATGTCCGGTGTCTCTGCAAAGGCGCCGGAGCGCGGAAACGGCCCGGCTTCGAAAGACTTTCCCAGGGCTATCTACGGTGTTCTTTCGGTTACCCTATTCGTGGTCATTTCCGAGTTCGTTGTTTACTCCTATGTGAGCGTCATTATCACCGGTTCTCTGCTTACAGGCGTGCCGCTGCTCTCAGCCGCGCTCTTTGCGTACGGTTTCGGAGCTGTGACAGGAAACGCAGCGTGCGGCTTTCTAACCGATCGCTTCGGCCCCTACAAAGTTCTCATTGCGGTGATCGGCGCACAACTAATCGTTCTCGTAGCTCTGGTTGGATTCGGGCATCATGGTGCCTTAACCGTGCTCATCGCATTTCTTTGGGGCAACGCGAGTTACATGTATCTCGTTCCGATCCAGCACCGGCTTCTCGATCTAGCCGGGGAGAGGTCGAAGCTAGTTTTGGCAATGAACAGCTCGACCACCTTCGCAGGAATAGCCATCGGGGCCGTTCTCGGCGGTATCCTCGTCGAAACTAGCGGGGTCACATCCCTTGCTGCAGGGTCGATCCTGATTGGTCTCATCGGCTTCGGACTGGCTGTTGCCTTTATGAGTGAAGTTGCAGCTGCAGAAGCTGCCACTCCGGCAGTCCGTGGGTTCGACTAAGGCATACGACCCTATGACCAGACCTCATAGAGCAACGGCATCCACCACTTGGCACGCTCGACGATCCTTCACCGCGCCCAAAGTAAGAATGCGGTGGCCTGGTCGCGCTGGCCCGCACCGCGGCGGCTGGCTAGGCACCGCGGATGCCGTTATTATGCCGAGCCTGAAAGTGCAGTAACGTACGTGGTTCTTGAGATTGTTGGCCGCCTGGCTATCCAAGACCCGCAGACCTCGATGGCCACATGGGCCAATACTGATTTACTGCGCTCGAGTCAGAAATGCTTTCAATGCCGAGGTGGCGTACTGAGATTGATCGAATTAGTTCAATCAGACCGGGCTGTTAGGGCCCAGTGACTCGGAAAGCCTGAAAATGTTTCAGCCAGAGACCCGGTGTCCAGCTGGAAAGTATGGTTGCATAGAAAGGAGACGCGAACTTGGAAACTCCATCCGAATTGAACGAACTGCGGAGCAGCATCGACAATCTCGACGCGGCCCTTATCCACATTCACGCGGAACGTTTCAGGTGCACTCGGCAGGTCGGAAAACTAAAAGCGCGACTTCAATTGCCTTCGGCAGATGCAGCTCGTGAGGAACGCCAAGTAGAAAGACTACGCACGCTCGCACAGGCAGCTAGCCTTGACCCAGAGTTTGCCGAGAAGTTCCTATCATTCATTATCAAAGAAGTCATCCTGCATCACGACCTTACTCGTGGAGCAAACGCCGACGTGTAAAATTGCTCGACCACGCGCGTTCTCGTCGGAGCCGGTGATCTTCAACTTGGCTGAACAGGTATGCGCTCGATCAGTGTAGGTCGTCTTAGCATGGAGGATCACGCTCGAGCCAGAAGCCCGGCCCGCTAAACCACACATTCTCTAAGTCGTTAAATCTCGGCTCACCTACGTGCAACGCGCGAATTGGAAGGTTGCGAAGCGGCAACCCGTCGATCGCGTTATGTAGACGTCTTGCAGCGTCCTCATCGTGTCCACCCGTGCAAGGATAAATAGAGACGGCACCAATGGAAGAGGCCTCGAAGTGGTCTCGACGCCGTACCACAAGGAGAAGAAAGCCTTTCCAGGTATCGTCGGTCATAGGCATCAGAAGCCGGCCACCTTCGACAAGGCGATCAAGCCAGACACGGGATGGGTGAGTGGCTCCGGCGAACACGATGGCGATATCAACCTCGCCGACATCTACCGCCCGGCCGTCGCCCGAGACGACATCGACCTGGGGCCAGCTCTCGAGGTTCACTCGGGCCCGCGACGCCAACTCTGTGTCGGTTTCGATCGCCGTCACACGACCAGCGGGTCCGACAATCTCGGCCAGCACCGCCGAATAGTATCCGGTGCCGGCACCGACCTGAAGTACCTGCTCGCCGGCGGCGATGTTAAGATGGTCAAAATTGCGGGCCCAGAAGCTGGGCATCCCATTGTTGAGGTTACGACTCGCATCGATCGTCACGAGAACGTCATGGTAGAGCCAGCGCGGGTCGTCATCAGGAGTCAGAAATGGGTCGCTGTATGGGTCGGAGATGATGCTCCACGGCCCAGGGCCTACGAATTGCTCGCGCCGAACGGTGGCGAAGGCCTCGATCAGCTTCGGGTTACGCAGGACCGGGACTTTGTATCCCAGGTCTTCTGCATACCAGCGGCGCGCCGCTGCCAACGTGTCGTCCATGAGGGCTCTCCTGTTGCGATACAGACGATGCGTCTGAACTCCGGTCGGGCAGACACGTCAAAAATGTTTTTCTTCGGCTGTCCGCACTGGGCTGGCTGGAGCGCATAGCACTGTGAACATGGAACCATTGACTATCACTCCCCATCCTGCCAACGCGGTCGCCCATGCGACTGATGTCGCATCTGCGATAGATGCCCTGTCCGATATCGATCTCGTGCGGCTCAAAGCTCTTGCACGATTGTGGAGCCGCGACCTGCCGGGAGGGCTCTCCTGGACCGACATCCTCCACGAGGCGATTGCACGCACCCTCGACGGCTCGCGCCCCTGGCCGCCCGGCGTGCCCATCCTGGGCTTCCTGTCGGGCGTCATGCGCAGCATCTGCAACGACCATTGGCGTCGTGCGCGGCTTGAGCAAAGGCTGTTCGTGAGCCGCGATAACGAGGACCAGCGGAGCGGGCCCGGTGGAGATGCCGACGAGGTGCCCGATCCGGAGCGGATCTTGGTTGCCGCACAGACGCTGGCCAACATCTATCGGCTGTTTGAGGGTGATCCACTGGCGCTGAAAATCATCGCAGGCATGGCTGGTGGTCTGGCGGCTGGAGAGATTTGCAAGATCCATGAGATGTCCGAGCTCGATTACGACACGACACGACGACGGATGAGGCGCACGTTGCTGCGCCAACACCAGTACTGGAACAAGTGATGACACGCTGGCACCCGAGTCTCGATCTGGAGCGACTGTTCGAATCGCTAAGCGTGGAAATCCTTTCCGCCACCGATGAGGAGGTGCGCCAGATGTCCGACCGTCAAGGATGGAAGGTCGCTAATACGGCTCAAGAGCTCAGAAAACTCATCAGGGCTGCGGGGGCGGATGTTGGCGTGAAACAAGACTGCGATGGGCGCGGGAGAACTGGCGTCGGCGGCAGTATTGGCGGCGTTGAGCAAGCGGAGAAAAATCAGCAATAGACAATAGTATGCCGGGGGATATCGTCCGCGAGCCTCCACGATGTCGCCCTTCGGCCCCAGAACTCGGCGGCATTGCACATCGTCGATGCTGACCTGTCAGGTGCGAGCGGGTCTGCCGCGGCGAGTCCAGAGAGCGAGGAGCGCGGTCGCGACTAAGATCATCACGCCGCATGCCATGTAGAGCTGAGCTTCCGTCGTATTCGGAAGCAGAGTGGGAAGCAGGAAGATCAGCGCACCAACCGCTCCGGTTAAAAGACTAGTAAAGGCCTGAACGCGTCCGATTAGCGCCGAATCGACCACGGTTAAGAGATGTCCGTTCGCCGCCGCCCGCGATAGGTTCCACAGCATCCCAGCTGCCCCATAGAGCACAATTGCGACAAGCGGGTCGGTCGCAAAGGACAGGACGAGCAACGAGCCCGCCGCGGCGGCCACAAGGGGCGTCGTCATACGAGCCATTCTTCTGGCCACCGCTGGGATCCCCGCAGCGGCTAGAGCGGCCATGCCCGCAATCGCAGCCGTCATCTCGAGTGTACCGAAGAGGCGACTACCTCCGCCGAGCGAATGACTGACGAATCCAGGTAACAACAGGTTTGTGATCTGAATGACGGCAAATACCAGCCCCACTGATACCGACGCGGATAGGGTTTGGGGCTCGTTCACAAGATAGTTGATCGCTTCACGAGAAGCCGAAAACAGGTTGAGGCGCTTCGCTGCGTGTGTGCGCGTAGGATACGCGGTCAGATTCCTCAACAGGGGCAGAACGGAGATCGCGACGAAGGCAAACAGGGCGGCGGTCGTCGCGCTGCCGACGTGCGCGATGCCGTAGCCGGCCGCACCTGTGCCCAAAGCCATCCCCGCCTGATTGAAGAACGACAATCGCAGGTTAAAGCGCATGCGCTCGGTCTCGGGAATCAGCGACTGCAGGATGCCGCTCATCGCGCCTGCTAGAAGCGCGTAGCCGAAAGCTCCGAGAACTGTTGATAGAAGGAGGATAGGACGCGAGAGCGCATCGGGCAAAACTTGTACCGGAGCCAACATTAGCAAGCCCAAAGCTCTGACGAGTTGTCCCGATGCGGTGACCCTGAGGTGATTGTGACGGTCGACGAGATGTCCGCTAAGCGGCGCCAGGGCAAAACCGGCAAGACTGGAGGCCAGCAGAACCAGGCCCACCAGGTTCGATCCGCCCACATCGAACGCAACCCACGCCGGCATGACAATTCCGGCGCCGACGATGAAGAAGGAGATGGAAGAAAAGCCAATGAAGCAACGTCGCTGCATTACTTGCGAATGGAACCCGTGCATCTCTCTCGTTGGCTCACTGAAAGCGATCTCGGAAAACCCGCCCGTCGGGGCGGTCACAGTTTACGCCTGAGTAGCCTCGAGTGCTGCAGGCAATCACGAATAGATCCTCGCATCAGGAGACAAATGCGCGAAGCTGGCGGTGGGCGGCCTTGCTCACGGTCGTCTTGGCCTGGGTCAGAACATCAGCCCACAGCGCGCCGTCGAGCTCGCAATAGTCAAACAAGAACCGCAGTATGCGCAGCTGGTGTCCAGCCACCATCCGGCACACAAAATAGACAAAGGACTCATTTTCGTCCACGCCATATCCGGTCAGGAAGGCCTTCCACAGTGCGCCAACATGGTCATCGGCCGTGAGTTCTAGCCAAAGCACCATGGCCGCCACGTCGAGCCATTGAGGGCCGCGGCCACAATCATCGAAATCGAAGAATGTGACGCGCTCGTTCTGAACCCGCATGTTCATCGGCCTGACATCGCCATGACAAAGCCCTGTCGGGCCAATCGACTGGCTTGCACCGGCGCCCAGGAGCAGACTTAGTGATTTGCTGATGTCGTCGGCAAGCCTTGGAGACCTCTCGGCGATCATCGCGAGCGTCTCCTTGTCCTTCGCCTCGCTCAGAAGTTCCCTGCTCGGCGCCAGCTTCGTGAGCCTGGTCTGGCGGTGCAAATCGGACAGGGCAACGCCGGCGCGATACCAATCGGCCGGTGTAGCCGCGAGTTCCCGCCCCGCAGCCGGCGCGAAGACGCCAAGAAGGCGCTTGGTGCGGTCAGGCAATTCGAATGTGGAGAACGACCTTCCCTCATGGTCGATGAGGGGCCGAGAAGCGTCAAGCGCAGGCGTACTTTGAAGGGCTCGGAGCACGGCCATTTCGCTGGCCACGTCGGCAGCGGAGCGGCCCCATGTTCGATACAGACGAACGAAAGCCCGATCTTGGGCGCCGTCACGAACCACGAACGTCCAATTCGCACCTTTCACAACTGTCGAGACCCTGCCGGTTAGGCCATAGGTATCGGCAACGTAGGCGTGAATCGCTCGCTCGACGGCCGCGCGTAGTTCCTGTTGCATGTCCACCTATCCGATCGCCGATGCGCCGCCCGGATATCACGAACACCACGCCTCGTCTTGTGACGGCCGACAAGCGCCGAGCAGAGCAGATATGCGAGCATGGAGCTCTGGTCGGATAAGTGGGTGGGCGGCCTGGTCGCGCACCAGCTCGAAGGCGTCGCTTCGTTCGATCGAGGGACTGCCCTTCTGCCGTCACTCGCTTCAGCAAAACAGGCGTTACCTCGCTGCCGTCCTGTTTCTCGTTGCGAGCGCTGTTCGACAAATTTGGGCGATCCAGAGGCACGATGGGGCGAGAGGCAGCTTGAGTATGCCACTTCAGCTACAAACTCCGATACCGCAAAGCTTGGTTCGGCGATCAATCGGGGATGGCAGATGAGTGATGGTGTACGATCTTCCACACGCCGTCCTCGAGACGTAATACGAAGGTGAACCGAGCCGGCGTCGACACCTCATGACCATTCCGCATCCGTGAAAAGACATAATGTCCCACCACCAAAACAACGTTGTACGCCAACGTGACGGAATGCCATACGTCCATTCTTACGGTAGCGATACCATGAAAGTAAGTGCCTATCTCTTTAGCCCCGATGCAGAGCTTAGCACTCGATGTACCCTGAAACAGCGCATCATCGGCGTATAGCACAACCAGACGTTCCGGCGCGTGCACATTGAAGGTTTGCTCCCAGAGCTCCAGGAACTCGTTGACGTCCGGCACCAAGAAGTTGTTTTTCATTACAGATCTCGCTCGACGCTAAGACTCTGAAAAGCTGGAACGCCGTTCCCGTACGCCGTATATCACGGCTGACACCGGCTACTCGCAATCAAGCACTGCCTGTTCGAACCTCCGAGGAGCTCAAAAAAACTGCCAGAGCATTGCATCCGGCCCGCCGCATCACTGCGCCATTTCGACCGAAAGCGTTTCTTCGATAACCGGGAGCAAATCAACGAGCCGAATTCTGTAGTCGAGCCCAAGCAAGGTCAGCTCCTGGTCTCACCGATGAAGAATCAGAGCGTTGTCGGCGATCATTGTTCGGCCCGTAGTGCTTCGTTTCTTAGGGCAGATGTAGCGAAAATGTCCTGAACCATTTTAGCAGGTGACAATACGGACGTTGTTGGTTGCACCTATTTGCCCAAACGGCACGCCGGATACGACGATCATCAAATCACCTGCTTCAAGATAACCTTCGTTGCGCGCCACCGCTGCGGCTATCTGCGTCATCTCCTCGTCGGTGGCGGGATCGTCTGAAACGATGCTGTGCACCCCCCACAGCAGGCACATGCGCCGCGCGACTTTCTCATCTGGAGTGAGAGCAAGAACCGGCACCGGGGGCCACTTGCGCGCGATGCGCGCCGCCGTCGTGCCGCTTGCGGTGAAACCGATGATCGCCTTCGCATTGAGGGTCACCGCAAGGTCTGCACCAGCGGCGGCGACTGCATGCGGTGGGGACATCTCTTCGTCGGCTTGCGAGGCTTGGACCAGCGACCGATAGAGATGATGCCGTTCAGTACTTCTGATTACTTTGTCCATCATGACAACTGCCTCGATTGGATAGGCGCCGCTTGCCGACTCAGCCGACAGCATGACCGCGTCAGCTCCATCGTAGATGGCGGTAGCGACGTCTGAGGCTTCCGCGCGCGTCGCTGTCGGTGCAGCCACCATCGACTCCAACATCTGTGTTGCGACGATCACGGGCTTTCCGGTCAGCCGACAGGCGCGGATGAGTTCCTTCTGTCGGCCCGGCACCTCCTCGGGCGGGATTTCGACACCGAGATCACCGCGTGCGACCATAATGCCGTCTGACAGGAGAATGATATCGTCGATGCGATCGAGTGCCATAGGCGTCTCGATCTTCGCTATCAGACCGGCACGCTCGCCGATCAGCCCGCGCGCCTCTAGGAGGTCGGCAGGCTTCTGGACGAACGACAGGGCGACCCAGTCGACCCCGAGGGCGAGGCCGAAGGCGAGGTCGCCGCGGTCCTTCTTCGTCAGAGGAGATATAGCAAGCAGCGAACCTGGTAGGTTTACCCCTTTGCGATCGCGGATAGCTCCACCGACGAGAACTGTCGCGATGATCTGCCTATCGCCCGGACTCTCAACGCGCAGGCGCACTTGGCCGTCGTCGACGAGAAGAGTCTGGCCCGGACGTGCGGCCGCGAATATTTCCGGATGAGGTAGTGGGATCGATTGCTTTCCGCCCGTAGCTCCGTCGAGCACAAACCGAACCTTCTCGTCGGCGCGTAGATCGAGCTTGCCGCCTTCGACGGCGCCGATGCGGATCTTCGGTCCTTGCAGATCCTGCAGGACGCCTATTGGCGTGCCGAAGTCCCGTTCGAGACTGCGGATCGAGTCATAGACCCGTGCGTGATCGTCCGGGCTCCCGTGACTGAAATTTAGTCGGAACGTATCTGCGCCTGAGAGATAGAGAGCACGCAATCGTTCTGGTGCAGCTGTCGCCGGACCAACGGTCGCAACGATTTTGGCGAGGCGCGAACGACGCATGTTGATTCCAGACGTAAGAGGATGAAACGCGTGTGAATAAAATGCGAAGGGCGGTCTTCGATGACGGCGTTCAGACACTCGCGTGATGGGCTCGCATCCCGCCGCCACAATGCACCTCCGCCGAAGGCGAAATTGATCGCCCCGGTTCAACGCGGTCCGGGAGGCATCCAGCAGAGGTTCGAACAGGAGAACGCCGCCAGAATGAAGACATGGTCCTTGCTTCCCAAAGCAGCAAAATCGACGGCACAAGATGACTGAATTGACCTCTTGTCGCGATACAGATGCCGTGAGACGCGATTTCACGTTGCGGATGCAGGCGCCTTCTGCACGCGATGAGCGGATGCCAGAATGTTCGAAACTGCCCGGTAAGCGAAGACTATGCCGGGGCCGATGGTGATGCCTGCTCCCGGATAAATTCCACGCATTGGTGAGGTCATATCATTGCCGCAGGCATAAAGACCCGGGATTGGCTCGCGTTCTGCGTCCAGAACCTTGCCGTAGCTATCGGTCGCCAAGCCAGCGGCTGTGCCGAGCGTTGCCGGAACGATCGGCAGCGCGATGAAGGGGCCACTCTGGATGGGCCCAAGATTTGGATTTTTCGTTCCTACCAACGGATCGCCAAGCGTGCGGTTGAACGCCGATTCACCGCGTTTGAAGAGCGGATCGACGCCAGCGGCGGCGTGCGCATTATGCTCCTCGACCGTCCTTTTGAGCTCGCCGGGATTCAGGCCGATTTGCATGGCGAGCTCCGGTATCGTTCGGCCCAGTTTGATGTAGCCGAGCCGCGCGTACTTCCGGATATTCAGCGTCCATGGCCAAGGCAGCAGATGTCCCATGCCCCTCAGCCGAACGAACTCGTGATCGCAGACGAAGTAGAACCGCTTGTCTGCGGGATATCCGTTTCCAAACATCGCGAGGCAGATATCGTGGTATGAATTGGATTCGTTGACGAAGCGTTGCCCATTTGGGGCAACCGCGATGACGCCGGGTCGTCCGCGGTCGAGCCATCCGTAGGGGACAATTTGGGAGCCTGTCCCACTCCTGAACATCGAGACTGGAGTCCAGAACCCTGCAGAAGCGACATCCTTGTCGATTGCAGCTCCGAGCTTCGTGGCAAGGTTAATGCCATCGCCTGTAACATCGGCATGAGCCAGCGTGTCGTCATGCTGGTGTGGGCCGCTCAGCTCGGCTCTCAGCTGCGCGTTGCGGGCGAAGCCGCCGGTAGCGAGAATGACAGCGTGGGATGCGCGCACGCGGATCTCAGAATTGCCGCGCTTGACGATTGCCCCTGTGACGCGCCCGTCTTCCATGACGAGCTCAACGAGAGGAGACGCCGGCCATATTTCGACGCCTAACTTCCGCAAACTCACGAGCAGGCGCGCAATCAGGGCATTGCCTCCGCTGAACTCGGTGCCGCGCCTGTAGCTCAAGCGATCCCGCGCGTAGCGAGTCACGCGACGCAAGACATGCTTGAGGGAAGCAAACGATTGGAACGGATTCAGGAAGCTTCGGACTTCGCTGGAAGAAATCATCATCCCCCCGAGCACAACGCGAATGGGGTCGCCGATCAGATCGAAGTCGGGGCCGAGCAGCCGCGCATCGTAGGGTGCAGGGCTGAGTGCCCGGCCTTTGTCGACTCCGCCGACCTGGCTTGAGTGATAATCGGGCGCCGAGGCCAGCGTGAACTTGACGTCTGTCCCGTTCTCGAGAGCGGCAAGCGCAGGCGGCCCGTCCTCAAGGTAGGCTTCGATGAAGTCATGCCGATAGTAATTGCCAAGCTCATGCTCAAGATATGTCCTGGCCTTTGGAAGCGAGTCATCGATCTTGGCGGAGCGCGCCTGAAGCGAACAGGGAACCCAGATCATGCCATTCGACAGCGACGTGGTCCCGCCGAGACGCGAAGACTTTTCGCAAACCGTCACGCGAAGGCCATTCTTTGCGGCGTAGAGTGCCGCCGAAAGGCCGGCTGCTCCGCTACCGACCACGAGCACCTCTGTTTCGAACGTTTGAGTAGCACCTATTGCTGGCAATGCCGCTGTCCT
Source organism: Bradyrhizobium sp. 192 (assembly GCF_023100965.1). NCBI lineage: Bacteria > Pseudomonadati > Pseudomonadota > Alphaproteobacteria > Hyphomicrobiales > Nitrobacteraceae > Bradyrhizobium > Bradyrhizobium sp. 192. Next base: position 93,580 of record NZ_CP064691.1, read on the forward strand.
TTGTTCGCCTGATTGGTTGATCGGCTTGTCCATCTCCGCCTCGCTGCGGTGTTTCTTTTTGGATGAACGTCAGTGATGTCGCGGAAGGGGAACGGCTTTGAACTCCTCTGCCGCCGCTTTGACCGAGCGTTCAATCGGTATTCTTTCGATTGAGGAGGCCCCGACAAAGCCGACACACTCGGTCGACCGATAGACCTCGAACGTGTGCTGGGGCTCCGCGACCGCCCCACCATGACAGAGCAGGATGACGTCCGAGCGGACCGCTTGCGCGGCCGCGTTGATCTCGTTGATGCGCCGGATCGCCTCCTGGATTGACTGGCCCTCCTCATGACCCACGAGCCCGCCGCGCGTCGCGCCGACATGTGGGACGATGCAGTCGGCTCCGCTGCTTGCCATGGCTTTGGCATCTTCGGGGCTGTCAACGTAGGCAAGCGAGAAGATGTTCTTCTTGCGGGCAGTCGCAATCATCTCGAGCTCGCGCTCGAAGCCAAGTCCAACGCGACCGCGGCGGTCACGCCATTTCTCTCCCATCGTGGAGATGGTCGGATAGTTGATGACACCGGAAAATCCTGCGGCTAGGAAATTGTCGAGAAGATAGTCGAGATCGAGCCGCAGGGGATCCCAGGCCTCGACGCCGCCTATTACGGGTACGGAAGACACGACGTTGCGGATTTCTGCCGCAAGCTCCAGCGTACGCGCGTTGGAGTCACCGATACGACTGGTGGGGAGCCCCATGAGCCGCGAGAGCCCAGTAGAGTAGACCACCAGCATATCCGCCCCTCCGAGTGCGGCGCATTTTGCGACGAGGCCGCAGCTGCTCGCCGCGGCAAGGATCGCTTTTCGCTCCGCGACCTGACCTGCAAGCCGCGAGAGAATTTCGGTTCGCTCAAACATCCGCACGGGACGAGCCTCCTTGACCTAGTTGTTTGAGGAGCCACGTCACGGCGGCCTCGGCAAATTCGGGGTCGTTGATGTGACAGTCCAGCTCGCAGACAACGATCTCTGGCCGGAGATTGTCCTTAACTGCCTGGAGCCATGCCCCATCGGCATCGGCATCGCGAAAGACGCCACCCTCTCGGTCGTAATCTGACACGCCTTTGGCTGGCCAAAGCACGGCTGCCGGCCCGCGTGATTGCGAGAGCCGCTCGGCCGTAACCCGGCCGATGTTTGCGCTCTCCGCAGGCGTGGTTCGCATCAGTGTCGTGTACGGTGTATGTGAATAGAATTGGCGGCCGCGAAATTGATCGGGAACGCTGGCCGGTGGACCAAAATTGACCATGTCGATCGCGCCGGGCGCGATGACTTGTGGGATTGAGCGGCGCGAGGCCGCCTTGAGCCGATCGGGCCCGGCGCTGGCCGTGCCTCCCATGAGTTCATCGGCCAATTCCGTTGTGGTCAGATCGAGCACGGCATCGAACTCGCCGGCAGCAATCAGCTGCTCCATTTTGCGACCGCCAGCACCGTTGGCGGGAAAAACGATCGCGTCTGCGCCGGCCTCTGCAAGACGTGCTACGCATTGAGTTGCCGCGGGCGTCGTCACACCGAAGGCCGTGATCGCAACAATCTTTCTTTCGCACCCATGCTTGGCCGGCACATAGCGCATGGCCGCAATGGCTCGGCCTGCATTCTCCAGCACCCTTGCCGTGAACGCGTTAATGCCGAAGAAATCGACCAAGGTCGGATAGAGCATGATGTCGTTGTGGATCGCGAGTTCGGCCAGGAGCGCTGGTCTTGCACTGGTCACCAGCAGCTTGGGGAAGCCGTAAGGCAAATCAGACACGACCTCGCCGAAAACAGCGCTTCCCTTGCCTCCTGCAATGGCCACAATCGCGCTGATTGCGCCCGAGGCGAGCAGGCCAGCCACCTTTATGCGGGTAGCTGCGGCAATCTCTTTCAGGAGCTCGGCGGGCGAGGCTGAGCGCGCGCGGCTCGCGTCAGTTGCGTGGGCGGCCTTCACCTCATTATTCGAGGTCCCGATATCGATCAGGATGGTCTTTCGGCCGCATGTTTGGATGATGTCCGAGAGGAAGGATGCTTCGGGGCCTTTGGTGTCCAGCGTAGCCACGATTGCAACCGCGCCTGAGGCGCCGGCCGAAATCCCAGATCGATTACCATCCCGGACCGACCCCTGGTCGCCCGTGCAATGGTGAGACACGATCTTCCTCCCGGATCATTCTTAATAGCATGTGGTCTAAACCGAGCCGACGCTGGCTATAACATCGGCGAGCAGTGTGATTGGGTAAGATTGGGTAGATGCCCTGAAACGGCGGCTTATAGGAAGACTGCCGGCCTCCCCTCAGCTTTTCTCAAAAGCGCGTCCTTTTGGAACTTGATGTAGCGTGTCTGTGGGCTCGACCAAGCAATCCTGCTGTGTCACAGCGCTGGAACGAATCCCTCATCGAGGTTGCGTTGCGCTTGCAGGAGCGCCAGTTCGCCTCCATGCCCCGGAGGTGGAGTGCATTCGGCAAAGGCCGCCGCGCCCTACGAATTGGATGTGAGGACCTCCGTCCTCACCAACAAACCGCGGGGCCCGTAGTGGCTTATTCGTGCTGCACGCCGGCGCAATGCCCGCCCCCCTGCGAAGGTCACACGTTTGCGGGACGTCATCGACTGCGCCGAGACACTCTGTGGCTCTGCGATTGAGCGGGCCTATGTCGACAGGGGCACTGCGGTCAGGACGCACAAAATCCACCTTCGCGTCTTCATTTCCGGGAGAAGCGCGGCGTCTTCGGTGTCATCAGGCGAGAGCTGCGCCGCCGCTTTCCCATCGAGCCCATGATCGGACACACAAAAGCCGAAGGTGACCTCGGCCACGTACCTCAAGTGCAGCGCCGACGATGCCGCAAATGTCATCCTCTCAGCCGTTGGCCACAACGTGCCGCCGCATCCTCGCTGACTCAGACAACGCTTGAGCGGCCTGTTCGCCGACTGCTATGGCGAACCCTCGCCTGCTCCGCCAAGCTCACTTAGCGAGTGAGTTAACTATCTCGGACTGGCGCTAAAAACTAAGGTGCGAGGTACCGCAGAAGTTCCGGATTGCTGCGGACATCGCCTGCCGCGCCGTGCAGCGCGATGCGGCCGCGATCGAGTACGTACGCGTGGCTCGCCACGCGCAAAGCGAGATCCAGGTGCTGCTCGACGATGATCACCGTGATCTCCTTGGTGAGCGCAGTCAGGCGTTCAGTGATCTCCTCGATCACGCCGATCCAAACTCCCTCGGTCGGCTCATCCAGCAGCAGCAGCTTTGGGCTTCCCAGTAGCGCACGCCCGATCGCTAGCATCTTACGCTCGCCGCCCGAAAGAGTGCCGGCTGCTTGATCCAAGCGGTGGCCGAGCTTGGGAAAGATCGTCAGGACCCGATCAATCGCCGAAGCGTCCGTGTTGGAGAGCGATCCCACTGCGAGATTATCACGTACCGAGAGGCGTGCGAACACCGAGTGCTCTTGCGGCACATAGCCGATACCGGCGCGCACACGCTGCTCGGTCCGGAGGCGATTGAAATCGTGGCCATCAAAGAAAACCTCGCCTCTCCAGCTTGGTAGCTCGCCGACGATGGCCTTCATCAGCGTGGTCTTGCCTGCACCATTCCGGCCAAGCACGGCGACACCGCCGCGCCTAGGAATGCCGAGGGTAATGTCAAACAGCACCTGGCTGCGGCCATAACCCGCGTCGAGATGCCTTATGTCGAGGAACTGTTGTTTAAGCACGGCGTAAGTAGATCTCCTGGACACGTTTGTTGGCCTGGATCTCCGCGACGCTTCCTGTCGCAAGCACCTTGCCTTGGTCGAGGACGGTGAGGCGGTCGCAGATATCGCGGATGAAATCGAGATCGTGCTCTACGATAACGAGAGAGCAATGGTCTTTGATTGGTCGCAAGAGTTCGCCGGTGACGCGGCGCTCCTCCAGACTCATGCCTCCGGTGGGCTCGTCCAGCAGCAGGAGCCGGGGCTTGCCCGCGAGCGCCATCGCAATCTCCAGCCATTGTTGCTGACCATGAGAAAGCGCTGCTGCGGCATCAAACGCGCGATCGGCAAGACGAAACTGGGTGAGCATCATCATGACTTGGTCGTGCAACTGTCTGCGGCTGCGCGATAACACAAGATCAAGAAGCGAGCAGTGCCCCTGCAGCGCGAGCAAGATATTGTCGTAGAGGGTGAGGGTTGGCAGCACCGATGTGATTTGGAACTTCAGGCTCATGCCAGCCCGAGCGCGCTCGGTGGGCGTGAATGCGGTGATGTCAGTGTTGATGAAGCTGACCTTGCCTTTCGTCGGCACCTCCGCCCCGGCAATGCACTTCATCAGCGTGCTTTTGCCCGAACCGTTCGGCCCGATCAAACCGTGGAACTCGTTCTCGCCGACCGTGAGAGACGCGCCATCGAGTGCCGTAAGCTTGCCAAAGATCTTTCCAATGCCTGCGGCTTCAAGAAGCGGCATGATGCTGCGCCCTCTTCTTGTTTTGCCCTTTCGCGGCGAAGCCACCCACGCGCTCGCGCTCCGTCAACACTATGCTGATGAGCCCGAGCGGCCGGAAAAGGATCACGAGTAGCAGGAGCAGGCCCAGAATGATCGGCCAGATGTCGCGGTAATTGTCCGACAGCCAGAAGGAGAGGCCTTCGACGATGGCCGTACCGATCACCGCGCCGATCAGCGTGCCGGAGCCGCCGAACAGCACGTAGAGCACGACCTGCGTGGAGACCACAACGCCGATCATGTTGGGCCACACAAAACCCTCGTGGAAGGCATAGAGGCTGCCGGCCAGGCCTGCGATGGCGCCGCTGATCGCGAACACTATGGCCTTCAGATGCTGTGTCTTATAGCCGAAGAAAGCGATGCGCTGCTCGTTCTCGCGGAGGCCAGCGAGCGCGAGACCGAACTGCGAGCGCACCAGGAAGCGGCATGCTAAGTAGACAATGACGAGAAGCCCCAGTGCGAGATAGTAAAAGATCGGCCCTTCCGAGAGTTCGTAGGAGCCGAGCGTCATCGGCGGAATCGAGGGAATGCCGTTCTGGCCGCCAAGATAGTACCAGCCTCGCGCGAGACGATCGGCGGCATAGGCGCCGGTGAGCGTACCGAGCGAAACGAAGATCACGCTGGCTGGATCCCGGCCGAGTAGGAGGAAACCACCGAGCAGCAGCGCGAAGACGAGGCCGATTAGTGTGCCCGCCGGCAGCACTAAAAGGATTGAGGTGATGTCGAGATCGCGTGCAAGCAGCGCGACGCCATAGCCTGCCGAGCCGAAGAAGAGGGCCTGCCCGAAACTCATGATCCCGGCATACCCCCACACCAGATCGAACGAGAGAGCGAAGAGCGCCAGGATCACGACGCGAGTCGCAAACACCGTAAGATAGTCGTGCAGCATCACCGGGAGGACTAGTGCTCCAATCAGCACTAGCCCTTCGATGATGAGCAGGACCCGTCGCGCAGGGCCAACTTGCCCTGCAAAGGCGGTTTCCGCCATTTCAGCCGTCGCACAATTCACTTCTAATGTGGGCACCGATGGCCTCTCTACCACGCTCATCGCATCCACCGCGATTCGTCAGCATTCCCTGGGATCAACAAGCCCATTGCTACGTTCCACGATTTCAAACTTCCCGCTCTTGCACACCGCCGTGTACATGTTCATCTTACAGTGCCGCTTGCCCGGCACCATCTCGGCGGGTCCGCCCGGACCTTCCGCGATCTTGGCGTGATCGAGCGTCGCAGCCACCGACTCGCGATCGACCTTCCCGGCTTCCTTGACCGCGGCCTCCCAAAGTTTCAGACCGCGATAGGTGCTGGGCGCGGCACTGCTCGCGGCAAACAGGGAATCGCCAGGATAGTCCTTTTCATAGGCCGCCTGAATTCTGGCGGAGACGGGATCATCTTTGGCGACTGCTTTGTAATAGTCGAGGCAACTCGCAAGCCCTTCCATCTCATTGACCGGATGAAGGCTAAGATAATTCTCATCCTCATTCACGGCAGCAAGCCGTCCGCCGTTCTTGAGATAGCCCGCTTCATAGAGCTGCTTGAATAAGGGGCCGACACCGGGTGGAATGACAGTGTTGAAGACAGTGTCGACCTTGTTAGAGATAATCCCGTGGACAGTAGCGGAGAAATCGACCTGGTCGAGAGGATAATACTCCTCGAACACGACCTCGCCGCCATTTGCTTTAATCAACTTACGGGCGTATGCATTCAGATTACGCGGCCAGATATAGTTAGAACCTGGAAGGGCAAACCTCTTGCCGCCGTTTTTGATCAGCCAAGGGATAAATGTGTCGCATTGCTGCGCCGGTGTGGCGCCGGTGCAGAACAGGTATGGTGTGCATTCCTGACCTTCATAGAATTGTGGATAAATATAGAGCGTCTTGCCCCGTGATACGATTACATCCTTGATCGCGTTGCGCATCGAGCTCGCGAGGCCGCCGAGGACCATGTCCACCTTGTCGCGCTGGATCAGCTTGCGCACATTGCCCACCGCCACCGATTCATTAGAGGCGGTGTCTTCGATATAAAGCTCGAGCGGCCGGCCCAAAAGTCCGCCGGAATTGTTGATTTCCTTGATCACCATTCTGGCGACGTTGGCATCCGCCTTTCCGGCAAAGCCGATTGGGCCGGTGAGATCGATCGCGATGCCGACCTTGATGGGGCCTTCGGCCGCATTGGCCCAGTCGGGGCGGATCACCCAACTGCTGGCTCCTGTGGCGATCGCACCAGCCGTGAAAGCGAAGTTCGAAAGGAAACGACGACGTGTGAGTTGGACGCGATCAGCAATCATATGACTACACTCCCCTTTGCGCGATGAGGCCTTGCGGGCGGAACTTGATGAAACAGATGGCAAGCACGAAGACGAGCACGTCGGCGACTACCGGTGCCACTGCCCAAGGTAGCGCCGCGGTAAGAGCGCCGATTACGCCAGCCCCTGCCACCGGTCCGATGAAGGAGCCGACGCCACCGACCATGACGGCAACAAATCCCTGGATCAGAAAACGAATTCCGAGATCGGCAAATAGATCGAAAACCGGCACGATAAGCGCACCGGCGAGCCCCGCTAACGCTGCGCCGAAAGCAAAGGTGGCGCCATAGATGAACGTCGTCGAAACGCCAGAGGCGCGCGCCAGCGCTGGATTTTCCAGCGTCGCCCGAACGCGCAGGCCGAAGCTCGTGCGCGACAGGAGCAGATAGCAGGCCCCCATCACCAAACCCGTGATCACGAGTATCGCGAAGCGCCAGGCCGAGATGTGCATCGTGGCGATAGCGATAGATCCGCCGATCGGCTCCGGAACCGTCAGATAGAAGCCGCCAATCAGGCCCCGCACCGTTTCTCGGATGATAAGACCGAGGGCATAGGTGCCGAGCATCGCCACGATCGGTGCCGCATAGAAGCGGCGGATAATGAGTGCTTCGAGTACAAAACCCAGCAATCCGACGAGGATCGGTGCGGCCGCCATACCGACCCAAACGGGGAGACCATGACTATAGGCGAGATACGTAATATAGGCACCGAGCAACACGAACTCGCCTTGGGCAAAATTGAAGATGCCCATCATGCTCGCTATGACTCCGAGGCCCAGTACGATCAGGACCATGATCGCGCCGAAGCTCAGAATGTCGAATGCCGCCATGAATGCGTTAGTCATATGTTGCGATCCACCCGGGGGCCATCGCAGCCCGCCTCACATCTTCTTCCAGTCGCCCATCTGTTCGAAAGCATGGGCGGCGCGGTAGACGGTGGATTCCTCGAAGTAACGGCCGACCAGCATCAGGCCCACTGGTAGGCCGTCGACCATTCCGCAGGGCAGTGACATGGCTGGATGATGCGTAATGTCGAATGGCGCGGTATTGGTGAACATCTCGATCGCGCGCGTGAAATAGTCCTCGCGACTGGCGCCGGCAGGCGGCAGCGGCGTTGCCTTCATCGGCGTCGTCGGCATGAGTAGAAGGTCATAGGTCTCGAGAGCCTTGTCGTATGTTGCAGCGAGGCGGCGGGAAATATTGACGGCCTTGCCGTAAAACCTGGAACCAAACGTGTTGTTGATGTAAGTGCCGAGCAACAGGAACAGCTTGTTCGTCTCGGACAACGAGTCCGCCTGCCGCCGCCATCCGCGATGGAAATCCATCAGGGAGGTTGGGTACAGATCGCCTCGGCTGAGACCATAGCCGTCGCCGAACATCATGGTCTGGACGGCGCCCTCGGTTCCGATCGGGGTCCAGATCGCCGCCCCCAGGAGATGCATCGGAATGGAGACGGTCTCAACAGTCGCACCGAGATCTTTAAAGCGCTTGGCTGCCTCGCGTACGCTTTCATTGACCGCAGCCTCCGCGGACGGCTGCTCGAATCCTTCCTTAAGGATGCCGATCTTCATCCCTTTGATGCCTGCACCCAACGCCTTGGTGTATTCGTCAACCTTTGGTGCCTTGATGCGCGAATCGTAGCCGTCGTCACCGGCGATCACCTCGAGCAGCAGCGCGTTATCGGCCACTGTTGCCGTGATCGGTCCGGTGTGATCAATAAAGACCTCGATTGGCATGATGCCCGTGTAGGGAACGAGACCCCAGGTCGGCTTCATACCGTATGTGCCGCAGAACGAGGATGGCATGCGGATCGAGCCCCCCTGGTCGCCCCCGATCGCCATGTCGACCTCGCCGAGCGCGACCACAACCCCGCTTCCCGAGGAAGAACCGCCGGCCGAATAGCCCATCCTGTGTGGATTATGCACCGGACCGGTCGCATTGGTGTGGCTGCCACCCGAGAGACAGAAGGCCTCGCAGTGAACCTTGCCGGCAATCTCGGCACCAGCATCGAGCATGCGCGTAACGATGGTGGCGTCGAAGTCTGGTACGTAGCCTTCGAGGGTGGCCGACCCATTCATCATGGGCACCCCGGCCAGCATGATGTTGTCCTTCAGGGCCACCGTCTTGCCCTTGAGCTTGCCGCTCGCCGCGCCCTTCACCGTCGACTTGCGGTACCAGGCGTTGCGCGGGTTCTCCTCCGGTGACGGCCGATAGCCCGGAGTGCGTGGATATTTGACCACCGGCAATTCGTCGGGCATTGCAGCGACGAGATTGTACGCTTCGAGCGAGCCCTGCATCAGGCCTCGGAACGAGGCAACGTCCTCATCGGTCAGTGAGAGACCACACTGTTCGGCGATGCTACGAAGCTGGGTTGGCGTGGGAAGGGCGACTGACATGAGGCTCTCCTAAGAAATTTCATCCCGGCATTTGGACGTGCCGCCCATCGATTATTCTACGATGGCCACTTACTCGCCACATACTGCGGAGCAAGTGCATTCGCCCGAAGTGGGCGCGCAACGTGATCTGGGTAATATTGGGTAAAACGACTCCGGTGCTGAATGCGTTTGGCGGTGTGGAGCCCCTGCCGACCCCGCACACCTTGCCACTTCCTGTCGCGGTCACGTCGGATGTTCCGAAGATGCGCGGCGATTCAAGCAAACCAGCATCATCAGCTTGGAGTTGCAATGTGGCAGCGATCTGACAGAGTAACGCGCTGCATTAGCAGCTAGTTTCCGCAGGGAAACATCCAGCTACTTCATCTTGGAGATGTGCCCCAAACATTTAATGGCCAAACGTTGAAGGCTGCGACGTATCGATTCAGTTCCCTTCGGCGCGCCGCCAAGTATGGGGGGCCGTGCCAGTGCTGCGCTTAAATACACGACTGAAGTGATAGACGTCGCAGAAACCGCAGCGTTCGGCGATAGCATCGAGCCCCGCGTCAGTTTCCAAAAGTAACTTTTGCGCCATCAAAATGCGCTCTCGGATCAGCCAGCGCCGCGGACTGATCTGTAGATACCTTTGGAATAGCCGCCGCGTTTGCGCGGCACTGAGCCCGGTGACGGAGGCCAGTTCCTCGGCATGCCAGGATCGCGCTGGAGCCTGCCGCATCTTTGAGACGATGGCGCGCAATGGGTCTGGAAGACGAGACTCACCGTGCTTGGATGAAGGCGCTGCTATGAGGTGCAGCAGTTCTGCCACAAGGTGATTGAGGGCCATATCGACGTTATCATCTCGAGCGCGCAAGACACCAAACAGCTCTTCGAACCACCGGTCGATGTTGTTCGGCGCCGATATTGTTGCGAGGGTTGCACCACCGCCGAACACCTTTCGCCGAATGGCTGCACAGTTTGGTCCGTCGATCCGTACCCATAGAACGGTCCAGGGATCGCTCTCGTCGGGCCAGTGCGCATGCGGTGTCTCGTTGGCGATCCACATCAACTGATTGCGCCCAACACTCAATGTCCTTCCCTCGCTCGATACGAAGCCACGACCCGCTGTGCAGTAGAGAATGTCCTGGCCCGGATAGCTATCTCGCGCGATGTGATGGTCAGGGGCAGTGATGACTTTGCCAGCCCTCAGCACCGTAAAGGCGCAGCGAGTCCAGGCGACATCAGGAAGGACATACTGATGGCTCTCAGGGAAAAATGTGCGCTGCGGTATTTTTACCATGCGCGTTTTATATAAATCAGAGCGTGCTTTGTCCATTTCTACGCACGAGCTGCACATCTATGCTCGCTCACAACGACTAATAAGCAAGCTCGCCGATGGGCCATTCTGGATGCACGTTTTGTCTCCTTGGGCGGCTGCTGCGAGTATTTGGGGAGGAGCTGGTGTCAATACTCAGCGCCCGCGAACAGCGCCGTCACGCTGAGCGCCGCACTTCCCTTATGCCGATATCGTGGAGGCAATCCACACAAGCGCGAGCTTTAAGCACCTTCAAGGGAGGAATCGATGGGTAAACCGAAAATCACCGTCGTTGGCAGCTTCGCAGTGGGACTTACCATTCGGGCTCCGAACATTCCCGTCTTCGGCGTCACAATGCTCGGCAGCAGTTTCGATATGGGGCCTGGCGGAAAGGGCTCAAACCAGGCGGTTGCGACCGCGCGGCTGGGGGCGGACTCCTCGCTGGTGGCCATCATCGGCAACGACAAGTTCGCCGATATCGCAATCGATCTGTTCAAGGCCGAAGGCGTTGGTACAGCGCATGTCAAGCAAATCGCTGAGAGCCCGACGGCGGTGGGCTTCATCATTCTCAACGAGCGCGGTGAGAACTTCATCATCATGGACTATGGCGCAACCAACGCTATGGATCCGCCTTATGTAGATCGCGCCGAGAGCCGCATCCGGGAGAGCGACGTCGTCATGGCGGTGCTCGAACCCCCGGTCGAGGTAGCAATGCGAGCCATGGAGCTGGGCCGAAAACATGGCAAGAAAACTGTCCTTAATCCAGCTCCCGCCGCGCCGCTTCCTGATGAGATTTTCCCGCTAGTCGATTACCTGACGCCGAACGAGAGCGAACTTCGTATTCTGCTCGGTCTACGGCCGGACGATCCGCGCCCTTCGCGCGAGCTAGTGGAGATGCTGCGCAAGCGCGGCGCCGCCAATGTGATCGTAACCCTTGGCGACCGCGGCGTGCTCATTGTGACCGACACGATCGATACAGCCATCCCAGCCGCCGAGGTCGACGTCGTGGACACGACTGGCGCTGGCGACGCGTTTAATTCCGGCTTCGCCGTGGCTCTGGCCGAAGGACGGGATGTGATCGAAGCGGCGCGGTTCGGGGTTTGCTGCGGCGCCCTGGTCTGCACCAAGCTCGGGGTCATTCCTGGCATGGCAACACGTAGAGCAGTCGACGAGATGTATCGTACAAGTTTCGCGTCGGGTTGAAAGGAATCAGAATGAGCCTGAACCACATGCTTCCAGATGCCGACTTGGCCTGCTCCGTCGTCAAGAGAGGCATGAGCGAGGAGAGGATCGGCTGTGAGCCACCATATCCAAACCCGCCGCACTCCGTTCGGCATGGTCTCGCTGTCGCTGCAGGGCATCCGCATATCGAACCATGTGCACAGTGATGGCCGGCGGCTTGACGACTTTGTACATGGACACTCGACCGCAGGACGACACGCAGTTGATAGGTGGCGAGGCGACCCTCCGAAATGCCTTGACAGGCGCCGAATCGACGCGCCGGACCTTTGGCAATAACTTTGAGAGCTAGTGAGCAAGATGCCGCGGATTTACGATTGGGCCGCGCGCGAAGCTGAGCGCACGGTGACCGTAGCCGATCTGTGCGCGGCCCGAGACTCGGGCAAGCGCTACACTCAAGTCACCGCTGAGACGGCGGACGAGGCAGCAGCTGCGGAGGAAGCTGGTGTCCAGATGCTGGTTGCCCGCGCCCGCAACGTGGAGGCCGTGCGCAAGGGTTCGAAACGGCTTTTCGTCACCGCGGCGCTGGGCTTTGCGGATGCCGTAACCCGGGACGATATCCTACGCACCGCATTGAAGGCGCTGACCGACGGCGCCGATGCGGTGATCACGGCACGCGGCATGGCGACCGTCTCTATGCTCGCGGCCGAAGATATCCCGGTCGTGGGGCACCTGGGACTCGTTCCAAGGAAATCGACCTGGGTCGGAAAGCTTCGCGCTTTCGGCAAGAATGCCGACGAAGCCTTGACGCTTTTTCAGCGCTTCCGCCGCCTCGAAGAGGCCGGCGCTTTTGCAGTCGAATGCGAGGTTATCCCCGCCAGAGTCATGGCAGAGATCCGTCGGCGAACCGGACTGGTGACGGTTTCGCTTGGCTCCGGACCTGATGCGGACGTGATCTTTCTCTTCACCGAGGACATATGTGGTGGCGAAGGCCGGCGGCCCCGGCACGCCCGGACCTATGGAAACCTGCAAGCGCTGCAAGAGCGTGTCAAGGAAGAGCGTGTGAAAGCCCTCAGTGCATTTCGCGCTGACGTCAGTGCGAATGCGTTTCCGGGGCCGCAGGAAACCTCGATTATCGACGACGACGAATTCGCCGCGTTTATGTCAAGGCTGAAGCAAGAGGGCTTTTGAGTTTTGATCTGAGTCTCGTGCGGGCGATAACCGCGATGATGTCTCGGCGCCTGAGGATCTGGCCGCGCAGGCGAGCCTCTCTCTTCAAAACGTTGATGGAGTAGCAAATATGGATGACATCTTATACGGGGCGCGCGACAAACGCGGGAATTGGACACCGAACAAGAGGCCCGAACGCGCGCCGATTTTTGTCTGGCCAGTGCAACCGAAGAAAGTTATTCGTTGGTTGCCGGGGTACTTCTTGCCCTGGAATACCCTCTATTTCGTGATCTCGCTTGTATCGTGGATCTATCTGACACCCGCGCTTGATACAATGCGGGAATTCCGCGCTGACTGGATTTTGCTCATTCTGCTGCGCGACGCTGGGCTAACGCTCCTAGTCTATGGCAGCTTTCACTTCATCCTCTATATCCAACGGCGCCAGGAAACCAACTTCAAGTATAATGCAAAGTGGCCCGACACCGACAATACGGCCTTTATGTTCGGAAGCCAGACGGCTGAGAACGTGTTTTGGACCATGTGTAGCGCGGTGCCAGTATGGACCGCATACGAGGCGGCCACCTGGTGGCTCTACGCTAACAGCTATCTGCCGTACGTCGATTTCGGACAGCACCCGGTGTACTGCGCCATCCTCGTGTTGGTGATGCCGGTCTGGCGCGAGTTGCACTTCTATCTGATTCACCGGCTCATTCATATCGGGCCGCTGTACCGCATCGTACACAAAGTACACCACAAGAACGTAAACCCGGGGCCGTGGTCGGGCTTGTCAATGTCTCCCCTTGAACACATCGCCTATTTTTCCGGCGTGCTGATCCATTTCGTCGTGCCCTCCCACCCGGTGCATGCAATGTTTCAGCTCATGCACGCAGGGTTGTCCGCCGCGAAGTCTCACACCGGTTTCGACCGGGTGGTGGTGGACGATGCGAAGGCCGTCAACACGGACAACTTCTATCACTACCTCCACCACAAGTATTTCGAAGTGAACTACGGTGAGCGTCGCATCCCGCTCGACGAGTGGTTCGGCACAGCTCACGACGGTTCTCCGGAAGCGGACGAGAGGATGTACAAACGCATAAAGGCCAAGAAGTGGGCGCGCGGCAGTTAGCTCTGATGTTGCGGAATGTCCGTCCGGCTCTCTTCTTACGAGCACTGCGCACGCGCGGGAGCCTCCCGTCCGCCCGCCAAGGACATCTGCGCCGGTCGCGGATTTGCCAAGGCATCGGTGCAATTGTTGCGATTTAGATTTAGAGGGATACGGAATGACCAGCCAAGGAGAATGGGTTTCCGCCTGTGCTACCAATGCATTGATGCCCGAAGAGACCCTTCGCTTCGATCATGGTAGCCGTACGTTTGTTATTGTTTGCTCTCCCGAGGGAGACTACTTCGCGATCGATGGCCATTGCTCCCACGAGAAAGTCCACCTAGCGGATGGCATCGTCGACGGCGGAATCATTGAGTGTCCCAAGCACTTCGGGACCTTCGACTACCGAACGGGCGAGTCGCGTGCTTTGCCCGCATGCGTCGACTTGCGCAGTTACGAGGTGAAGGTCGAGAACGACACCGTCTTCATCAAGCTCTAAACGGAGCCAAAGGGCGGAATGCAGGACAATGTCGAAGCAGAGCTTGCTTATACTACAGTCCCTTTGGGCGATGGAACGGCGCCAGCCCGACGGGGTCGAACGTTCCATCGATCAGAACATAGCGATGATCCAAGAAGCCGGGTTCGACGGCATTAGCACCTCGTGCACTGATCCTGCGCGCGTCGCCCTGATTGCACGTGCCCTAGACGGCTCGGGACTTGCAGTCGAGGGTATGTGCTTCCCGCAGACGATCGATCACCTGAAAGCTGCCATTGACCTTGCTCGGCGCCTCGACGTCGTGCATCTCGACGTCCAGCCTGACATTCGCCCGCGCCGTGTCGCCGACTGTGTCCCGCTGCTGGAAGGCTGGATCAGGGTGGCGCAAGATGCGAACATGCCGATCTACTTCGAGACGCATCGCAATAGGATGACGACAGATCTCCTGTTTACACTCGAGTTGATGGATCAGGTTCCCGAGATGCGGATGCTTGCTGATCTCTCGCACGTCCTATTGGGCCGCGAGTTTTGGTATCCGATCTCGGACGAAGACGAAGCGCAGGTGCGGCAGGTGCTCGACCGCACCTGGGCATTTCATGGCCGCGTTGCATCGCGCGAGCAGATACAGGTTGAGATCACGTTCCCTCAGCACAAAATCTGGTTGGATCTGTTTCTCTATTGGTGGAAGTATGGATTCAAGAGCTGGCAAAGGCGCGCTGGTGCGGATGCCCGTCTCGCTTTCGTCTGCGAACTTGGTCCGCAGCCTTATGCAATTACCGACCGACAAGGCAACGACAGCACAGATCGTTGGAAGGAAGCTCTCTTACTCAAATCCCTCGTGCGCAACGTGTTCGAGAGTCTGGCAAACGATGCGCCGCCTTCAACTGGCGATCGGGTGGCCACTTGAGTGCAAAATCCACAATAGTGATTGTCGGCGCGGGCGAAGCCGGCACAGCCGCCGCCATCGCCCTGCGCGAACGTGGATGGCGGGGCAGGCTGGCCTTAGTAGGCAACGAAACTATACTGCCATATGAGCGCCCGCCTCTATCCAAGGCGCTCCTGCTCGATGAAATGAACCCTGGACCCAAGCTGATTGTGACGTCACAACGCCTTGCCGAGTTGGAAATAGAGTATCTCCAGGGAAGCGAAGCGGTCTCAATTGATCGCGCGGCCAACATGGTTACGCTCTCAAACGGCTCAGCGAGAGCGTATCACCGTCTCCTACTGGCCACGGGAGGCCGACCTCGGAAACTGAGCGTTCCGATCGCCGAAGGAGCCGAGGTGGCGACACTACGGACGTACGAGGACGCCACGCGCATCCGCCATGTCATTGGTCAAGGATGCGACGTGATCGTGATCGGAGGCGGCTTCATCGGGCTTGAGGTTGCCGCGAGCGCCGTCTCGAGAGGTGCTTCGGTGACCGTACTCGAGGCAGGATCGCGGCTACTTACGCGGGCAGTGCCAGCTTCTATGGCCGAGTTGATCAAAGCCAAGCACGAACGTTCTGGCGTGCGCATCGAGATAGCCGCGATCGTCGAACGCATCGATAGGAGCGAAGGCCGTTCCAAAGTGGTAATGGCCGACGGTCGCTCGCGTGACGCCGATCTCGTGATCGTTGGGGTCGGCGCGACGCCGAATGTCGGCCTTGCGCAAGCGGCGGGACTAGCAATCGAGGACGGTATCGCTCTGGACGAGACGCTCGCGACTTCAGATCCGCACGTTTTCGCGGCGGGTGACTGCTGTTCGTTTCCTCACCGCCTCTACGAAAAGCGAATCAGGCTGGAGGCCTGGCGCAATGCCCAGCGGCAAGGTGCGGCGGCGGCGGCGAACATGTTGGGCGAGAACCGTCCTTACGAGGACGTTCCTTGGTTTTGGTCGGATCAGTACGACGAGACACTGCAAATCGTGGGCCTCGTTCCGGAAGGAGGAATTCCCATAATCAGAGACTTTGGTGCGAGGGCTCAGATCTTGTTTTACCTCGCAGCAGATGGACGCCTGGTGGCCGCATGCGGATTCGGGAGCCTAGGTGTCGTAGCGAGAGAAATTCGTGCCGCCGAAATTATGATCGCGAGGCGGCTTAGACCTCCAGCAGACGCGCTCGCAAGCCCCGAGATGAACATGAAGAAACTAATGGGTTAGAATAGAATTCAGTATCCGAGACCGCCTCAGCGCCGATCCTGATTGCAGCCGGAGAACTGGCGTTAATCCGATGCTGATGCTGCTCGCCGCTCGGGCGCGCTACGCGGCTGGCCTATGTGGCCCTCAATGACGCTGGAGCTATACGAGTGCGGGGCTAGAACGGCTGGATGCTGATCGCTGCGCTCCCTGCGCCAATCAGCTTGCGCTCGACGTCGCGCCAGGATCCATCCCCGGCCGACTTCGGGGGGCGCCGCGGCCACGTTCGAATGGTCCTAGATACGAGGACCGAAAACCTGCCCGGAGTGCCCGCCGAGGGCCTCGTCTAAGACTGCGACTATCGATCACAAACGTCTATAATCTGCGGATGACCCTCGATCCAGAGCAGGCCAAATCTCCGTGTTGCAATCGGTCTGAATGAGAAGGGCCCCGTCAGAATGCGGGGCCCTTCGTGATGTGGATCGTTCACGCTGGGGTAGCCAGAAGTAGGAGACGAAGCCCCGCCGTGCCTAATCCCCGACGTAGACGCCGCCTCGGTTTTTCGCGATCAGATAAATTATGATGCTAAGCAACGCGACGGCCGTGCCATAGAATGGAAACACCCAGGACAGATTAGAGCGTTGGAGCCACAGCAGCAGGAATGGTGTGGTACCGCCGAATATCGTTGCGCCAATAGCGTACCCGAGCGCGACGCCGGTGGTCCGAATATTTCTGGGCATCAACGTTGTGGCAATAAAGTTATAGAGCGCCATATTGCAGCCGACCAGAGTTCCGCCCACCAACATAACGATTGAGAAGGTCAGAATGCTCTTTTCGGCATAGAGCAGGGATAGAAAGAACGACGGGATTAGCAGCAGGCGCATCATCACGAACGCCCGCGACGGTTTCACCTTATCCGCAAAGGCACCGATTGTCGGCGAGAACACCATCCAAATCGCGCCCATGACCGTCACGATGCCATACACATAAGTGCTATTTTCCTTGAATACGCCATTGGCAATGTTAGGCAAACCGAAATTGTACGTGTAATTAGCGATCTGCACGCCGCCAACTACCAGAATCGCGGCCAAAAGGGACAGCCTTGCCTTCCAAAGCGCTTTCCACACTCCGCCAGTCGTTTTTTGGATGCGCGAGTCCTCGTCGACCCGATGCATAGCGCGAGCGATTAGGGTTTCTGGAAGGGTCTGCCGAAGATAGATGATGAGCAAGCCTAGAACACCTCCGACTCCAAACGGAATGCGCCAAGCCCAATCGCGCATGACTTCAGGGGACACGGCGCCGCTGACCAGGAAAGCAACCAAGCTGGCTCCGATCGAGCCCACCATGATGAATGTGCCATTGATCAGTCCGAGGTATCGTCCCTCCTGACCTGCCGGTGCCAATTCGATCGCGATCGCATTGGCAACGCCCGCTTCGGCGCCTACGGCGAGGCCTTGCACCAGCCGAAGGGAAACCAGCACGATGGTGGCAGTGATGCCGAGATCCTTGTAGCCTGGCAGCACTGCGATCATCAGCGACGATAGTGCCATGGCGGAAACAGCGATCAGCATCACGGCTTTGTGGCTGATGCGATCTGCGATGGGGCCGAGCAGCGCCGCCCCTAAAGGCCGTGCGGCAAACCCTGCTCCGAATACTGCCAGTCCCGCGAGCAGCGAGACGACAGGGTCAGTGGCTGGAAAGAAGTGCGGCGACAGGAATGCCGCCATGAAGCCATAGAGCTGCCAGTCGTAGAATTCGAGGGCGACGCCCCCGCCGAGGCCCAGAGTCATTGACCTCGTCGCGACGGACTTTTCAATCTCAACGACGTCCCCTACGGGGTGTGCTGTCAATTGCATGGTTTGCTTCCGCTCCTTTAATCAATACGTCATGGATGATGGGCGCAGGAGTCCGAGGCGAGAGGTCATCGCCGTTCGTGGGCTTCCGTGGCGCTGATGCGGAATACAAGCGAGCACCTCCGCGCTGTGAGCGGCGAACTCAGGCGAGAAGACCGAGGTGCGCGGAGAAGACGTCCCCGAGCCATTTCGTTTTGATATTGTAAGCAGCCTGCATATGCGAGCGTCTGGCTCATTTCACCGTTCCCTCCTGTTGCGCCCGCGCTTTGCGCGTCGCGTTCGTCTTTCTATGGCGATGACGCCGTGAGTTGGCGGCATCCTCCGCGGCGAAAAGTGCCTCTCGCCCACGGTCGCAATTTCCCAACGCCGGTCGTACTTGCCCTAGTCGGTACGTGAGGAGCACAACATGCAGATAGCCCAATGTCAATATTGCGACACAGCAATACGATATTGGGCTAGCTAACGCTAAGTTTGCGATCGGCAGAGCTCCTGGGCAAATATGGCGCGTCTGTAAGCCCTTGGAGAAACACGTGTCCTAGCTCACCTGCCGTATTTCCCGGCCCGCTTG
Source organism: Bradyrhizobium sp. 192 (assembly GCF_023100965.1). NCBI lineage: Bacteria > Pseudomonadati > Pseudomonadota > Alphaproteobacteria > Hyphomicrobiales > Nitrobacteraceae > Bradyrhizobium > Bradyrhizobium sp. 192. The sequence continues at coordinate 112,521 of NZ_CP064691.1, forward strand.
CGCTATCCCAATGCGCGCGTTGCTTGCCTTGCGGGCCTGAAAAGCCGAACGTCTCGACGAAAAACGGCTCCGAACCGCGGACTCCGCGGGAGCGATCAGCGCCCGCCTCTCTCAACGTCCGGCGCAACTGACAACGCCAACAATTCAATTGCTCGAAGAGGAAAGGCAATGGACAGCGGCGTTACGATGGGCTGACTCGGGATCTCCGGTCGCCGTCCATGGGACTCACGCGCACGAGGAGGCGATCGCGTTCGCGGACATGTCGCTGTACTCCCCAACCACCTTGACGAAGCTTAGTGGAAGACAAACGGCTGGGCCGCCGTCATCGAAGGTGTCGGCAATGCTTCAGTAGATTGCTGCGCGGCCCTGTCATACGGCGAAGGCGGTTTGCGCTTTTTTGCGAGGTGCGACGAAGGTGCGCATCACTAACAGTGCGCACGAGTCAGTCGCCGTGGCGTCGCACATCGCCCATTTTAGGTGCTCAGCCACTGGGCACGGTTATCGCGAACCTAATACTGCGAACGGCTCCCTTACTCTCAAGCCGAGAGGGGAGCATGGCCAGGTAGTGGCATTTCAATTGGTAAAGACCGCCGCCTTATGGCTCGTTCTGGTGGAGCCGTTCCGCACCAACGACGGAAGGCAAAGGCCCTTCCGTCGAATATCTCATTCTCCCCGATATCTGGGCGGGCGTTTTTCAAAGAAGGCATCCATGCCCTCTTGCTGGTCCGAAGTCGTGAAGGCCACCCGAATTGCCTGTCGTTCGAATTCCACACCCGCATCCAGAGGCGTCTGATACGCGGCGAGCACCGCTGATTTGGCGAGTTCGACGGAGCGCGGCGGCTTCCGCGCAATGAGGCCTGCGATCTCGAGCGCTCGCGCGCTCGCCGTGCCGGTGGGGACGATGTCCGCGATGAGCCCGGCACGCAGCGCGGCCTGAGCAGAAATTGGCTGGCCGCCCAGAACCATCAACATTGCCAATGATTTTCCTGCTACGCGGGTCAATCGTTGAGTGCCGCCGTCGCCAGGGATCACGCCTATATTGATTTCTGGCTGCCCAAACTGTGCATTCTCGCCCGCCACCACGATGTCGGCGAGCATGGCCAGTTCGTTCCCGCCGCCGAAACATACACCTTCAACGGCTGCTATGATGGGCTTCACGCAGGTCGTAATATCTCTCCAATCATTCCGCCTGGTAGGGTTGTTGATGGCTTCGAACCCGCGCTGCTGCATTTCCTTGATGTCCGCGCCCGCACAAAAGAAGGCGTCGCCTCCTGTGAGCACGATGCAACGTACCTCCTCGTCGGAAACGGCAGCGCGGCAGGCTTGGGCAATATGTGCGATGAGTTCATTGCTCAGAGCGTTTCGTTTCGCATGTCTATTCATGCTCAACAGCCGAACATGTGGGGACGGCGTGGACGCGATGACGAGGTCTGATGTGCTCAAAGGGTGATCCGTGAAGGTTTGGCTTGGAGTTTATGGCGCTTCTTCGCGCAAGCCGCGAACGAAGGTCACGGCGGCTAGCCGAACGCCCTTCTATTGCGGGCATCGGCAATGGTCTCGACTGAGAATCCGAATGAGGACAACACCTCGTCGGTGGCAGCACCGATCGGTGCTGGGTGGATCCGGATGCCTGGCGGGGTACGCGACAGGCTAATCGGAAGACCGGCCAACGGGACGGTTCCGCGCCCCGGTACATCTACTTGCCACATGATGCCATTGTGCGCAGTTTGGGCCTGACTGACGGCGTCCGCGATCTCATTGACGGCCGTGCAAAGGAGATCCACCTCAGACAGTCGCTGCACCACCGCCTCGGTCGTGAGTGAGGCTATCGCCTCCGCGCAATGTTTCTGAACCCTCGAAAGATTCGCAACCTGACCTTCGCGGGTTGACAGCTCAGGTCGCGTGCTGATGTCGGGTAGACCGAGCGCTTGGCACATCAGCCCAAGCGGATTGTCACGGAACAGCATAACCACCGACACCCAGCCGTCTTTAGTTTTGAAGAAGATCGACTGACTGATCCAGTTCGTCTTCGTTCCGTAAATGCTCTCGCTCGCAATTTCACAGAGTTGCATGGCGAGTGCAACATCGTACAGACAGGTCGAAACGACTTGGCCGAGCCCGGAGGTTTGACGTTCAATAAGGGCCGCGAGAACACCTTGTACAAGCGACATAGCAGCGCCGTAGTCAACGATAGGCGAATTGGTCAACTGAGGCGGTTGATGCTCTTCAAGCCCGCCGCGAGCAAGCCCGCTGAAAGCCTGCGCCAACATATCCTGGCCGGGCCGGCTCGCCAGAGGCCCGCTTTCACCGAACCCGAACCCAGCGGCATAGACCAACCGAGGATTGCGCGCGCTCAGTTCGGGGAATCCGAGGCCTAGTCGCTCCATCACGCCCGGTCGGAAGTTATGCATGAGCACGTCGGCCTTATCGACCAGCTGAAGCAGGATTTCCTTGGCGACTGGGTTCTTGAGATCCAGGGCGAGTGTACGCTTATTGCGTCCCATGGCTGCATAGTAGGAGCTCATTCCGCTAACCCGAGTCGCCTCGAAATCGAGCCCACGGGTGATGTCGCCCTGGGGTCTTTCGACCTTGATGACGTCCGCGCCGAGATCGCCCAAGACTTGGCCGGCAAGAGGGACCTGCATCACCATTCCGACTTCCAGCACGACAATTCCATTAAGGGCGCCGGCTTTCGGGGTGAGCGTGTTGTCTGCGGGTTCAGCGATCACTTGGCGACCTCTCTGATGAATCTGATTTTGGTCGGCCACGAGCCGACACACGAAAGCTACAGCACAACCCTAAGCAGGTCAAACGATATGCTAGCCCAATCAGACATTGATATATCCCAATATATGTGGAATTGGATTGCGGGGCGGAGCACTGTCCCGCGGGGAATTCCGCACCGGCGCCGCTGACGCGTAGAGCGATGATGAATTCGCCATCGCGCCCGCATGGCATTTTCCGACGAACCTAATTTGGATGGACACCGATGACTTTGAATTACATCGCCGGGGAATGGCTTGCTGCGTCGAACGCAGTGCCGAACGTGAATCCTTCGAACACGTCCGACGTGGTCGGGGAATTTGCGCAAGCTTCGGCAAGCGATGTGGAGCGAGCGATTGACGCGGCATTCGACGCTTTCCGAGCCTGGTCCCGTTCAACCATCCAAACCCGGCACGATTGCCTCAATGCGATCGCCGCGGAGATCCTTTCACGGAAGGAGGAACTTGGGCGGCTTCTCTCCCGCGAAGAGGGTAAGACCCTTCCAGAGGGGATTGGCGAGGTCACGCGTGCAGGACAGATCTTCCAGTTCTTCGCGGGTGAATGTCTGCGTCTTGCAGGCGAGAAGCTGCCGTCCGTTCGCGCTGGCGTGGACGTCGAGATTACGCGAGAACCCGTGGGCGTTGTGGGGCTCATCACGCCCTGGAATTTTCCCGTCGCGATTCCTGCCTGGAAGATTGCTCCTGCTCTCGCCTGCGGAAACACGGTCGTATTCAAGCCAGCAGAGCTGGTGCCAGGATCGGCGCACGCGTTAACGGAGATCATCTCGCGCGCAGGTATTCCGCCGGGTGTGTTCAACCTCGTCATGGGCCGCGGCTCCGTCGTTGGTGAGGCCATGCTGAAGAATATCAAAATAGCCGCGATTTCATTCACCGGCTCGACCTCCACGGGGGAACATATCGCACAGAGTTGTACGACGGCTCATCCGATGAAAAAGGTTCAGCTTGAGATGGGCGGGAAAAATCCGATGGTCGTTCTGGACGACGCCGACCTCAAGGTGGCCATCGAATGTGCAGTGAACAGCGCCTTCTTCTCGACGGGCCAGCGTTGCACTGCCTCCTCCCGCTTTATCGTGACAGATGGCGTCCATGACGATTTCGTTGCGGCAATGGCAGAACGTATGAAATCCCTTGTAGTGGACGACGCCTGCAGAGCCGGAACCCACATTGGCCCGGTGGTCGATCAGCGTCAGCTCGATCAAGATCTCAGCTATATTCGTCTAGGCCAGGATGAAGGCGCCAAGCTCGTGGCTGGCGGCGAACTGCTTAGTCGAGATATGCCGGGCTTCTATTTATTTCCTGCCCTCTTCGCGGAAGTCGACAATCGAATGCGGATCGCACGAGAGGAAATATTCGGACCCGTTGCAACGGTGATCCGTGCTCGTAACTATGAAAATGCCCTGGAGATCGCAAACGATACCCCGTTCGGACTGTCGTCTGGGATTTGCACTTCGAGTCTGAAGTACGCGAGTCACTTCAAACGCAATGCTCAAGCGGGGATGATCATGGTCAACCTGCCAACCGCGGGGGTGGACTACCACGTTCCGTTCGGCGGCCGTAAGGGCTCGTCCTACGGACCGCGCGAACAGGGCAGATATGCCGCCGAGTTCTACACGACAGTCAAGACGTCCTATTCCTTCGGCGGCAACATCTGACAAGGTGCCACTTCCGGAAGAGACAGCACAACCAGAATGCGCTCGGCGCATTCTGGTTTCAGATGATGGACATGTCAGCTTCGTTGGTGGGCTCTAACGATCCGGCCAATTGCCGCAAGGCCCACTCGAGATCCTCGATACGATCCGGCACGCCGATCGAGATTCGCAATCCCGAGATCAGCGACGGATCGACAAGCAGAGCGGAAGACGGCGTGGTGATCACTCCACGTTGCAATGCTCTGGCGGCAACATGCTCGACGGCGCCACTCGGCAAATCCAGCCAGACGTGAAAGCTCGGTGGATGGTTGGCCCTAACATGCGGCCGTAGGATCTGTGAAGCGAGTTTGACGCGGTTCTTCGCTTCTTGTGCCAACGACTGACGCACCTTAGCGGCAAGGCCGTTCTCGATCCACTCGGAGGCGATCATGGAGGAGATGGGAGACGCCATCCAAACGGTCGCCCGCATGGCCTGATGGATACGGGGTATATACTGTTCGGGCACGACGAGCATGCCCAGGCGTAGGCCGGGCGCCAGACATTTCGACAGCGTATTGACGTAGAACGTCCGCTCCGGAGCCAGCGAGGCGAGAGGAATGCTGGCCTGGTCCAAGAAGCCGTAGGCATCGTCCTCGATGATTAGGATGTCGTGCTTGCGTGCAATTCGCACAATCTCCTGGCGGCGAGCGGCTCCCATGATTGTGGCCGTGGAACTCTGGACCGTGGGCATCGTGAACAGCACTCGCGCATTGCCCGAAGCCGCCGCTCTGTCGAACGCTTCCGGAACGAGGCCTTCGCTATCCATTGGAAGCCCGACCAGCTCAAGCTTGGCGAAATGAGCGTACGATTTCATGCCATGGTAAGTGGCGGCCTCGACGAATACCTTGTCACCCGGCTGACAAATGGCGCTCAGTGTCAACGAGAACCCGTGTTGCGCCCCATTCGTGACGACGAGATTGTCAGGTCCGGTATCGAAGCCGGTATCGCGCAACAGCCTGGCGAACTGGCTACGATGATCCATCACCCCGGACTGAGAGAGGTAGCCGACATAATCGGAGATGTCACTGGGGAACGTCCACCTGCTATCTGCGAGCACTTTCGGCAACCGCGAGGGGCCTGGTATGTTCAAGCTCAGGTCGATCACCCGCCCGCGAGACTGGACGCTCTGGCGCTGTTCTGCAACAAACGTCCCTCGGCCAACGTGGCCAACGAGCAGGCTTCTGCGTTGCCCCTCTGCGTAGGCCTTGATCACCGTGCCGACGCTGAGACCGAGGCGCTCCGCCAAGTCACGCTGAGTCGGGAGTTTCGCCCCGACAGCAAGCGACCCGGACGAAACGTCCTTCTCAATAGCCTCGAGTAAACGGAGAAAAGCGGGTGTCTTGCCGGGGCGCAGTTCGGGATACCATTTTTGCATTTCAACCGCTTATCTTAGAGGACCTTGACCTTCAACTCCCGAGGCCGAGCTCGCAATCATGAATTTGGGCGAGAAGCCGCTGATTTTCAACAGATTTCCGACGTGTCGAAAGACGGCGGAGCGCTCCGGATACAGGAGAGGTCAGTAGCCGCCGCCTCGCCGCACGGTCACTCGCTCCATGAAGGACCCAAGCGTCACTTAGGTAGACCTGCCTCGATTGTGAAACCTAAAGTACCTTGACCGAAAGGAGCTCCGTCTTTTCGTCCGCGATAAGTGGGTTGCGCAATGGTCGGCCAAACGCTTTCGATTCCACCTCGAAGACGTCACCGCTGCGCGGCCTGACCCCGGCGGCGAAGCTCAAAACGCTCGCGCCGAAGAAATGCACGTGAACATCACCCGGCCGACGGAAACCGCGATACTTGAAGTGGTGATGTTCAAGGTTGCGGATGGTATGTGACATGTTGTCTTCGCCGGAAATGAATTTGTCAGACCAGATCGTTGAACCGGCCCGCGATACGCGCACGGTACCCGTTACGTCACTCGGGAGCTCGCCGAGCAAGGCTTCGGGACCGTAAGAGCACTCGCGCAATTTTGAATGGGCGAGATAGAGATAGTTCTGCTGCTCCATCACGTGATCCGAGTACTCGTTGCCGAGGCTGAAGCCCACACGCAGGACCTCCCCTTGGTCGCCGATGACGTAGAGGCCCACGACCTCTGCTTCATCGCCGCCATCTTCGGCCCACGCCGGCAAACTAAGCGGATGCTCGGGAGGCACCGCCCACGAACCATCCCCCTTGTATGCCCACTCGGGCTGCACCCCGATGCTTCCATGATTCGGCTTGCCACCTTCAAGACCGAGTTTGAACATGCGCATCGAGTCGGAGAGATCATCTGCTGCTAATTTTGCGTGCATGGCATCTCGAGATTCGGCGCTTCCGAGATGCGTTAGGCCCGTCACGGAAATGGTGCAGCGGGACGGCTCCGCATGATCGAGCGGCAGAAGCAACCTCTTCTCGGCAACAATTTCGTCATAATCGACTTCTCCCACACCCCCCCGTGCCGAAATAAGTTGTTCCAAGGACGCATCCGAGCGCGCGGCTTCCAGCGCAAGCTCGCGGACGCTCGTCGCATCTTTAACGACCACCGGCTGGGCACCATCATTGAGAATGGCGCCCACCTGCCGACGGCCTTCCGGCGTCACAAATTGAACTAGTCGCATCTCGCGTTCCTTACACCTCAGAGGGCTGCAGGCGACCGCTGAGCATCAGCAGCGCCTCAAACAAATAATAGCTACCGAAGATAAGCTCGGCATTTTTGACGTAGTCCTCGGGCCGAGAATCTTTCCGTTTGTTGAAGCAGCCCTCGACCAGCATGCCGACGGGTCTGTTGTCATCGTCTCCCAACGGGGTGAGATAGCCATCGACGAGAGCGGCGGCCGTCTTTTCCGCAGCATCTTTGTATTTTTGACGCTTGCCTTCACAGGGCGCGACCGAACTCAGCTTGAACAGAGTAGATGCCATGAAGGCGCTCGCGGCTGTGTCTCGTTCAGTATTCGGGGCCGAAGGATCGTTGAAGTCCCAGTAAGAAATGCCATCGGCTGGCACGTGATCAATCCACCAATCCGCACCCTTGACTGCGGCAGCAAGGAAGCGCTCGTCGATGCCTCCCGAGAGGCAACTGATGGTCGCACCCAGCACGCCCCATGCCTGCGCCCTCGCCCAAACGCTGCTTTCGCTGTACCCCTTATGCGTATAGCGTTGAAGCACTTCGCCACTCTGCACGTCTAGGGAAGAGGATTGAACGAAGGCACCATCTTCTCGTTGATGGATTGAGAGAACCCGGGCTGTATGTTTGGCGGCGACGTCCAGCATTTGGCTGTCGTTCGACTCCCTTGCAGCCCAAAAGAGCAGCAGAGATACGACCAAGCTATCGATGCTGCTTGCGGTCGCTCCAACATGTGATCCTTCTTCGGCATTCGCTCCGAGCGGCACCAAACCCAGCTTGGGGTCGAATCGATGTTTGATGTCTCTTGCCGCCGCGAGACCCAACTCTCGCGCTGACTTGCTTCCTCCGAGTAGCGCCCCCAGGCCGGCACCGTAGTAGAACGTCGCAGCCTTGAAGGCTGTGTCGGCATTTACGCGGGATACGAGACGCTTACAGACTTCGTCAGCCAAATGCTTGTAGCGCTCGCCTTCCTCGTCTCGCGACGCAAGCCACAACATTCCGAGCCAGTAGCCGCCGGTCCAATCACCATGAGCTGTCGTTTTCCAGATTCCGGTATTTGGATCAGCCCAATGCGGGAAACCATCGCCCACCTGCTGCGCTGTCGAACGAATGCGATCTTTGATGCGCTCGATCGCTTCATCCCAGTTCCTAGTCATCTCACGTCCTTATTGCCATTTATCGGGCGCCTCAGTGGCCACTCCATACACATGGCAAGGGTTGCACGATTATTGAGATATATCAATTGCGGATTGGTTCAGCTCTCTTGGTTGACATCGGGGCATTGCCCTCTTATGGTCGCCCGACTAGCCCGCACTTGCTTGCCAAATTGCTCGTCGGGTCACGATTGGTGCGACGGTCTCGATCGCTGTCCTAAACGGCGCTCACATGGCCACTCGCGACCGGCTATCGGTCCGAGTCGCAACGGGCATCGGCCTCGAATACTGCGAACGTTCCCCCTGCAGGAGCCGCGCGAATTCGTCCTCACAAGGCTAACGCAACGCCCAACAAGTTTCGGCTACGATCTGGCCGGACGCTTCGCGGTCGGAATGTACGAAGATCGGGCGGCGCCACCCGGCAAGAGCTCTACAATTGGTCAACCCTCTGTCGTGCCTAAGAGGAAGCCGGACATGCCGAAGATCACCCTTCCGAGACTGACGCGCGTGGAGGCTGAGCAGATATCAACGAGCATTGGAACGAAGACCTGCAGGTGCGTCGAGCCTGCGAGCGCCTCGGCCGACATGAGAGACCAGCTTCAGTAGATCGTTCGAGACGAACATTCCGCAGGTCATAGCCAAGATGAACAAGTTCTATCTTGAGCACCAAGAAAGTCTGCGTGCTTCTCCATCGCCGTCCTAGTTGTGTCCGGGATCGAGGACTTCGACTAGGAGGAGATCGCCGCGCCGTACAGACTTATCGGGTGTCGCACGCAGAATGCCGACCTGCTTTTACCTGCAATCTGATTAGTATGTCCGCGGAAGGACCGGATGGAGCCACACTCCTGCGAGTGCTTCGAAGATGGTCCCCCGCAGTTCAAAAAAGCACGCCTGCTCGGAAAGCTTCTGACGGAATGGGTGGCATCGCATGCCCTCACTGGCCCGGAGCCTGAAAAAGAGGCCGCTGCTGGACTTCTCCAACAGCGGCTTAAGTCGAGGGAGGAAGCAGACAAGCCCGGTCTGCCAGCGGATCCGGCGTGCGCTCACATGTAGACCGGGTTCAAATCACGTGTAAGATCGGCGAATGATACGATGAGTAAAATCGGGTATAATGCGTTGAAAGTGACAGGCGTCGGGAAACTTGCCAGTCTTCTGCCCGTCGGCCGTAAAGGTGCGTCGTTGGAAATCTACGCACCATCTTTGCGCAGCCTTCCGAAGGGCTCCATACTCGTGATGGCTACCTTGCCCATTATCGATTGGAATGACTGTCTGCTGCGCGGCTTGCAAAACGTTTCCGAGATAACGCGCGCCCACACGTACGCGGCCATCATGATGATCGATCCGTTCGCGTGTTGGGAGGACGTTGCCGAAGCGTTGAAAAAAGCTGGGGTCAGCGGAGTAGTAAATTTCCCACCAGCGTCCATGATTGAGCGATCTGCGGCTGGCGAACCGGTCGATTCCAGCCAGGAGCTCGAACTTCGGCGCATGGAATGGTTTGCTAGCCTGGGGTTTAAGATCTTGTTCGCCGCTGCCGATGATGCTGCGATGATATCGGCAGAGAGACGACTTGGTCCGCATCTCCATGGCATTGTCTACTTGCCGGAAACGGCTCTCGCGCTGAGGATTTGCGACGAGATGGAATTGGCCAGGCTTGACCAACAGGGGTCGTCGATCCCGAAGTTCGCGCTCTTGGACGTGACAGCTTCAAGGCGGCCGGTGGGCAAAAACAAGAGGGCAACTGCTACTCCAAGATCCTCAGCCCCTTGATCTTGTTGTACAGAGTTTTTCTTGAAAGCCCCAGATACCGGGCAGTCTTCCCTCGATGCAGCTTGTTTCGTTTCAAGCCCTCGATGATCCACTCGCGTTCGGAGAACGCGCTTGTCGGCTTCAGAGGTGATGACGCCGTCAAGAGTGGCCTCAGGACATCAGCCGTAATGTGCGTTTGTTGCAACGTCACCAGCTGATTCACGATCTGGCGTAATTCTCTCAAATTGCCCGGCCAGTTGTGGCCTGCGAGCGCCAAGAACGCAGAATTTTCTATACCGAGCGTCTGGGCATTCGAATCTCCTTTAGCCTCCACCGTGAAATGCTGAACAAGTTGCGGAAGGTCCTCGAGACGATCGGGCAGCGGGGGTAACCCAATATCCAGCCCGGCAAATAGCGCAACAAGCCGAGGGCATAGTACAGCGTTAAGAGCCCCCCCGCGAGCAACGGTTGCAGTTGCAATGATCCGCGCAGAGGAACGTGCCAGTGCTACGCTATTCAGCGGCGTGAAACTGCCGGTTTCTAGATAGTCGGCAAGACGCTCTTGCCCGTCCCGGGACAATTGATCGACATGCATGAGCAGGATCGTAGAATCCGTTGCGGTTTCCAGGAGCGACACTTGGCGTCGCCTGGTCTCAGTCTGCCCGGCGCCGAACAGGACGCCGACCGTATCGATGGCTGGGCCGGGCCGACATTGAAACAGCGCAGGCTTGATCAGTTTCTTGTCGCTGAAGGCGTGGACCAGACTGGCTATTCGTCGCTTTCCTGACCCCGCCTCGCCCCACACCAGCACAGGACTGGGATGGCCTGCCAAGCGCCTTGCGGTCTCGAGCACGCGCTTCATGATTGAGGATTGCGCGATCACACCGTGCCTGAATCCGCTCAGTTGGAGCTGACGCTCGAGAAGATCGACCTTCTCCCGCAACAAGTGAATGGTCTTGAAGCCTGAAGTCACCTCAAGGACCGACATTTCCAACGGGACGCGGTCGAGCGACGAGCCGCCGATGAAGCCCTGAACACCTGTTTCGCGGCAGATATCGAGGAGTTCGTCAGGCTTCGTGATTGGCCCGCCCCCCATCAGGCAGATCGTGTTCCTGTCGATGGATTGAGCGACGCGAGCAACAGCGCTTGTGCGCGCGGCGAGCTCGGACAGGCTGATCGTGGGGTCGCATCCGCTTTCGATCGGCCGGTTGAGATTGAAATTGATGCAGATGGCCTCGACGCCGGCTTCGACCATGCGCCTTGCCTCGGGCTGGGTGCGCGTATAGCCGATTGCCATCAGGCCGTGTTGTGCAGCTTTGACCAGGAGTTCGATTTCCCGCTCGTAGCCAAGGCCGGACTTTTCCAGCAGAGATCTTCTGTAGTCATCGATGTGGATCACGGAAGGAAAGTTGGTGACTCCGGAAAAGCCCCAGCTGATGATGCGCTCGAGAAAGCGGTCGATGTCGAGCTTTGGATCGAAGGTACAGGCCCCGAAAAAGACTGGCAATTTCGTTGAAGGCAGGATCTCGGTCCGACCGAAGCCAGCCACGAATTCGTTGCTGTTGCGGATCGGAAGAATTGAGGCAGGTGAAGAGCCACCCATTGCGCGAAACCGGCCAGCATTGAGCGCAAGCACGAAATCCGCGCCCGCCCGCTCGGCAGCTCTGGCGGCCATGCCTGATCCGATCCCCGCCCCGAGTACAAAAGAACGAGAGTTCCGGAAGAACCGCCTGATCCCGCCGCCCTTGACCTGGTCCACCCGCGTGTGCATGCCGTCCCGCCTCCTGCAGGGCAGGTCGGAAGGCTAGCTCCAATTTGCCGGCGCATGCAACCGTCGCAGCGCATTTCCGTTCATCATGAAGAGGTGGCAGTCCGCCGGCGAAGCCGCAAGACGAACCTTGCCCGACCTACTGGGCGCCGCCGCGTTCGGTGCCTTGGCAACCATCGATTCTCTGCCAGCATTGCCGTAGATGTAGGTGACGCTGCCAAGATGCTCGACGAAATCGACGTCGAGCTCGATCCCAATATCGGTCTTCTCCGCCGCGGATGGAGAGAAATCATCGGGGCGAATTCCGACCGTGATCGGCTTGCCGACAAGCGACTGGTTCGGCTGGACGGGAACGAGGATTGTCGCGCCTGCATCGAGCTTGACGCCCATGCCCGTCGCGTGCGCTGATTCGATGTGGCCGCTGAGAAAATTCATCTTAGGCGATCCGATGAACCCGGCGACAAAGCGAGATGCCGGATTGTGATAGAGGTCGTGCGGACTGCCCACTTGCTCGATATTGCCGTCCTTGAGTACGACGATCTTGTCGGCCATTGTCATTGCCTCAACCTGATCGTGGGTCACGTAGATCATGGTGTTGCCAAGCTGCTTGTGTAACTTGGCAATCTGCACCCGCATCTGCACCCGCAACTCAGTATCTAGATTCGACAGCGGCTCGTCGAACAGGAACACTTTGGGTTCGCGTACAATGGCACGCCCAATAGCTACGCGTTGCCTTTGTCCGCCTGAAAGTTGCCGAGGCTTACGTTCCAGCAGATGATCGATCTGCAAGAGTGATGCAGTCTCGGTGACCCTGGCCTCAATCCCGGCCTTCGGAACTTTGGCCATACGCAGGGGGAAGGCAAGGTTCTCGCGCACGGTCATGTGCGGATAGAGTGCGTAGCTCTGAAACACCATGCCGATGTTTCGGTCGGCGGCATCAACGTCATTGACGACTTCATTGTCGATCAAGAGCCGCCCGCCGCTGATACGCTCGAGCCCTCCGATCATTCGGAGCAGCGTCGACTTGCCGGAACCCGATGGTCCAACGAACACGACGAATTCGCCATGTTCAATGATCAGGTCGACATTCCGCAGGATTTGGATCGTCCCATAGGCCTTATTGATACCTTCCAGGCGAACATCGGCCATCACGCTCTCCTCGGTCGCTGGCTTCCAATGGTGGCTCGGGCTATCCCAACCTCAGACAGGCTGGACACGATGAAATCGGGCGATACCAGTGAGGGATCATCTCGGGGCGGCACGCCGGTCGTGACCAGCACGGTCGGAAGCCCTGCTCTCTTGCCAGCCTGAATATCAGTTTGAATCTGGTCTCCGATCATCAAGGTGGCGCTGCGTACCGTGCCCAGGCGGGAAAGTGCAGTCTCGATCATATGCGGCTCCGGCTTACCAACGATCAAAGGCTCCACTTTCGTGGCAGCAGCCACGGCCGCGATCGTAGCTCCTGCCCCGGGCTCGAACCCGCCTGCCGTCGGCAACAGGAGGTCGGGGTTGGTGCCAATAAAGGCTGCTCCATTTAGGATCGCGTCGACCGCAATCCGCAGCTTCTCATGCGTAATTTGTCGATCGAGCCCCATGACCACGGCGTCGGGCTTTCGATCCGTCACCTCGAGCCCCGCGTCTGTCATGGCTTTCGTAAGGGATGGCGCGCCGATGACGAATATACGCCCAAACTCCGGGTATGTAGCGCGGATGAGCTCGGCGGCGGTGATGGCGCTGGTGACCACGTCCTTCGGCGCAATAACAAGCCCAAGGCCTGCCAGTTTGCTGACGACATCCGCTGGCGTGTGCGTCGAGTTGTTCGTCACGAAGCAGATGGGCAATCCGGCCGCCTGCCACCGTCCAAATGCCTCCACGGAATCGACGATAGCCGCGTTGCCGCGGTAGACGACGCCGTCGAGATCCGAAATGATACCGTCCACTGGCGGCCAAATGGGGGGAGAAGCGACACTAGCCATTCATCAGCATCCCGCCATTCACGTGTACGATCTGCCCGGTCATGTAGGAAGCTGCAGGACTTGCAAGAAAAACAGCAAGACCTGCGATATCCTCCGGCACGCCGACCCGTCCGAGCGGGATACGGCCCCCGTGACGTGCCTCGGTTTCCTCGCGCGGGCGCCCATGCATCGGTGTATCGATGATCCCGGGCGCAATGGCATTCACATTGATCTTGTGTGGGGCACATTCATAGGCGAGCAGCTTGGTGAGGTCGTGAACAATTGCTTTCGACAAACAATAGTCGGCGCCGCCCGCCTGGTAGTTAAAGACTGCACCTTGGGACGATAGCGAGGATCCGATGTTGACGATCCGGCCCCCTTTGTCCTTCATGAAGCGCTCGATCGCGAGCTTTGAGCAGCGCAGGACCGCGACCGAGTTGATCTGGATGGTCCGCTCGATTTTGTCCGCGTCGCCATTCAGGAGCGGTTGGGCAGATTTGACGCCCGCATTGTTAACCAGCACATCGAGCCGGCCAAAGTGCTTGGCGACCGCGTCCAGAACCCTGTTAACATCGTCCTCACTTGCGACATCCATCGCCATCGGTAGTACGCCGTTGCCATGGGGCAGGCTTGCCAGAGTGCTCCTGAGAGTTTCCAGGTTGGCATCGGTGGCAAGGACATTCGCTCCACCAGATCGAAACGCATTCACGATGGCAGACCCGATGCCGCCCCCGGCACCGGTCACGAGCACCGTTCTGTTTGAAACTGAGAACTGTTCGGTCATTCCAACTCCAGGATCGTTTGGGATTTCAGAAACTCGTCAACGGTCTCGGCGCTCGGCATGGAGCTTTGCGCGCCGCGTCTAGTCACACAGAGCGCGGCTACCGCCAGCGCTTTCCTAACCGCTTCTCTCAAGGGCAGCCGTTCGGCCAGTGATGCGGCGAATGCTCCGTTGAAGGCATCGCCTGCGGCGGTAGTATCGACCGCTCTCACGGGAAAGGCTCGCAGGGCAAAAGAGCGGGTCTTATCAGCATAATAGGCGCCCTGTGCCCCGAGGGTGATCAGCGCGGCACCTGGCCCGAGATCAAGAAGCTTGGACGCAGCGTGGGCGGCACCTTCAAAGTCGTCGACCTCGATACCTGTCAGCTCAAAAGCCTCTGTCTGGTTCGGTGTGACGAAATCGACACAGCTCCACGCTGTCGACGGAAGCCCGGACCTCACTGGCGCCGGATTGAAGATCAGCTCGAAGCCCTTTTCCCGCTTCAGCTCGAAGAGCCTGTTGAGCGCTCCGACCGGCATACCCATTTCGGCGACCACGATCGCATTGTGCTGAATGAATTCCGCGGCGTTCTCAATCATCTGCGGCGTGACGTTTAGGTTGGCGCCGGGATCTATGACAATCATGTTAGTGCCGTCGTCACCGACCATGACCAGAGCGGAGCCGGAGACTTCGCCCGGCGCGATTTTGATCGCGTCGGCGCAAACGCCGGCCTCTGTCAGGGACTGCAGGAGCCAATGACCCGCATCATCATCGCCAAGGCGCGTGTAAAAGTGCGGTCTCAAGCCAAGCCGAGCCGCGGCCACAGCCTGATTGGCGCCTTTCCCTCCCGGGTGACGGGTCAGCGTTCCCATCAGGCTTTCACCTGGCGTTGGCAGCCGCTCGACATTGAAGCAGAGATCGAGGTTTGTCGTTCCGAAGAACATCAACGGCCTGGCACTCATTTTACAGCACCAAAGGTAAGGCCACGCTCCAGGTGGCGCTGGCCGATGACGATCAGGATCACGGGAATGATCATCGTCACGACCAATCCTGCCGCCATGACGGGATAGAATTGCACGCCCGGGTTTAGCAGCTTGAGCAGAGCGACGGTTACCGGCGCCTTGGTCGAAGAGAGGATCAGGCCGAGGGCAAAATTGTGCCACGCGAGCAGGAAGATGAGCAGAGAGGCCCCAATCAGACCAGGTTTCAAAAGCGGCAGCACGATGTGCAACACGACCCTGACCGGCTTGGCGCCATCCATGGCAGCCGCCTCTTCGATGTCCTTTGGGATATCTTCGATATAGGAGCGGCTCAGCCAAACGATCATCGGCAGTGTGACGACCTGGTAGACCCAGATCATGCCGATATAGGTGTCATACAGGCCAATCGTCTGGAAAACGCTGAACAGGGGGATGACGACCAGTAGGACCGGGGCAAAGCGGAAGCCCAGAATGAAGAAGGCAATGTCTTCTTTGAGGGGAATGTCCCGCCTTGCCAGCACGTAGCCGGCAGGGACCCCCACGAGCAGGGACACGAAGACAGAGCCAAGCGCTATGACGACGCTGTTCGTGATCGGGGTCAGGAAATCGATCTTGATAGTGCCGTAGCTGGTTGCTCCGGCTTGGGCGACGTCAAACAAGACGCGAAAGTTTTCCAATGTCGGCGAGAACAAGAAGGTCGGCGGCCAGGTCATGACCTCAGCCTGCTGCTTGAGCGACATCATCACGATCCAGCCAAGCGGGAAGGCGAGGATCAATGCGCAAATGCCGACGAGCAGGTTCAGGATCAAATTGACGGAGGCGGCGCGTTTCAGTCGCATACGTTGGCCCTCAGCTAACGCGCTGCCGCACGACGCGCCACAGCTTGACCATGGCGAACGTTCCCACCAGCACGATCATCCAGTTGACGACCATGAGGGCTGCACCACGCCCGAAGGCGAGATTCTGGAATGCGATAATGTAGGCGCGCACGGAAAGAACGGAGGTGCTATCTCCAGGCCCGCCTTGCGTAGTGCCAAAAATGATGTCGAACTGATTGAGTGATTCGATCAGCCGAAACACCGCGGCGATCAGAATGTAGGGAGCGACCAGCGGCAACTCGATATGCACAAAGGTTGCCCACCCTTTTGCGCCATTGACACGCGCGGCCTCCCTCACTTCTTCATTGATACCCTGAAGGCCTGCGAAAATGATCAGCGCAAAGAATGGCGTGTAGGTCCAGACGTCAATCAGGACGAGCGAGAACATTGCGGTGTTGGGATCTGAAATCCATGCAAAGCGGGCGATTCCTGCAAGCGAGAGCAGATAGTTAAGGATTCCGCTTTGCGGGTCCATCATCGTCGTCCACATGAGCGCTACGCTCATCGGAGGCAGCACGAGGGGCAAGAGGATGACCGGCCGCATCAGCCGTGCAACGATGACTTCGGTCGCGAACAATTTTGCAAGTGCAAGACCGAAGGCAGCCTCCGCAACCACCGCCGATCCGGCGTAGACAAGAGTGGCCCGAATGCTGTTCCAGAAATCATCCGACTTGATCAGCGCTGCATAGTTGTTGAGGCCGACGAAGTGGACCAGCGGCCGACCGAACTTGAGATCCGTCAGCGACTGAAAGACGCCATAGAAGAACAGAAAAAGAAAGCCGAGCAATATGGTGATCGCCGGCCCTATCGCGGCGATGCTCCACCAGTCAAGATGCGACTGCTCGGCGCGCGCGACCGCCTTATCGTTTGACGCAACAAGTGGGCTGGCTGAAGACTGCAGCGTCACGAGCCCGTCGGATCCTCGAAGGTCCATCTCAGTCTATCTCTAAAATGCATGGGGCGGCGATGAGCTCGCCGCCCCATTTGTTTCACATTGACGAACGGATTTCCGAGGCAAGTGCGGCCAGCGTCGCCTTCACGTCGGCTCCGTTGACCATTTTCTGCATGGCTACGGCCCAGGCGTTCATTGCTTCGGCAAAGCCGACGCGGGCTGTGAAGGCGAGTTGCGCCCGTTCCTGCACGGTTTTAAACGTGTCTACGAAATTGTTGAACTCTGGCTTTGCCGCATAGTCGAGCCAGGCCTTGTCGCTCCAGGTTGAGGCGCGCGGAGAGTTGACGAGCTTGCCGGCGATGGCGCCGTTCAGCTCGACTTGCTTCGATGTCGCCCATTGGATGAACAGCCAGGCGGCTCCTTTTTTCTGGGACGCAGCGTTCATCGCAAGCGACCAGATCCAGATATTCGACTCGAAGTTCTTGCTAGTCGGAGCGTGCAATGGGGGTGCGAACGCGATTTTGCCGGACGCGGGCTTGCCAGCCACGTCGTTCCAAAACCCGAACATATTAGAATCAATCGCCATCGCGGTGCGCCCTGAATTGATGCCATCAACGACCTGGTACCAGTTGTCATTGGCAAAGGACGGCGCCGCGCATTTCTTGATCATGTCCACATAGTCTTTGTGGAAGGCGATCGACTCGGGCGAATCCAGCCCTGTCTCCAACTTGCCGTTCTGGACGACGAAATCATGCACGCCATAGGACCTGGCAATCGAGATGGCAGCTGTGTGGATGCTGCTCCAAAAGCGCACGCCGCGCACGCCCAAAGGGGTGATGGCGGGATCCGCAGCCTTCAGCTTTTCGCAGGCGGCGGACATCTCTGGCGGAGTCGTTGGGACCCCGATGCCGTATTTTTCAAGTATGTCCTTACGGTAGAACAGCTGGATGTTCTCAAAGCCATGCGGAATCGCCCACACCTGCCCGCTTCCCGGCTCGATTTGGCCTTCCTTGACTTTCCAGGTCAGCGCATCCCGCAATGCAGGGAAGAAATCCTTGTAGTCGTAGCCCGCTGCCGTGAGCTTAGCGTCGTTCAGATACCGATCGAGCGGCTCGAGCAACTGGCCCGGTGCGAGATCCCAGGCCGGTTGAATGCCCGTGCCCACCACGTCCCAGCTGCGGGATTTTGTACTGAGCTGGATGGTCAGCTTATTCCAATAGGCATCGTCGGGATACAGTTCGGGCGTCACCTTGATGCCGGTGAGTTTCTCGAATTCCGGCAACTGGGCCGCGACCGCGTCGGCATACGGATGAATGTCGTAGGCCCAGACGATCGACGTGCCTTCGAACTGGCGCCAGTTGATGTCGTCCGCCTTAGCTTGGGAAAACGCCATGGCCGTTCCGGCCAAAAGCGTGCAGCAGATGAGAGCTTTCTTTGCAAAACTAGCCGTATGGCCGCGCAACGCGGCGAGCGTCCTTGGCATGATTCCCTCCGATGGGCTCTTTGGCCCGCAAACCACGCGCCCCCTCCTCTTCAAGCGGCCGCGGCGTTACCGAGGCTAATCTTCGCGCATCCAACGAAAGCGGCCTTTGAGGCTCGGATTGGGTAAGGTTGGGTAAGTCAAAAAATCGAGCGATTGGGAAGTATCAATTGGAAGAAGCGGAGTTTGGAATGGGCCCCGGTTGACGACAACAGCCTGGCGAGCGCTGTGATGGCTGCGTTTGTACCCCAGTTCGAGACGAACAGCACTAAGGCGCACAGGGCGAGCATCGCGATCGGTGCTCCGTTGCCGTATACGATATACGGCTTCTGGAGCGCGATCCAAGCGGCGATGTGATGGGCGTTAGTGCAGCCAAGAGATATGGGCGCAGCAATATTCGCGTTGAAGCGGTCGCCGCCCTGCACGGCAATCCTGTCAGGAGAAAGCGCTCAAATGAATCTGCACCTACTCCATCCCGTCACAGGTGGAGAAGTCGTGAGATTCCCGGACAGATCGTCGTGCATGGCGGCAATCAGCAAGCAACATAGACTCTAGAGAAGCTTGTGCGGCTTGGACCGCCCGCATACTCGCCTTCAATGAGCCGGCTCAACCATATCAGCAGCGGTCTCGTCTATTGGTTGAGACGGATCCTCCGATCCGTTTGCGGGCAAGAGGTATCAGCAGCCCCGATGGGATTGGCGGGACATCGGTCTCGGCGGGCAGTCTATTGGTCCTCGATCCACGCTACACCTAACCGAAAGTACTGGCGCATTCATGCGACCTCTCCGCTGACGAGGCTAGACGAGCGATCGCTTGCGACAGGTCGGACGAGGCGAGGTACCGCAGCAATCAGACGCTTGGTATAGTCCGCCCGTGGATTGAGGAAAACCTCATCCGTATCGCCACTCTCGACGACGCGTCCATGGCGCATGACCATGACCCGGTCGCTGAGATGGCGAATCACGCCGAGATCGTGCGAGATGAAGAGATAGCTCATACCGAGCTGCGCCTTGAGATCCCCGAGCAGATCGAGCACCTGCGCCTGGATCGAGACATCCAGAGCGGAAACCGGTTCATCGCAGACGATCACGGCTGGCTTTGGCGCGATCGCACGCGCGATCGCGACGCGTTGGCGCTGGCCGCCCGAGAGCTCCAGCGGCCGGCGATCCAGGAATGCTGGCGATAGGCCCACCGACTCGAGCAGCTCAATAATGCGCAGGCGACGCTCCGACCCGGTGTCCACATCAAGGAGGCTGTCAGATATGATGCGGCCGACGGTCCAGCGTGGATCAAAGGAGCTGAGCGGATCTTGATAGATCACCGAGATCGAGCGGCGTCGCGCCCTACGTTTGCGTTCGGCGATTTCGCTCCACGCCTCTCCCTGGAACAGAACGGCTCCCTCGTCGGGAGTATCCAGAGCCATCGCCAGGCGGGCTGTGGTGGATTTACCTGATCCTGATTCCCCCACAAGGCCCAGCGTTTCGCCTGACCGAAGCTCGAAGGACACACCGTCAACCACCGTCCGCGGGACGCCATCAGGGCCGTTGAATCGCTTCACAAGATTGGTCGCACTGAGGATGATTGCAGTGGCTTTGGGCGAGGGTTGTTGTTGCAGCGGGCTCAGAGACTTGGGTGGCCGTGCAATCGCCGTGGACGACAAACGGGAGCCGCGGGGACGTCCCGAGGGTACCGCGTTCAGGAGCTGCGAGGTGTAATCGTGTTGCGGGTCGCCGAAGATCTGCGCAGCTGGTCCACGCTCGACGACCTCGCCTTCGCGCATGACCAGAACATCATCCGCCATGCGCGAGACCACCGCCAGGTCATGGCTGATCAGGATCAGAGCCTTGCCCCGTGCCTTGGTTTCCTCGAGCAGCGCCAGCACCTGTGCCTGCACGGTCACGTCGAGCGCGGTGGTTGGCTCATCGGCGATCAAGAGGTCTGGATCGAGTGCGAGCGCCGACGCAATGAGGGCTCGCTGGCGTTGGCCACCGGACAATTGATGCGGCAGCTGCCGGGCTTTGATCTCAGGCTCAGGAACCCCAACGAGTTCGAGCAGCTCAACCACGCGGCGTTTGAGTTCCTCACGGGAGTGGACAGCACGATGGAGAAGGAGGCCCTCGCCGATTTCCCTGCCGACCTGACGGAGTGGATCGAGCGAGAGAAGGGCGTCCTGCAGCACGAAGCCGATCTTCTTGCCCCGGATGAGCCGCCATGAACGTTCATTGAGGTCAGTCAGGTCTGTCCCTGTGAAGTTCATCTCGTGCGCATGAACATGTGCGCCATGGCCCGCAAGCCCGACGAGAGCGCGCGCGGTTACGCTCTTGCCCGAGCCGGATTCGCCGACGATCGCGAGGCAACGCGCCGGTCGAAGCGAGAACGACACGCCACGCACGGCCGTGCCGTTTGGATTGTCGCGTCCGAATGACACGCGCAGCGAATCTACGTTGAGAAGACTTGGCTGAGGAGGCTGGGGAGGAAGAACATGCAACATGTCAGCCCTTTCCTTCGAGGCGGTTCTGCAGATAACGTCCGATCACCGTCACGCTGAGAGCAAAGATCACCACTGCCAGACCCGGCATGATCTCGAGCCACCACGCATAGATCACGTAGTTGCGGCCAGCATTCAGGAGCGCCCCCCATTCAGGGGCTGGAGGGGGAACACCGAGTCCCAGAAACGCAACGCCCGATGCCCAGATGATGGCCTGGCCGACGCCAAGCGTGATCATCGCGGTCAACGGGTTCATGGCATTCGGGAGGATGTGCCTTCGCACGATACGCCAATAAGGGTGTCCAAGCGCCTTGGCTGCCTCCACATATCCTGCGCCCTTAACAGACAGGACCTGCCCCCTGATCATCCGGGCATAACCCGGGGCCGTTCCGATCCCGACCGCGATGACCAACGTCAGCACAGTCGTGCCGAAAACGGCCACGAACAGAAGCGCAAGGAAAAGCACCGGTAGCGCGAAAAGTGCGTCGAGCAAACGGCTGAGAACATTATCGATGGCTCCGCCGCAAAGACCGGCGGCGAACCCCAGAACGAGTGCAATTGACACGCTCAACGCGGTCGCGCCAAGACCAATGGTCAGGGACTGCCCTGCCCCTTCAACAATGCGGGAGTATAAATCGCGACCGGACTGATCAGTCCCCAGCCAGTGGCTGGGCGACGGGGCCTGTAGTGAGGATGTCAGGTCAATCGCCAGCGGATCATGGGTCTGTAGCAGCCAGGGCGCGGCCGCCGCTGTTAAGAAGAACGTAACGATGGTTATGGCCAAGCAAACCCGCAAAGGAATTGCCTGTGCCGTTGAAAGTGCTTCCTTCCAATAGTGAGATTTGAGAACGTCTGGTAGCGCGGCAGAGCAAGTCATGCCAATTTGATCCTTGGGTCAACGATACTGTAGGCGAAATCGACGGTCACGCTGACAATGACAAACAGGCCAGCGGAGACCAGAATGACGCCGGAGACGACGGGAACGTCGCGCGTGGATGTAGCGGCGACCAGGACGCCGCCAAGTCCCTGTCGGGCAAAGACGGCCTCAATTAAAACGGCACCGGACAGAAGCTTACCGAACGCCCAGCCTGACAAGGTGATTGCTGGCAAAGCTGCATGGCGCAGGACATGACGAAACCGCACGCCGAGATCGCCCATGCCTCGCGTTCGCGCCGAAGTTACAAAGGGCAACTCGAGCAAACGCGTGAACTCACTCGTAACGACTTGCCCGAAGAGCCCAGACAGTTCCAACGCCAGCGCCAGGGTTGGAAGAATGAGGCCGATCGCCGAATTGCCTCCCACCACAGGAAAGATGCGAAGCTGTACGGCAAAGACGACGAGCAGGATGGTAGCTAGCCAGTAAGGCGGCACGGTCGCCAACAGAACCTGCATCCCGCTCAGCAGCTTCGCCCAGAAATTATCTCTCCCGGCTGCAAAAACTGTGGTCAGAATAGTGATCACCCACGCGGTTACGAGCGCGGCGACCGCAAGGAGGACGGTTGGCCCAATCTGTTCGGCAATGATGGCTGTCACTGGCCGGTGCTGGTGGTAGGATTGGCCAAGGTCCCCCTGCAAAATTCCCGAGATGTATTTCGCGTATTGCAAGAAAATCGGCTGGTCGAAGCCATATTTTGCGTTGATTGCCGCAAGCTCTTGTCGAGGGGCCGCCCCTACATTGCCGCTGACGACGTTGAGCATGATCTGGGCGCGGTCACCTGGCAGCAGACATTGGACAAGGAAGGTGAATGTTGCCGCAGCCCATACGGTCGCTGCGGCGGACAGGATGCGATGTGCGAACCACACGGCCCGTCTGCGGGCTGCGACTTTCACGGGGCGGAGTTCTTGTCGAAATAGCTATCATAGAAGACCGGCTCGCCGACGGAGCCGCGGTCGAGCCAAATGTCCTTTAGATGTGCTTGCACAGCTAGAGTGACGTCAAGGACTGCGAACCCCACGACAGGAGCGTCAGCGACGATCTTGCGCTCTGCTTCCTGATAGAGCGCGGTTCGCTCAGCATTGTCGAAGTGTTTTTCGGCCTTCTGAATAATGTCCCACAGTGCCCGGTCCTGGTAGCGTGAGGGATTGAAGCGATTGAGCTCACCATTAAGGTCAGGCTTCCAGGAGATGCGGAAGATTTCAGCGCCGGGAGCAACCCAGTAGAGAAGGACGACCTCGTAATCGTTCGGACCGAGATTTTTCCCGGCGAAGAAATCGGCCTGGTTCGTTGGCTGAAGCCGCACGTCGAAGCCGGCAGCCTTTGCCTGCTGTTGGATCACCTGCACGGCTTGCTCACCGTCGGGCTTCAAGAACGAACTCGAATAGGAGATGCGGACGACGAGCGGCTTGCCATGCTTGAGGCGAACGCCCCTGCTGTCACGCCCGGTCCAACCTGCCTGATCCAGGAGCTGATTGGCTTTGCCGACGTCATACCTGTATGACGGGGCAAGCTCGCTGATATATTCGGGCGAGCTTTGGCTTAGCGCGCCATTGCCTTCAAACGGCAAGGAGCCCAGGAACGAGGACTCGACCGCGGCTTTTCGGTCGGCGGCATAGGCAAACGCCTGGCGAACGAGCAGATCGTCAAAAGGCGAGCGAGCCGTATACAACGCCAAGCGCAGGGGCGTGCCACCCGTAATGTGCCGCAAGACAGTGAAGCGCGAGTTGGCATCTTTCCAAGCGACGGCTGGAACGTCGTAAGCTGCATCAGATTCCCCGGTTAGCAGAGAGCCATACCGAACGGTCTGATCGGGGAAGAACTTCCACTGGATCCCGTCAACGTAAGCCGGTCCCTGGTGCTTGGCTGTTGCCGGCGCGGAGTTGTAGTCGGGATTGCGGCGGAATATAACCTCTTTTCCCCGATTCCACTTCTCGACGATGAATGGACCCGATCCGACCGGGTTCTCGCAGTTCACCGCAAGTCCACGCTTGAGCGCCGTTGGCGACAGAATGCCCTGGGACGACTGGGCCAGAACATTGAGCAACGGCTGGAACGGCGCCTTTAGCGTTAGTCGAAGTGTCGCGGGCGCGATTGCCGCTGCCGATTCAAAGTTGTCGCTGAGGTAAGGAGCGGCCGTCGGATTGCGGAGGTCCGGATTGGTGCTGAGCCAGCCATTGATGTTGTCGGCAACTGCCTGTGCATCGAGCGGTGTCCCGTCGGTGAATTTCACGTTCGGCTTGATCTCAAACGTGTACACTTTCTTGTCGTCGGAGATGGTCCATGATGTGGCCAGCCATGGCACAATCTCCCCGTCCTTGGTCCGGGCGACTAGATTGTCGCTATATTGCCGCTGTAGATACCATTGCTGGACCCATCCTCCGAACAAGCAAGGCGGCTCCTGAAAGTGGCCATATCGAATAGTGCCGCCGCGCCTCGTACTGTCGCTCGAACCGTCCTGAGCAAAAGTGCTGGGCGCATAGGCGATCTGCGACAGCGTGGAGAGCGCGATTGCAATGGCTGCTGCCTTTTGCTTTCTGTAAGCGTGTGGCTGGCCCGCGAGAAACGCACATGATTGTGTGTCGGACAGAGACATATCGAACTCCAAGCTATTGATAGTGAAACCGCGAGGCAGACGGGCGATCAGGCCGTCGCCCGCTCTTGCGACGGAACGCCCCCTGGGAGCGCAAGGCCAAAACGGTCACGCAAGGTTTCTTCCCGATACTCGGTGCGAAACAGTCCGCGGCGCTGCAGTATTGGAACGACATGATCGATGAAGGCGGGCGCACCATCCTCCAACACATCTGGGATGATGTTGAAGCCGTCAACTGCGCCGGCGCGGTACCATGCCTCGATCGAATCGGCGATCTGTTCCGGTGCGCCCGCGATCACGCGATGGCCGAAACCTTGAACGCTGCTTATGATCTCCCTAACTGTCCGGCCTTGGCGTGCCAAGCTTTCGATGGTGCGGTGATGACCGACCGAAAATGGGACATCATTTGGATCGGGCAGCAGTTCCTCCGGAATGGGTTTGTCAAGGCTGAGTTTTTCGGGCGCCACATTGATGCCTCGCGCCAAAGCGACGAGCGCGCCGGGCAGATCGAGTAATTCGTCGATCGCTCTCTTGCGGCGATACGCCTCCTCTTCCGTGCCGCCAACGAAGGTGACCAGGCCCGGCAGTATGATCGGCGCCGTCCGCCGGCCGAGTTGATGCGACAGCGCACGCAGGCGTCCGGCCTCGCGCAGCGCTGTCTCCAGGTCGCCCGCAGCAGCGAACACCAGATCGGCGCTGCGCGCAGCGAGCCGCAATCCGTCGTCCGAGCCTCCCGCTTGAACGATGATCGGGTGCACTTGTGGCGAACCGGGGTGCGTGAGCGGACCGCGGACGCTAAAGATATTGGTGTTGGGGTCGAGCAGTCGAAACTGGGGATTGGCGTAGATTCCAGAGGTCTGATCCCCGACGATTGTTCCATCTCCCCAGCTCAGCCATAGCCCTCGGACGGTTTCGACGAAGTCTTCGGCGCGCTTGTAGCGCTCCTCGCGACCGAGCTCGCGCCCACCGAAATTGCCGACCGTCGCGGGGCTGGAGGTCGTGACAGCATTCCAGGCGGCGCGGCCGCCGCTAATGACATCAAGTGATTGGAAACGACGCGCCAGGTTGTACGGCTCATTGTACGTCGTCGATGCGGTTGCAATCAGTCCGATGTGCTTCGTCTCACGTGCGATTACGGTGAGAACAAGCGTAGGTTCAAGCCCGTTGAGTGGCGGTCGGCGGGTAATATCCCAAGATATTGCCGGGGTATCTGCAAGAAACACCGCGTCGAACAAGCCGCGCTCGGCCACCTTCGCTGCGCGAAGATAATGCTCGATGTCAAAGAAAGCGCTCGGATTGGTGCTCGGCCAACGCCATGCTGCGGCGTGTCCGCCCGCGCCGTGAAGATTAAGCCCAAGATGAAGCGTTCGGATTGCAGAAGACATGAATTCTCCAGGCGCGGGATGGCATGCGCAGTTCAAGGGGTGTGTTGGCTCGGCTACGCTATCTGGCTGCTTCTTCCGCTCCCGCGCAGAGAACGAGCGGCATCCGAGGACGTGGCGAGGCCGCCGGTCGAGATTAGCGGATCAGGTGAAGCAACTCGCGCGCTCAAAGAGCCCGAACACTTGCCCAAGCGCGAGCCAGCTGGACCTCTGACGAATTCGATCGAGCGACGGGTGGCCGGGGGACATCGCGTATTGTACTTGCCCGAACCTCTGCTGGTGAGCCTTACAATGCGTGCAACTCGCGCGATGACCAAAGCTGCTGTCATGACAACTCCACGGCCGACACCGGCGGCCTTCGATCGCGAGAGAATCAAGCGACGGGACATCAAACGCAATAGTTGCGTATTTCAATCTGCTACCGCGCGCTGGCATACTCTTCTACGACAGCCTCGTTGTCTTCGAGCTTGCAGGATTTGTGCGCGTGCAGCCTGCTTGTCCCAGTTTCGGAGCGCGATCCCAAAGTCACGCCGAGGCGAGTGATTGCAAATCTGGTATGTCTCTTGGAGCACCGTCGTTCGGGGCGCGCGCACGGTGTCGGCGATGGGGATCCTCGCGTGTCCCTCGATAGGGTAGAAGAATTCTCGGGCCGATCGGCAAGGGACATAGCCCCGCGGCTTGCCGGGCACCCTTGTTGCGCGGGCAGCGCTCTCCGCCCGAGCATCGCCAGCATGAGCTTTAGTGCGTGGTGTGACTGTCAAAGCGCGTCACTCGAAACGTGATCGACTTGGCGCGCGAGATCAAGCGTCTTGAGCAATCGTCTTGCCTCCTGACCAAGCCTGCGCTCGCATGTCTCCCGAAACCGGCGCGATCAATAGGGTGCTGAGATAGGGCGCTCCGCCAACCCAGCAGCGACGCCGCTGCGCGCTGGTGATAGCTCGTTCGCCGCGGCGCTTTGCTCGTCAATCGCCGCGGGCTGCCGACGTCACATAGTTGCCGACGTTGCTCACGACCTTCTTGATCGAGGCAGGATGCTGACGACTTCGCCGGAGATGCCGTCGGCTCAGCCACCTGGGTTGCGCTGCGCTTCTGGGACACCGACCTGACTGGTCCACCGCTGCTGTTCATTCGTAAGCAGCTCTTGACGTGTAATGGAATTTAGAGCCCGCTTGAAGCGAACCTGTCGCGTGCATCCTGAATAGAATGCGACAGATCCCGCGACAGCTCGATGATCGGTCCAGCTGCGGACGCACCATCAACGTCGCGCATAATGGCCCCGATGCAGCAATTGGCTGCTTCCAGCACCGCTAATGAGACCGACATTTCTGCGGGGTGCGAACCCGAGCAAAATCGAATTGCGCCAGAGCGGCACCTAATCCGCGAAGGTGTTCAGCGGCGGAATTTTACGCTTGCCAACCTGGGTTTGGGAAAGCAAGGAGAAATCTTGTTGGCCTTCTGGGGGAGGAAATCCGCAGCCAAGCGGCAATTCCGGCCCCGAATCGCTTATGTCAGTCGAACGGGACAACGCGTTTCCGTTCATGGGCGAGGCAGGCGTCTCGGCTCGGTGCGGGCGGGCGGGGTCGGTTCCCTGCATCAACACTGCGGGAAACTTGCTCCAGGCCTAGTGTAACTCGCCGGTAACGAACTGGGCTCGTCCCATGCCGAATGACCAATCTTCGTCCGCATTGATCACGAAGCTTATCATGAGGTCAGTTGGCGCTACTCCACAGGACGACGACAGCCTCTCGGCCAGGACGCGATAAAACTCCAATTTGGACGCCTTGTCGCGCGGTCGGCTCGTCAACTGCAACATGACCAATTTATGGGTCCGATTGATATCAAGACCTGTGTCAAGCGCGACGATGCTGGACTTGGGGTGCTGATGCACCACCTGATAGCGGTCGCGGGGCGGCACGTGGAGCGTTTCGACCAGAACTTCGTGAGTGACATCCAAAAGCCGTTGGATCTCCGCATCACTTCGTCCCTCGATCAAATCGAACCGTAAAAATGGCATGGCGATGCTCCTCACTGCCGGCTCAACTAACAAAGCTGCGGCGGGCAACCAAGGTGGACCGAGCAATGAAAAGCTGCAATACTCGTTGTATGTTTTCTCTGCCGAAATCGACATCATCATTCAAGATGACGGTCATCTATCTTTAAGATGGACGACGGAGCACTCCAACTCACGCGGCCCGAACACTTGCCAGGAAGCGATCGACATCCGCTTTCAGCAAAGTGGACTGGTGGTTCAGCCCACCTGCAGCCGCAAGCACACCAGCCGCAGCCACCCCGGTTTGGGCAGACGCCTCGCTCACCCCGACGATGTTGCGCGTTACGTCTTCGGTGCCTTGCGCGACCTTCTGGATGCTGCGTGCGATTTCGCGCGTCGCGACACCCTGTTGCTCCACGGCGGATGCAATCGCAATTGCGATCTCGTTGATCGAGGATATCGTGCCGCTCACGCCCTCGATTGCTTGGACAGCCTCGCTCATGGCGCCCTGCATGCCGTTGACTTGGGTCGAGATCTCCTCCGTTGCACGTGCGGTCTGCCCTGCGAGCGACTTCACCTCGCTTGCCACGACGGCAAACCCCCTTCCCGCCTCGCCGGCACGGGCGGCCTCAATGGTTGCATTTAGCGCCAGCAGGTTCGTCTGGCTTGCGATCGCAGTTATTAACTGAACCACGTCTCCGATCTTTGATGTCGCGGCTACAAGACCTTGAATTGTGATATTAGTCCGTTGCGCCTCTTCAACGGCGCCTCCGGCGACCTTGGTCGAACGCGCCACCTGATTGCCTATCTCGGCGATCGAGGCCGAGAGCTGCTCAGTGGCCGACGCGACCGACTGCACGCTTGAGCTGGCCTCTTCTGCAGCAGTCGCAACCACTCCGGACTGGCGGCTGGCAGATCTCGCCGTCTCCGACATGCCTTGGGACGTCGTCCTCATAGCGGAAGCCGAGTGAGAGAGGGCATCGAGTGACGTGCTTACACCTTGTGCGAACTCATCGGCCAGCTTGCCCAGGAGGCCCCGTTTCTCCGTCTCGGCCATCAATTTCATCTCGTCCTGTTCCTGGCGAAGGCGAGCGGTCTCTATCATGGCGTCCTGAAACACTTTGACGGTCGTCGCCATCTCTCCCACTTCATCCGCACGCGAGAGCGCAGGAATCGCCGATCTTGTATCGCCACTGGCGAGCTTTCGCATCGCCCGCGTGAGACTGGCGATCGGCCGCGTGATACTGCGGCTGAGAAGAATTGACGTGGCCACGACAAGCGCAAGGGCTATAAGGATGAGAAGGCCAATGCGCTTTGCTTCTGCCATGAATATCGCGTCTACGTCGTCCAGATAGATGCCGCCCGCGACTGCCCAGTCATAGGGCTTGAATCCAACAACATAGGCGATCTTGGGAAGTGGGTCGCCGACGCCGGCACGGGGAAAGCTAAACGCGACAAAGCCGGATCCGCCGGACTTCACAAGGTCGACTTGCAGCCGGGAGAAAAAGACACCGTTGGCATCCGCGGTGTCCTTCATGCTCTTGTTCTGAAACTTGGGATTGGGATGCGCGACCAGTACGGAATCCATGTCGAGGGCATAGAAATAGTCGTCCTTGCCGAAATGCATCGATTGAAGCAGTTGCTTGCTCCGTTCCAAGGCCTGCGCATCGGAGAGCCCTGCCGCTCTGGATCCCTGGTAGTCCAATTCAAGCACCTGCTTCGCCAGGAGGACGAGCTGCTGAAGCTTGTCTTTTCGGTCCTCGAGCAGGCTGCTCTTGAGGGCCGACAAGCCGACCCCGGCCACGGATGCAACACCTAGAACAGAGAGAACCACCATCAACATCAGCCTGGAAGAAATCTTGAACTTGGCAAGCATGAAAAATCCTCAACACGCTGAGTCCGACCATCACTCCGCCTCATCTATCGCACATTGATAAAAATTGCCTTTAGCCCACAGGGCCACCTTGATATCAGGGCCAGTCGAACAAGGGCGCAGGGATGCGGGTTTATGCAAGCCTCGTTGCGATCACTGCGGTTCGCGGCGAGCCATTACCAGTTGAGATGACGGTCATCTCTTCTCTAGATGACGACGCGCGCCGCATGGTTCCCCAATGCGTCTTTCACGTGGCCCACATTGGTCGTTAGGATGATTGTGACGACATTCAAAATGTTGCTGCTGCTGGCTTCAAGAGTGGACTGGAATGGATCTCTCCGATCTCAAAGTGTTCGAGACGGTTCTGCGTCTTGGAAGTATCAGCCGTGCGGCAACGCAGCTGTGTACTGCTCAATCCAAAGCCACAACTCGTATCCGAGTGCTTGAGGGCAAGCGTGGCATTTCACTCTTCGAGCGTCACGCACGGGGCGTAACGCCAACCCCGGCAGCCCACAGGGTCCTCCCCTTTGTCGCGAGGCTTTCAAAACTTGCCGCGGATGCCCGAGCTGCGGCACGGGATGATGGTGTGCCGAGGGGCACTCTGCTGATCGGAAGCCTCGAGACGACCACCGCGTTGCGATTGTCTCCGCTTCTGCCAAGGTTTGCCAGCGCCTGTCCCCACGTCCAGCTCACGATCACGACCGGAAACACTACACGCTTGTTGAATGACGTCCTCGAGTATCGTCTCGACGGCGCGTTTGTCGCGGGCCCGGTCGATCACCCGGACCTGCATCAACGGCCTTTCTTCCACGAGGAGCTCGTGCTGGTAACGGCCCCTTCGGTCCGGACAAAGGACCTGGCTGCCATCGGGCCCTTGAAGATGATCGTCTTTCAGACCGGCTGCTCTTATCGCACCCGTCTGGAGACGATGCTGATGGAAATGGGGATCACTCTGTCCGAGCCGCAAGAGCTTGGTTCTCTCGACGCCATCATCAGTTGCGTCTCCGCCGGCCTTGGTGTCACCTTGATGCCGAGAGGTGTCATTGCAGCTGCCGCCCGGGACGGCAGGGTCGCTGCGCATGCGTTGCCGCCTTCCCGGACGGCCGTTGAGACGGTGTTCGTCTGGCGAAAGGATGTCTATGTATCGAGCGCGATGACAGCCCTGTTCGATCTGATCGAATCCTGGCCGTAACTCGAGCCGTCCAGCCTAGGACCGCCGCTCGCCTTCGAAGTAGTTCAATAGGCCCGTGCCTGGTGCGCAGTTGACATACTCGAAAAGCTGGTTGTTCTCCGGCAGCACGAAGACTTCATGCCAGGTTCTGAGCTGGTTCTTCGCGCCGAACTTGCGGTAACGGGCCATTGCGGCGCGGAAGATCGCCCCGTGCGACGGATGATGCTCAGCCCAGTTCTCCATGTGGCCGAGCGAGAGAAAATATCCGAGCGCATGAGTCTCGAGCTCGGGTGCCCCGCCGACATCGCATGTTTGCTGAAACCGCAGCGAGCAGCAACCCGTTGCCTCAGGACTTTCGCGCAAGAAGTCCATTCCGCGTTCGAGGGGAGCTCGCAGGTCGCGCATGTAATCTTCGGTTTGGTCGGCATCGCAGCGCCCCCAAAAGGCCGCCGATCGAATGACGGTGAGGTTCCGGGGCGTAGCGATCCGCCACCGATTGGACCTGGTCTCGCGCGGCGTCGCCGATGGGAGCTCAGGCAGCGCCGACGGCAAGGGATCGACCGCGGCGAGTGGGATCCGGTCGCGCATCGCGCCGTAGTAGCCGCAATACGGTGTCGGATAGAGCGCCACTTCGTTAGAGCGACTCATTCCGGCTGGATAATCGTTCCAATACAGCGTCTCAAGGCGCTCGATCGGAACGGTCAAGCTCTCACGGAAGTAGCCCGTTGCCTCCGAACACCTCGCCGAATCGTTCCACCAATTTGCCACGCGACTATCTTCGAGCCAATCATCACGACGGGTCCGGTCAACCCAATAGCTCGCAACCACATGCGTATAGAGGCCGTTGTGATCGACGAACCACGCATGATCGTGCACGTGCGGGCCGTTCGGCAGGCTGACGGCTTCGGACATCCACCGTATGAGGCCGGACTTGTAGACGGCTTCCGCGTTCGGTCCCTGGATGCCGTGAAATGCAACACACAAGGCGTCGCATTTGCGTGGGAAACCGACGGACCAACGCTGGACCACCGGCTCGAAACCTTTCGGCTTACGCAGCGGATTGATCCGCTCCAACACCTGAAAATTCATAGCGAGCTCCGTTCCCTAATGGATTCCAAAATATGCCTTGTGAAGCTCGGAGTTCTCTTTCAAGAGTTCAGCGCTTCCTTTGGCGACAACGAGTCCTTGTGCCAGCACGTAGCCGTAATCGGCCACGTCGAGCGTTTGACGCACGTTCTGCTCGATCAGCAGAACCGAAAGTCCGGCTGTCTTCAGTTGTCGGACTATTCCGAAAACCTCCGAGACAAATAACGGCGACAGTCCGAGCGAGGGCTCGTCGAAGATCACGAGTTCCGGATCGGCCATGAGCCCTCGCGCGATGGAGAGCATCGACCGCTCACCGCCGGACAGTGTTCCCGCGAGCTGGCTTCGCCGCTCCTTCAGACGCGGGAACACCTCGAACATCTCGTCCATCCGGGCCGCAACGCGCCTGTCGTCACGCATGATCAATCCGCCCACCTTGAGGTTATCAAGGACGCTCATGCGCGGCATCACGCGATTGTCTTCCGGGACCGTCGCGATCCCGAGGGCCGCGATCTTGTGGGTAGGCATGTTTGTAGTCGCTACGTGCCCAAAGCGAACCTCGCCTTTCCGGATCCGGGTCAACCCGAGGATGGCCCGGATCAACGTGCTTTTGCCGGCGCCGTTGGCCCCCAGGATGGCCGTTACCGTACCGGGCCTGACCTCGATGGTCACGTTCTTCAGAACGTCAGCGCGATCGTAGCCGGCGTTGATCGCATTGGCCGACAACGTCCGCGCCGCGGTTCGTCGCACGCTGATCATTGCCCTATCCCGAGATAAGCTGCCTGCACTTCGGGGTCGGCTATCAACCCGTCAAAACTGCCTTCGAAGACTTTTCGGCCGAAATTGAGCACGATGCAGCGATCGGAGACACGCCGGATAACGTCCATTTCGTGCTCCACCAGGACCACGGCGAGGTCCGGCATCTCGGACCTGAATGCGAGGAGATCGTCCATGAGTTCGCGCGTCTCATCCGGGGTCATACCGGCGGAGGGCTCATCCAGCAACAGCAGGCGCGGCCTGCCGATCAGCGCCCGGCAGATCTCGATCCGCCGACGATCGATCATCGGGAAAGAGCTCACAGGCTGGAACAGCCGGTCGGCAATCGCGGCGTTGAAGCGGGACGCAATCTCCCGTGCGCGATTGACCGTCTCCCGCAGCTCTCTGCCCCACCGAGCGCGCCGAAACAGATTTGTAAGGAGACCGAGATCGCAATGGCAGAGGGCTCCGACCGCAATATTGTCGAACACGCTCTGATCGAGCATCAGCCTCGATCGCTGAAAGGTTCGCGCGACACCGGCACGACCGATCATCTGGGGCGCACAGCCGAAGAGGTCGCGGCCATCGAGCCGGATCGTTCCCGCGTTCGGGTCGTAAAGTCCCGTGATGACGTTGAAGAATGTCGTCTTGCCCGATCCGTTGGGCCCGACCAGCCCGATTGTCTCGCCGCGGCCGATTTCGACGTCGAAACGGTCGAGCGCGACCAGCCCGCCGAATGTCTTGGTGAGACCGGCACAATGCAGCAGAGTGCTACTCATTTTGGCGCTCCGTCGATGAAGCGGGACAGGTCCCTCACCGGACGAGGCAGGATGCCGCCCGGGCGGAACAGCAAGATGACGAGCACGAGCAAGGCGAACAGCAACAGGCGGAATTCCTGGATCGACTGCAGTTTTTCCGGCACTTCCAGGATGATCAGGGCGGCTACGACGGAGCCCCACAAATTGCCGATTCCGCCCAGCACCACGATTGAGAGCATCAGCAGGGACTCCCCGAGGCCCGCGCCGTTGGGTGTCACGAACCCGTTCATCATCCCGTAGAGCGCTCCAGCCATGCCGATGATGGCGTTGCCGAGGACAAAGCCGACGACCTTCCACAGCCGGATCGACAGGCCGAACACCGCCGCGGCGGTCTCATCGCTGCGGACAACGTCCAGGGCGATGCCGACCCACGAGTTTTCCAGACGACGGACGAGGATGAACACGAGGCCGAACATGCAGACCGAGAGCGTTGCATAGGGCAGATAGAACGACACGCTCCATGGACCAATCTGTTTGAGCCGGGCGAAATCGAGCCCCATGATCGAGAAGCTTCCGATCTTCAGCCCCTGGGGCCCGCCGAGGACGTCGTTGACTTCGAGCCAGGTCCGCAGCAGCACGCCGAATGCGATCGTCACGAGCGCGGCATAGTGCCCGCGCGTTCGCAGCACCGGCAGCAACAGCACGAGGCCCATTGCACCCGTCACAGTCGCGCCGATCAACGGCGCAAATGTGCGCGGAACGGTGGTGTATGCAGTCACTAGGGCGGCCGTATATGATCCCACGACGAAGAAGGCCGCGCCTGCGAAGTTGGCGATGCCGGCGAATGCGAGCTGCAGGTTGAGAGCGATGCAGGCAGTCGAGAAGATTGCTACCGTTGACAACATGAGAAGCGCGTAGTGATCGGCGTGAAACAGGACAATCAGGATCAACGCACACAGCAATGCCATGCCATTGGCAACGCCTCGGTAGTCGCCGCAGGTGGCGGCAATCTCCCGGCCGATCTGCGTTCGATCCGACACTCCAAACGCCAGAACGAAGGCTGCGAGCAAGGCGAGAACGACGGGCTGGGATTTGGCGTGCATCATCACGCCGCCGCCGGAAAACAGGAGCGCCACCACGGCTGCGACGAGGGCGCGCGGATGACGACGAATCCGTGGGACGGAGAGCGAGGGAGCCGGGCTTGAAAGGCTGCTCATGTCACACCCGTTCGCTGCGCTGTTCTGCAACGATTCCTGTCGGGAACAACGCAATCAGGATGATGATGACGGCAAAGGCCACCACATCGCGATAAGCGCTCGAGATCGGCATCGCCACCACAACCAGCGTCTGCACGCCGGCGAATAGAAATCCCCCGATGATCGGCCCGATCAGGCTTCCAAGTCCGCCCACCACAGCCGAGGCGAATCCGATGATGCCGAGCAGAACGCCCATGTTGAAGCTGATCTCGCGGTAATACAGCCCGAGCATGCAGCCGGCAAAAGCGGCGAGCCCCGATCCCAATGCGAAGGTCCCCAGCACCACGCGCTGCTGGTCGATGCCTGCAAGGCGTGCAACCTCGTCATCCTGGGCCACGGCGCGGATCGAGAGCCCGAACCGGGTGCGGGTCACGAACAGATGCGTTCCCACCACCAACAGCAGTCCGGCACATACGATGATCACACTATCGATACCCACACTGAAGGAACCGGCATTGATCATGCCACTCGGCAACAGAGCCGGAAACGGCTTCGGGTTGCCGCCGTTGGGCACGCCAAGCCGGATGGCCTCGCGTAGCACGGTGCCGGCCATTAAGGTCGCGAGCAGCACATTGATGCTGGGGGCGCCGCGCAAGGGGATCACAAGAATCCTCCCGATCACGATGCCCGCGAGCGCCCCGGCGCCGACCGCAGCCGCCAAACCGGTGAGCAAGGCCAGCGCAGGGGGCAGCGCAAAGAGAGCTCCCGAAACGCCGGCGGCTCCCAAGGCTGAAAAACTTCCGAGCGTCACGACGTCACCATGCGAGAACTTGATGACGTCGAGCACCCCAAAGAACAGCGAAAATCCAACGGCGATCATTGAGTAGATCACCCCCAGCATGAGGCCGTTGAACAGCTGCTGCGCTACGATCCCGATGTCCATCAATGTCTCCGCACGCTAGGGCGACGCATGACGTCTGGTCAATTGAGGCGGAGTTTTCGTTTGCTGGCGGCATATTCGCTATCCGGCCAATAGACCCATTTACCATCCTGGGCGACATAGACGTTGGCCCTCAGAATGTTCTGCCTGTGGTCGTCGAAATTGATCTCGCCGACCAGCGACTTGTATGCCTTGGTCGTATTGAGCAGGTCCTTGACCTTGGCGCGGTCGGGGCCAACCTTCTCGATCGCATCCTTGATCAGAGTGGCGGCGGAGTAGGCGAAGGGGCCATAGGCGTCCGGGTCTTCGCGAAAGCCCGCCTTGGCGTATGCGTCGAGAAACGCTTGACCCTGCTCATATTTGGTGATGGGAGCACCGTTGTGGAAGGAAATCGTTCCTTCCGCCGCGGCACCTGCGCCTTCCAGGAAGCCTGCGTTCATGATGCCAGAGACGCCCGCAAGCTGAGCGGTGACACCGACCCGATCCATTTGAGCCCGCAATCGGACGCCGAGCGGCGTCAGGCCGCCCACCATGATCAGATCTGGCTTCAGCTCCTTGATCTTGGTGAGCTCAGCCGTGAAGTCCTGCTGATCCGGGCTGATCGGAAAAGTCGCGACGATCTCGCCGCCGGACAATTTGAGACATTCGCTGAAATATTTGTTCTGTCCCTTGCCGTAGTCGGTGGTGTCGTGAACGACAACGTATTTCAGGAAACCCTGCTTGGTGAGGAACTCCGCTGCGAGCTTGCCTTCATTGATCATCGTCCCGTTGACGCGATGAATTTCGTGGTAGTCGTTGCCATAGGTGATCTCGGGCAGGATGGCGCCCCACACCACGACCGGCAATCCGAACCGGGCATAGGTATCAACCGTCGCGATGCCTACGGCAGAGCAATAGTGGGTCACACCGGCGATGATGCTACGATCCGATGCGGCCTTGGTTGCGACCTGGATGCCGATATTCGGCTTGCATTCGTCGTCCAAGGTGACGAGCTCGAAAATGTACTTTGCCGATGGGTCGGCGTTTCTCAATTGCACGGCCAACTGCGTGGAATTGCGGCCCCCGATACCGGGAGCTGAATTCCCGCCCGACAATGGTCCAATAAACGCAAGCTTTACGGTCTCCTTGGCCAAGACCGGAACTGTTCCGGTCGCCACCGCGACCAGCGCGCCGCATGTCAGCAGCAACAATTTGTTTATCAGCTTCATTGGCAATGCCCTCCCCTGCTCGGAAAAACTGTATCCATCCCGCACGAGCGAGACAGTGCGAATTTTCGCAAATGGGCGTGCGCAACGGAGCACGAGCAGGTGGACCGGCGATGATCGCCTACAATCGAGACAGATTGCTGCTGCTTTGGGCAACGGGTTGCCTTCGACGAGGCGGATGCGGACGCAAAAAAAACACCCCGTTGCAATCGGCAACGGGGTGACTGGGTCGCAGGACATCTGCGACAAGTCGAGGGAGGTAGTCGTCGCAATCACGACAGCCAGGGGCTCATCGCAGACGTCGAATTACTCCTTCATACCATCGCCACGGCAAATTCCCGCGGGGTGTTCGTGCAAAGGGTCTTGCACGAACACCTTGATGGCAATTGGCGGCTCATGCGATCTGGCGGCTGGCTGCCGGTGTGTTGCCAAATTCACTGGAAAGGTCGACTGCGACAGTCTTAGGCAGGCAGAGGACATTAACCGCCGCGGTCATCAGTGCGATCGGGATGGGATAGATCAGGCCGGCGTAGATGTTGCCGGTGTAGCTGACTAGCGAGAGGCTGATCAGCGGAACGAAGCCGCCGAATATCCCGGTGCCGATGTGATAGGGAAGCGACAGCGAAGTATATCGCAGCCGCGCCGGAAAGAGCTCGACGAGAAATGCGGCATTCGGCCCGTAGACCAGCGCTACGAAGATGAGTTGCGCCAGGATTAGCGCGGTGACGACCACGTAATTGTGCGCAGCCGTGGCGCTTGCAATCCCCATGTAGATGGGGACGTAGAGCGCGGCGGCGAGCAGCAGGCCGGTGACAATCAGCGGGCGGCGTCCGATGCGGTCTGACAGGGCCCGCTCACGACGATCAGGGGCGTGCCAAGGGCTAGAGCAACGGCGACGCAGACATTTGCCGTCAGGAAGTCCACCTTGAGAACGCTCTGCAGGAAATACAGCGCATAGAATTGTCCGGTGTACCACACGCATCCCAGACCCGCCGTCGCGCCGAAGAGAGCATAGAGCGCATAACCCAACCCTTGTCTCGTGCCAAAACTTTCGCGAACCGGCGCGCGCGAGACCTTGCCGGCCTGGCGCATCTGCTCGAAAACCGGCGACTCGCTCAGCTTCAGACGAAGATAGACCGAAAACACGACGAGAAGTGCAGACAGCAAGAACGGGATACGCCAGCCCCAAGCACGGAAACCTTCCTCCCCGAGCGATAGCCGACACGCCAGCACGACCAGAATTGCAACGAAGAAGCCCAAGGTGGCTGTGGTCTGGATAAAACTGGTGAAGAAGCCTCGACGGTTTACCGGTGCATGCTCAGCCACATAGATGGCAGCGCCACCGTACTCGCCGCCGATGGCCAAGCCCTGTACCAAACGGAGCAAGACCAACGCGACAGGTGCAGCAAAGCCGATAGTTTCATATGTCGGCAAAAGGCCGACCGCGGTGGTCGAAATCCCCATTAAGATAAGTGTCAGCAGAAACGTGTGCTTGCGTCCCAATCGGTCGCCAAGACTGCCGAACAGGATGGCACCGAACGGCCGGATGACGAATCCGGTCGCAAAGGTCGCAACACTGATCAAGACGGCGGCGGTGGGATCATTGGCGGGGTAAAAAAGGGTCGAAAAGAACACGGCAAGGCTTCCATAGAGATAGAAGTCATACCATTCGATAACCGTGCCTGCACTTGAGGCAAGCACCACCGTCCAGATGCTCAGGTTCGGGGCGTCCGCTTTAGGTTCGCTCATCATATCTCTCCATCGGCCTTGTTGGGCACGTGTTTTCCCGGGCGCGCGCGCCGCAGCGCACGCCCCTTCTCCACCCGGCAATACGTAGAAAGTTGCGGACCCGTTAGGCCGCGATAGAATTTCGGGTCGGCGCATAGCGCGCAAGACATGCGCTTGCTTCTGCCGAAATTCGCTTCACCAGCTCACCGGCGGTTGGAATGTCGTTGATGAGACCGATTGCTTCTCCGACCGTGACATTGGCCGTATCGTAGTCGCCGGAGACCCACGCCTTCTCGACGCGCTGCAGCTCGGCTTCTTGCAGTGTGCGCAGCTCGTCTTCCCGGCCATGCCACCTTTCGATGAAGCCGTTCTTCATCAGGCGTCCAGTGTACTCAGAGGGCCAAGCCTTTTTGCGGACAACGTCGTAGACACGTGTCCGGATCGTTTCATCGCCGGTGGCTGCCAGCACCCTTTCCTTGGCGTTGCGATGAATGACCGATTCTTGCGTGGCCCAAAACCGCGATCCGATCAAAGCACCGTCGGCACCTAGCATTAGCGCGGCGGCGAGACCGCGCCCGTCAGCAATGCCTCCGGCGGCAAGAAGGAGAACGCGCGGCGCTCGTTGCGCGATCATATCGGCGACTGCAGGAACGAACGGCATCGTCGAGCGCGCCGTGAGTCCGTGGCCGCCGGCCTCCGTACCCTGTGCGATGATAACGTCCGCGCCGACGTCGATCGCCCGCTGGGCATGCTCGAGCGTATGCACCTGACAGATCAGGGGGATGCCGGCCTGCTTCACTTTCGGGGCATATGGCGCAGGATCCGAGAACGACAGCATGATCGCTTTCTTGTGCCGCTCCAGAGCGAGATCGAGCAGACCCGGATCGTTCGCCAGCGCCCAGGTGATGAATCCACAGCCGACGTCCGGCCGGCTCACCTTTGCGGACTGTTCTTCGAACCAGGCGCGGTTGGCATAGCCGCCGCCGAGAAGGCCGAGAGCACCTGCCGCGGAAACCGCGGAGGCCAGCTCGCCGCCGGAGGCCGGATCCATCGGCGCCAGCACGATCGGGTGCTCAAGCCCAAAAAATTCGGTCAATCTCGTCTTGATAGCCATGTCTCTTCCTCTCCGCTTATGCCCGTCTTGGATGCCGGGAAGCTAGATTGGCTGTTGACAACATAAAAGTGATTATTATTGATCAGAGTCATCATTCCGGGAGATGACCATATGGACAGCACGGATCTGAATTTCTTTTCCGCGGTCGCCACGGCCGGCGGAATCGGCCGCGCCGCCCACAATCTCCACACCGTGCAATCGAACGTGACCCAGCGAATTCGAGCGCTGGAGAACCAGCTCGGTGTCCGACTTTTTGATCGATCCAAGAAAGGCGTCACGCTCACCTCCATGGGCAACAGGCTGCTTCCTTACGCCAAGCGCATCAGCGATCTGTTGGCCGAGGCGCATTGCGCAGTGAAGGACGAGGCGTGGCCGGGCGGCGAGCTGCGCATTGGATCAATGGAGACGACGGCGGCGTTGCGCCTACCACCGTTGCTCACCCATTACGGCATCGCTTATCCCGATGTTGACGTCCAAATCGAGACAGGCCCGACCGCAGCGCTGGTCGACTGCGTATTGTCTCGGAAGCTTGACGGAGCTTTTGTCTCTGCACCGGTCACGCACGGTGAACTGACCTGCACACCGATCGTGGAGGAGGAGCTGGTGCTGATCACGCCGCCGATGGTGACGTCCCCCCAACACCTCGGCAAATTCCTGGCTTCGGGAAGCGGCCGGAAGGTGATCGTGTTTCGTGCCGGTTGCTCCTATCGACAGCGTCTGTCCGAATATCTTGCGCATCGTGGTTTCGTCGACCTGCGCTGGATGGAAATGGGAACGCTCGACGGAATCATCGGTTGTGTGGCGGCTTCGGTCGGGCTGTCATTGGTGCCGCGCGTCGTCGCTGATTCTGCCGAACGACAGGGCTTGATCCACCTGCATTCGCTGCCGAACGGGACCGGCAGGGCCACCACGGTTTTCGTTCACCGCAAGGACGCATTCGTGTCCTCCGCTCTGCGGGCGTTCATGGAATGCGCCGGATCGGGAACGAACCAAACAGCCCCGCCCGAGCAACCGGCAGTGGCGCTCAAGCAGCCTCGAAAGACGACCTCGCCGCCTTGACTGATGCCACGATAAAGCGATGCACTTCTGCAACCCGCCGCGTTTCGTGCGTATCGGGATGCGACGTCAGCCAGTAATTCCGCACGAAACGAATGTCGGGAAGCAGACGCTGCAATTCGGGATAGCGCTGGGCCACGTAATCATGAAGGATTCCGACGCCGTGTCCACCACGAACGGCCTCCATCTGCGCGACGACGCTACCGCATTCATAGCGTCGCGACATGAGCCGGCCGAGCACTGAGGCATAGTCCAATGCCCTGCTGTAGACGAAATCCTCGACCTGGGTGACGAACAGGCGGCCGGCAAGATCGGCCTGCGTCCTGATGGGACCCTCGCGCGCGAGATAAGCATCAGCAGCATAGACACTGAGCGTGTAGTCGGTGAGTTTGGACAGGATCAGCTTACCCTGCTTGGGCCGGTCCAGCGTGATCGCAACGTCGGCCTCGCGCCTTGACAGGGAGAATGTGCGCGGAAGCGGCACGAGTTGAATGACAAGGCCCGGGTGCTTCGCGGCCAGCGCGCCCAGCCGA
Source organism: Bradyrhizobium sp. 192 (assembly GCF_023100965.1). NCBI lineage: Bacteria > Pseudomonadati > Pseudomonadota > Alphaproteobacteria > Hyphomicrobiales > Nitrobacteraceae > Bradyrhizobium > Bradyrhizobium sp. 192. The sequence continues at coordinate 154,004 of NZ_CP064691.1, forward strand.
TCGGCCAGGAAGTAGTTGCCAAGCCCGTCCGGTGCCCCTACGCGCACGGTTCCGGTGAGGGCCTCGGCGGCGCCTCCAATGCTCGATCCCACTTTGAGGAATTCGCTCTCTGCGCGCTCGGCAGCCGCGACGAGCGCCTCGCCCGCCGCCGTCAGCGTGCAGCCTGTAGTGTGTCGTTCTAGCAGTTTGGCATTCAAGCTACTCTCCAGCGCGGTCAGTTGCCGGGCGACCGTTGCATGGTTCAGCCGTAGGCTTTTCGAGGCCTTCAGAATCTGGCCGGCACGCGCCACTTCTAGGAATATCCGAACGCGCTCCCAATCCATTGACTACACTTTCTGCACAACGGAGCCGCGAATTCGGCCGTTGATACCGCATTTTTATGCGCTGCATATCTGGCTCGATCAAGCATCATGTTAGGGAGAGCAGCCAATGCCCGTGACTATTCTGAACTTCATCAATGGCGAGCTGGTGCCGAGCCGCGGCCCTCGCACCGCGCCGGTTTACAATCCCGCGACCGGCGAGCAATCGGCAACGCTCGGACTTGCCACGACGCAAGACGTGCGGTCGGCCGCTGCAGCCGCCCGCAAGGCGTTCCCGGGCTGGGCGAACACACCGCCACTGCGCCGTGCTCGTATTCTCAACCGTTTCCTGCGGATCATGGAGGATCGAATCGATGAACTTGCCCAAGTGATCACCGCCGAACACGGCAAGGTGCTTTCGGACGCGAAGGGCGAGATCCAACGCGGCATGGAGGTGGTGGAGTTCGCGACCGGCGCGCCGCAACTGCTCAAGGGAGAGATCACCGAGAATGTCGGGACCCGTGTCGACAGCCACTCGCTGCGTCAACCGCTCGGGGTGGTCGCTGGCATCACGCCATTCAATTTCCCGGCAATGGTCCCGATGTGGATGTTCCCGGTTGCGCTGGCCTGCGGCAATACGTTTATCCTCAAGCCGTCGGAGCGCGATCCCTCGGCCTCGCTCGTGCTTGCGCAGTGGCTGAAGGAGGCCGGGCTGCCCGACGGCGTGTTCAACGTCGTGCATGGCGACAAGGAAGCGGTGGATGCCATCCTAACGGATCCCGATATCGTGGCCGTCAGCTTCGTCGGCTCGACGCCGATTGCGCAATACATCTATGAGACGGCGACCAGCCACGGCAAGCGCTGCCAGGCGCTGGGCGGCGCCAAGAACCACATGATCGTGATGCCTGACGCCGACATGGACCAGGCCGTCGACGCTCTCATGGGCGCGGCTTATGGCTCCGCCGGCGAGCGCTGCATGGCAATCTCGGTAGCCGTTCCGATCGGCGACACCACCGCCGATCGTCTGATCGAAAAGCTGGCGCCCAAGGTCCGCGCGCTTAACATTGGTCCCGGTACCGACCCCGAGGCCGAGATGGGCCCGCTGGTGACGAAGCAGCACCTCGACAAAGTCCGAGGCTATATTGACGCCGGCGTTGACGAAGGCGCGAAGCTGATTGTGGACGGGCGCGATTTCCATCGCCAGGGCTACGAGAACGGCTACTTCATCGGCGGCAGCCTGTTTGATCGCGCGACCACGGACATGAAGATCTATCGCGAAGAGATCTTCGGACCGGTGCTCGTGGTGGCCCGGGCCAAGTCTTATGACGAGGCGGCCGACATGATCAACCAACACGAGTTCGGCAACGGCACCGCAATCTTTACCAGGGATGGCGATGCGGCGCGTGAGTTTGCGCATCAGATCCAGGTCGGCATGGTGGGCATCAACGTACCGATCCCGGTGCCGATGGCATTCCATTCGTTCGGCGGATGGAAAGCCTCTCTGTTCGGCGACCATCACATGCATGGCCCCGAGGGCGTTCGCTTTTATACCAAGCTGAAAACGATCACGACCCGTTGGCCGACCGGCATCCGGGCCGGCGCCGAGTTCGTGATGCCGACGATGTCCTGATCTTCTCCGAATGGAAGGCCGTGGCAGCTCCACGGCCTTCTTAACCCGCCAGTTGGCCCGGCCCCCAAATGGTGAACTCTGGCAGTCGCGCCAGAGAGCTGAATTCGGCCGATCAATCCGTGAATATCGCCCTAGAATCTCGGGCCGGGATCAGATTGGCCCTGTCGATCTCCATCGGCCGCTCGAGGCTGTCATGCTCGCTCTCCTCAGCTCCATTGGGTCACTGGGAACGCTCACCTCTCGGCCAAGCTCCCGTGGTGAGCGCCCTCGGAGAATATTCGACCACCTCTCCGATGAGAGGGATCGCCGCAGCGCGCACTCTCCGGCCGGCCGTGACATGAAGCCGCCAGGCGCGCTCGGCGCCCTTGAAGCCCTGAATCGGCGGATCATTCCAGAGCAACTCGATCGTCCCGTGCAGGATTAGGACATCGCCGACGACAAAGTCGACAAAAAGCAGTCCCGCCCTGGGATTGGACATAAAATTCCCAAGCGTGTTGAAAAAGGAATTACCCGCAAAGTCCGGAACGGTGATCTGGTTATCCGCCACGTGAATGAAGCCTGGCTTACCGCCGCGGTGAGAAATATCGCAATCGAACGATGATCCGTCATCTGAAGCCGCACATGAGGCGACGAAGAAGGTCGCCGACTGGCGGATCAGCTCTCGTGCCGCATCGTCCAAGACGGCGAACGCCTCGACCTCGCCGGGACCGAGTTGCTCCGGCGCAGCGGATGGTGCCGCGCTGATATGGCGCGTGTGGATGTATTGAGGGCAATTGCCAAAGCTCTGCACGACCGCCACCTCGAAACTTGTCTGGTCGAGGGTGATCAGCGTTCCGTTCATGCGGTTTCGCCGACGATTGGTCAGGTCTATGCCCAGCACTCCCAAGCTGGCGCCCACGGAAAGATTCGTTCCGAGCAGGTCGAAGGTTTTCGGTAACGATCCGATGCGCAGCCGTCCTGGATCCGGTGAAGAGACGAATCCGCGCGGGCCAAACAGGACCGAAGGGATCGGCCAGCCCGCTCGGTCCGACGAGCCGACAAGGAGGTATTCGAGTCCTGCGAAGAATTCACGGTGCTGATCGGGCATCCATGTGCGGATGGAGGTTTTCCCGCGCTCGCTCATTCTGTCGGCCACGCCGACGCGTCGCTGCACGTCGATCTCGCCCTGGTGAAAAGGAGACGAGCTCCGTTCGGAAAGGCTGGTCATGACCGCACCTCGAAGAAGATTTGCCGATCAGCTCGCAGGCGCGCTTGGCATCCGCTGAAAATTCGGAAGTGCTTCCAGCCGCCCCAGCCAGGCGACAATGTTCGGGTAGGAGGACAGTTCAATGCCTCCCTCCGGAGCGGCCCGTGTGTAGCTGTAGCAAGCGAGATCAGCCACGGTCGGATGGGTTGCCGCGAGAAATTCGTGCTTCGCAAGATGACCATCCATCACGCTGAACAGACTGCTGGCGACCCCGGCCGCTTGCCGGCCATCGACGGGCAAGTTGAACACCTTGCCCAGCCGAGCTGTCGCTGGTCCATATGCCAGCTGTCCCGCTGCCACGGACAGCCAACGTTGCACGGCAGCCGCACTGACCGGATCTTCCGGAAGCCACGTCTCGGTAGTGTCGTAGCGCTTGGCCAGATAGATCAGGATTGCGTTGGAATCGGCAACGACGGTGCCGTCATCATCGACGACAGGTATCTGCCCGAACGGGTTCATTGCGAGATAGGCCGGCGTCTTCCGCTCGGCAGGGGGCGTTGGGATCAACTCGTAATGAAGCGAGAGAAGCCCGAGCATGAGCTCGACCCGGTGGCTGTGTCCCGACAATTTACCGCCATAGAGCTTGATCGTAGCTGACATTCCCAACTCGCTTTCGCTATTCAAACGATGTCTCGGTACTTATCATTTCCCATTCGGACGATAATCGAATGTTCCTTCAATTTACCATTGCGGTTTTTGCAACGATCCAGACGAGCAGAATGACTGGCTGCCTTTTTTCCCTCTGAACTCGCGCAACGTTCTTCTGAACCTCTCCGATCGTATTCCGGGCAGCTCGCTCACGCAGAAATCGTTGATCGGCAGGTTGTAGGGAACCAGCCGTCCTTCAGCACCGCCACGCCATCCCTTTCCCCTGCAGCGCCTCCTGCCGTCGGGACGGCGGCCGCGACAACTCGCTCGCCGAAATCAGGATGTGGCAGTCCGACGACGGCGCTTTCGAGCACATCTGGAATGCGGTCGATCTCGAGTTCGAACTCCTTCGGATGAACGTTGTAACCGCCCGAAATGATCACATCCTTCGCGCGCCGACCTTCAAAGGGAGCCGACGGCGGAACGCACGAGTTCTGTCGGTCGCTGCTCCAACAGCTCGCTGAGAACGCGCTTCATCTCGGCCCCCTTTGATGGATCACTCAGTCCGCAACTGCCCGCTCAAGCTCGGCCACTCTGGGTCTGACCGTCTCCTGCTGCGAGGACTGAACCGGCCGTTCGTCCCCCTCGCCTGTTTCCCTGTCGATAAAAACGGCCGGCTCGCGCTGTGAACGGTCAATCGTCAGCGAAAACACATCGAAACGATTGTAGTAGCCTACGACATCGTGAAATTGCTTCGGTTCGACGCATTGCGCGACGTCAATATCGGCATATGCGATGCCTTCGCTGTCTGAGAGGACGTCGCTGATAATCTGCCCTGTTGGATCGAGGATCATCGATACAGCATGCGGTGTGCCCTCGATCAGATCCAGCATGGCGGGGTTAGCCTGTCCGAGCGCGTCCTTCATACCTACGTCCATGCAGGCGGACGAAACGATGTTGAAGCATTTGGCTTCAAACGAATGAGCTCCAGCCCGGATCTCGATGGCCCTGCGTAGGTCATAGCCCCCCTTCTCCTTGGAGGGACGCGTCGGCCAGATCGGCGGGTAGGTCGAAATATGAACTTGCTCGCCCTGCGCCATCAATGAATAGCGGGCAAGTGGATTCGTATTCTCACCACAAATCAGCATGCCAATGCGGCCGATGGAGGTCTGCGCGACGCGCAACCCACGCGCATCTCCGGCAGCCCAGACCAGCTTCTCGTAAAAGGTCGGAACGAGCTTGCGATGATGATTCAGGATCGACCCATCTTGGCCGATCAAAAGATTGGAGTTCCAGATACAGCCAAGGCTGGCAACCGTCCCTTCCGTAAAACCGATAGAGACCACGACGTTGTGGCGCTTGGCCGCCATCCTGACCTTTGTCAATTCCGCGCTGTCGAGCCGCAATGCCTGGGCCGACAACGCTCTGAAGAAATCATGAGACATGATCGGCGCCTGCAGCGCCGCCCACACGGGAAAGCCGGGAATGAACGATTCCGGGAAAGCAACCAGCGAGGCACCGTTGCGTGCCGCCTCGGCAACGAGGTCGCAGGCCTTGTCTGCACTTTTGGCCGCGTCGAGGAAAACTGAAGATGTGTGGCACGCGGCAGCTTTGAAGCGCGGCAAATTCGACGGCATTTGAGACGATCCTCTCGGTTTCTGGCACCACAGGTTAGTCTTTCGCCGGCGGGTGGCGAATGCGGAAAATCTGCACGAGCGGTTGCGCGTCTTCAGACGACCAGGACCGGCACGCGATAGATCGCGTTGCGTCGGCCGCCGGCCGGCTGATTCTCGCCCGATCGCGAGATCGCCCGAGACAGGAGACCGCAGCATCCCTCTTTTACTATCCAATCACAGGTGAACTTGGTCCAGGATCGTCCTGACACCTTCTCCAAGCGGCATCCCTGCCAGCTCCGCCCTTCATCGGCGCTCAGTTCGACCGCCGCAATTCCGTCGTCACCCCAGGCCCATCCCCAGACCTGCAAAACCTCGTCACGCCTGAGCTGACGATTCGGCTTTGGCGCCACGATGACCGATTGAGGGGCGATCGCCCACACCGGCTGGGTCGAGCCGTCCGGCGCGAGGTCGTTGTACCATGTGGTGGTGAAGACGCCCGGAGCCCGCTCCGAGCGCAATTCGAGCTTGCGGAGCCATTTGACGCTGTTCGTGCCGTAGAAGCCCGGGACCACCAACCGCAACGGATACCCGTGCTCAGGTAGCAGCGGCGCTCCGTTCATCTCGTAGGCGAGCAAGACGTCGTCGGATATCCGGGAGAGCGGCAGATCCTTGATGTAATGTCCGCACGCGATGCCTCCGAAGTCGCCGGAGTCCGCCCCCTGTGACCAAACGAAATTTGCGCTCCTCGCCACGCCCGCTGATCCTAGCACATGATCCAGACGAACGCCCGCCCAGCGCACGTTGCAGACCCGCTGCGTTGGCTTGTCGGGCGCCAGCGGGCTGCCTGCACATTGATGCACCGAGACCACCTCGGTCTTTGGAAGCGACTTGAGCTGACCGACGGAGAAGCTCGCGGGCGTCTCGACCAGGCCGGCGATTTCCAGCGTCCAATCATCCCCATGAGTGACATCGAGAACACCGAGATGGCACAACACGATGCAGCCTTCGACTGGCGTGATGCGGTCGGTCAGCAGATGCGGTTCAGAGGGAATTCGGCCGAAGAAGCCGCGTACCTTGTACGTAAAGTCGTCAGCCATCGCAGCGCTCCCTCGCGCCGGCATTCTAGTACATCACGGGAGGACGTCGACCGTAAGAAATTCCGCAGATACACTTGCGCGGATTCGATCACTCGAAGTCGTTCAGATATGCTCTGTCCGCCTTGAAGATCTCATGAAGGAACCGCAGCAGCGTACGCACCCTACCCATATATTCGATATCCTCATGGACGGAAATGTAGAGCGACCGCGTGACCACCACATCTTTCATGAGCCATACAAGGCGAGGATCCTTTTTTGCCGAGAAGAAGGGCAGAAGGCCGATGCCACGCCCGACAGCGATCGCATTCTGCTGGGCTGCCATGCTGGTCGATCGAAAGACGACGCTCTCCGGCACCAGGACGTCGTGCAGCCACTGCACCGGCTGGATAGCCACGAGATCGTCGACATAATCAATGAAATCGTGACGCTTCAATTCTTCCATGGTGCCCGGCGTCCCCCGTTCCACGATGTACCTGGACGACGCGAACAGCCCAAGCTTGAACTCGCCAGCTTTTTTGACCGAAAGTTTGGGGCCCACGAGGGGAACGAAGCTGATGCACACATCCGCCTCGCGTTTGGTCAGATTGATCAGATGCCTTTCGGTCACAAGCTCCACGACAACGCCCGGGTGCTTCTCATTGAATTGGACCAATATTTCTGCAAGGTAGAAGGCGGCAATACCCTCCATGCTCGTCAGCCGGACGCGACCCGCGGGCTCGGCGGGCGTGGCGCGGAAATCTTCCGATATCACCAGGGCCGCGCCCTCAATTTTCTCGGCCTCTTGGTAGAGCTTGTGCCCGTCCTCCGTCAGCACGAACCCGTTCGGCTTGCGGTCGAAAATCTTGATACCAAGATCTCGCTCAAGCTCTGAAATGCGCCGGCTGACCGTCGTGTGGTCGACTTTGAGGCGCCGCGCGGCCGGCATCAACCGCCCCTGCCGGGCGAGTTCAAGGAAGAATTTCAGGTCGTTCCAGTCGAACATTCGCTCCTGCGTGCCAATCCGGAAGAGGCCAACGACGAAAATCCGACGGTGGGTGACCGCCCCCCGCCCGATCAAACAGCCTTCTACGGCGGCTTTCAAGATGCCTGAAGGCGATTTCCGTGCCTTCGGTGCCTGAAGCCGCGGGGCGCAGCCCGCTCTCGCGCTCCAGCCGCCACGATCTCGGCTGTTATAGCTCTACCATTCCCTGAGGCACGCATTCTCGTTGATACAGATACTCGAGAATTTCCTTTCTATACTGCAGACTCCCGGCGTGGGTCGCCAGTTTGAGCCGGTCCCGCGGTCGCAAAGTATCAATCTCCCAAATCCGGCCGATTCGCGCAGCCGGTCCGTTCGAGAGCGCGACAATTCGATCGCTCAGGAAGATCGCTTCGTCTATGTCGTGCGTGACCATTACAACGGTGGTCGGGGTCTTTTCCACGATGCGAACCAGTTCGTCCTGAAGGCTCGACTTGGTCAGCGCATCGAGCGCGCCGAACGGCTCGTCCAACAGCAGCACCTTAGGCTCGACCGCAAAAGCGCGAGCGATGCCCACCCGCTGCTTCATTCCACCTGACACCTCGAATGGGTATTTGTTGATGGCGTGCTCCAGGTGAACAAGCTTCAGCGCCTGCTCTGAGCGATCCTTCAATTCGGATGCCGCGGCACCCTTGAAGGCCTGTTTGACCGCAAGGCGAACATTTTCGTAGCAAGTCATCCAAGGCAATAGAGCATGGCTCTGGAAGACCATTGCGCGCTCCGGCCCCGGGCCAGAAATCGTCGTCCCGGCGCAGCGTATTGCACCCTTTGTAGGCGCCAGAAGGCCAGCAACAATGTTTAGCAACGTGCTCTTGCCGCAGCCTGAATGGCCGATCAAGCAGACAAACTCGCTGTCTTCGATAGCGAGCGAGATTCTATCCAGCGCAAGAAGCCCCTTGCCAGAACGGTCAACAAACGACATTGACACATCGTTGATCTCGAGATCCGCCATCGTCCTATTCCCGGAAGCTGAGGCTTTCGCCTATTCGCTTGAGCAAAATATCTAGCGCCAATCCAATACCGCCGACCAGGACGATGGCGACGATCATGCTCGCGATCTGGAGATTATTCCATTCGTTCCAGATGAAGTACCCGATGCCGCTCTGTGCGCCGACCATCTCGGCAGCCACGATGACGAACCAGGCGATACCGATCGAGATCCTCATTCCCGACAGGATCATAGGCACACTGGCGGGAAAGACGACGCGCGTGACATGCTCTAATCGTGGAAGACCGAATACGCGCGAGACGTTCAGCCATTCAGCCCGCACGGAAGCTGTCCCGGTCGCCGTGCTGATCAACATCGGCCAGACCGCACAGATGAAGATGATGAAGATCGTCGAGACGGTGCTGTCACGGAACGTATAGAGCGCCAGCGGCATCCACGCGAGTGGCGATACCGGCCGCAGGATCTGAATGAAAGGATCCAACGCGCGATGGCAAGCAGGCCATAGACCGAGCAGGAAGCCTAGGGGCACCGCGACGAGTAAGGCCAGCGTGAAGCCCAGTGCTACGCGGCCCATGGAATAGGCCAGATGCCATGCGATGCCCAGATTGTTGGGATTGTCGTGATCGAAGGCGTGTGTGATCAGATCCCGGCCGCGGAGCGCGACGATCCACGGTGAGGGGATCGCACCGGCCTGCTGACCCGGCGCGCTCTGGCCGGCAAGGCGGGCATATTCGGCATCGGCAGCGCTAACACCTCCCGACGAACCCGCGGTGAACCAGCCCCAGACGCTTACAAATACGATGAAGATCGCGACCGAGGATACCCAGGGCTGCTGCAGCCGGCGTGACACCTCCATCAGCCCCCCTTCCGGACCGAAGCCAGGTAGTCCTGCGGCTTATTGGAATCGAATTCGTTCCCGAGAATCCTTTCGGTGCCGAAGCCGACCGCTGGCGGCGTCACGCCCTGCTCGCGCATGATCCGAGCGGCATCGGTCGCCAGCATCACCTTTTCGGCGAGCACCTTATAGTCGACATCCTCCTTTAGCATGTTCCAGCGCCGGAGCTGGGTCATCAGCCAAACTGCTGCCGAATATTGCGGAAACGGCTGATAATCAACCCGCCGCGGATCTTTCCGGATTGTGCCAAGGCCGTCGGCATACGTGCCGCTCAAAACCTGCTCGAGGACAATTTCGGGAGCATTGAGATATTGCGGCTCTGACAGCACCTTCGCCATGCCGACCCGGTTCTCCGGCTTCGAGACATGAAGACTGGACGCGATGATGGCGCGGTAGAACGCCATGAATGTGTTGGGATTTTGCTGGATCCAGCTTTCCGCGGCGGTGACAGAGCAACAAGGATGTCCATCCCAGATATCCTTCGAGATCAGATGAATGAAGCCAGCGCCTTCGTAGACCGCGCGCTGACCGCCCGGCTCTCCGCCGAAAAAACCATCGATACTTCCGACGCGAAGGCTCGCCACGTATTCGGTCGGAGGTACGATGCGGTATTTGACATCTTGGTCCGGATCGAGCCCGGCGGCAGCCAAATAGTTGCGCAGCTGCAGGGTCTGGTGACTTTGCTCGAACGGGACCGCGAATGTGAAGCCCTTCCAGTTCTTGGGATCCCGATTGTCCTTGTGCTTGTTGGCCAGGACGAGGGAGTTGCCGTTCTGGTTCAAGATGGTCAGCACCTTGATCGACTGGACGTTCCCGCCGAGGCCGGCTGTCATCGTCAGGGGGACCGGCATCACCTGCTGCGAGACGTCCAGCTCGCCGTTGAGCATCTTGTCGCGGATCAGCGCGATACCGGCGATCTTCTGCAGACTGACATCCAGACCTTCCTTGCGGTAGCTGCCGAGCCTTTCGCCGTAGATCAGCGGAACGGCGCAGGTGATCGGGAGGAAACCAACAGCCAGCTTGGTTTTCTCGAGAGGCCTTCGCTCCTGGGCAATTGCCTTCAAGGTGTCGATTGGCAGGATGCTGGAGAGAGCGCCGATGATCACGCCAGCGCCAACGGTGCGAAGCAGTTCCCGCCGCAAAACTGGCTGCGGGAAAAGGCCATGCAGAAGTGCCTGCTGGACGCTTTCGGACACGGCCTCTTCGACAGTCGGCTGCGCGGGAGCATGCGCTCCGCAACTGCACAGGCTGCCGATGAAACGATGGTGATGTGAGGCGTCGCGCATTTCTGTCCCCCTGGTCAAAATGTCCGGCTCAGAATCGTAACATTGACGCTCGAAGGGCCAACGGCGAAATTGTGCAGGAGCATCTGCAGTTCCGCGCATGCCATTCGGAATTCCCAGCTCTGGTTCACTCCGCCGATTGCGGCATCGTCCTTGAGCGCCCGAACAGGATGCGATGCTGCATCTCGTCGAAGCGGCCATCCGCGTTCGTTTCCCGCGTTAACAACGACACCGCGATCGCCACGGCAAACGACAGCGGCATGCTGATGATGGCCGGGTTACGCAGCGAGACGAACCACCAGGCGCCGCTCACCTGGGCCAGCGGCTTACCGAGCACGTCGACCTGGATGGTCGGTGACAGCGCAATGAGCACCAGCGAGCTTAGCGTGCCGATCATGATGCTAGCGACGGCCGCTGGCGTCGTGAAGCGACGCCAGATGATAGCGAGGACCAGTGATGGAAAATTGGCGGCACAGGCGATGGAGAAGGCGAGCCCGGCCATGAAGGCCACGTTCTGGCCTTCGAAGGTGATGCCGAGCACGATTGCCAGCACCGAGATGGCAACGGTGGCGATCCGCGCCACTTTGAGCTGCTCAGCCTCCGATGCCGTACCGTGGCGAACGACGTTGGTCCAGACATCATGGCACAACGTAGCCACACCGGAAAGCGTCAGGCCTGCCACCACCGCCAGCATGGTGGCAAACGCAACTGCGCAGATAAAACCGAAGAAGGCGTCGCCGCCGACTGTGAGGGCGAGCAGAGGTGCAGCCATGTTGCCGCCACCGCCGGCTTTCATCACCGCCTCCGGGCCGACCAGCACCATGGCCCCAAAGCCGATGATGAACACCATCAGGTGGAAGAAGCCGATCAGCCCGGTGGCATAAAGTATCGATAGTCGCGCGGCCTTGGAGTCCCGAACCGTGTATACCCGCATCAGGACGTGCGGCATCGCCGCGGTGCCGAACATCAGCCCGAGGCCGAGTGAGATCGCGTCCCATTGCCCCGAAACCACCTTCGAACCTGGCTGCAGCACTCTTGTGCCGTACTTCTCCGCCGCTGCGGCGAACAGCTTGAGCGGGTTCATTTCGAAATGCATCAGGACCAGGACTGCCAGGATCACTCCGCCGGCGAGCAGCAGCGCCGCCTTCACCACCTGCACCCAGGTGGTGGCGAGCATGCCGCCGAACAGCACATAGATGAGCATGGCAGCACCGACCAAAGCCACCGACCAAGTGTAGGGCAGGCCGAACAGCAACTTGATCAACGATCCGGTCGCGACCATCTGGGCGATCAGGTAGAACAGGATCACCGCCAGCGTACCGACCGCCGCGGCGAGCCGCACCGGCTTTTGGCTGAGCCGATAGGCGACCACGTCCGCGAACGTGAATTTCCCGACATTGCGCAGTGGCTCGACAATCAGAATGAGGATGATCGGCCAGCCGACCAGCCATCCAATCGAGTAGACCATGCCATCGAAGCCATTCGAGGTGACAATGCCGGCAATGCCGAGCAGCGCGGCCGCGCTGAGGAAGTCGCCAGCGAGCGCCCAGCCATTCTGCCATGCAGTGATCTCGCCGCCCGCGGCAAAGAAGTGCTCCGTGGTACGGGTGCGCCGCGCCGCCCAGTAAGTAATCAGGAGCGTCAGGACCATAAATGCGAAGAAGAAGCCGATCGAGAGCGAGTTGTTGGCCATCGCGAGGTCCTATCGTTCGAGGTCACGAAGGCTGGCATCAAATACCCGGTTCGCCCACAGCACATAGATGAGGCAGAGCAGGAACGATGAAACGATGACGAGAGGGCCGAGCACGATGCAAAGCGAGAGCCCGGGCGCAAGCACAGTGCCCAAAAGCGGCTTGTCGAATGCGAACAATGCCATGAAGCCGAAATAGATCGTGATCATCGTCGCACAAAGCAGCAGCGCGATCCGAAGGCGCCTGCTCGCAAGCGTGACAGAACGAGGCGCGACGCCGGAATTGACGGAAGTCTGCGCGTCCATCCACCCTCCCAGAAGGTCTTGATATCCACTACCGGCCAGCTTCCGCCGAGCCGCAAGCGTCGGGAACCACGAAACTTTGCAATGTACTGTGCAGATTTGCGGCCTCGTCGAAGGCGATGCTGTGTCGTCTCGACGGTCGCGGCGACAACAACCATGCCGGCAATGACGGCGCGCCTGCGACGGCATTGATCCTTGCATGCAAGGATTACGTTGGCGGCGCGGGCTTGGGCAGGCGTGAGGGCGGCACCACGATGGGTGGCGTGAGTCCGAGCTGCGGACATGCAGTCAAACCGGAAACCTCGCAGAATAGCGGGCGCGACCTCCATCGGTACCGGAAGTACAAGAGGAGTTCTATCGGGGTTCTCGCGCAGCGCGTCACACTGCCGATCTACTCGACTTTCCAGGCCCTGCACCGCGTCCGCGGTCGATTTGTCGGTCAGCGCACCCGTCCATCAAACAGACCCGTGCGTTCCTCCTGGAGCGAGGCATGGTGTGCGACAAAGCCTACATTCCCTGTTCGAGTTGCCCGGTATCTTGGCAATTAGCGCCAATGTTTTTCGCCTTGCATGTTGCGCATCATCGAGGGTTTAGCGGAAGACTCGCATCGACTGGATGGGCGTATCGAGGGACTATCGAGCGAGATCGAAACGCTGGCCAGTCAAGACCGGGCCTGCCAGCGAGCCGAGCTAAGCGGACCCCACCAGCATGACGAACACGCTTGCTCATCCCGATGTCACCGGCGACGGCCTCTCTCTTGCGGTCAGGGTCGGAGCCGCGATTGACAAGGATGTGGCCTCTGCCGGCTTCTGGACGCCCGGGTCGGTCTTCAAGAGCGGCAGCGCCTCGCAGGTCGTGCCGTGCGGTTGGCTGGACCGCGGTCGTGCCGGGGCATCGCAGCGCGTCTGAATGCCAAGAGAATTCGTCGTCTTCAGCGTAAAATCAGCCCTATCTGAACGTCATGAAAATGATGGCGAATTTGAAAACCGGAACGTCGGCAGATCACCGGCGCCATGACAGGTTCCATCCCGGACTGACCTGGTCCGCTACTGGAATCGTGGGCCGGGTTCTCTGTCCAAAGTGAACCATTTTCATGATTAATCCGTTGAGAGACTGTTTTTCACGTGGTATGATGGAATTTCGAAATCCAAGCCCTCAGTGACTAAAATTCGAGGACGGGAAATGTTTTTCAGAGGAATGTAAGTGAGCGCAGAATTTTCAGGATCGGTGAATGTTTTTCACGATAGGCGATTGCCTGAGCCCGCTGTCCCCGCGGGTTATGCCGCGCTCATCGACACTTACAAGCTGGCCGTGCCGGTCCCCCGCACCCTTTCGGCCATCGGAGCCCGGCACCGCATCATTGAACAGGATGGTTGGCGGATCTACACGCCTCGCCATGCTCCCCAGGCCTCGCTTGAGGGACACCTGACTTTTGCCCTCAAGAACGAAGGAGTCGATCTTTCCGTCCTGAAGCGACTTTTCCGCGTCGTCAATGAGGGTGATATCGCGGAGCTTGTCCGGCAGAAGCCGACCGGAATTTACACACGCCGCATCTGGTTTCTGTACGAGTGGTTGCTTGGCCGCGAGCTGAATCTGTCGCTTACAGACAAGGTCTCATATGTAGACGCCATCGATACCGACCTCCAGTTCGGAGGGATTGGCACGAATTCCGCCCGGCATCGCGTTCGCAACAATCTTCCCGGCACCCCGGAATTTTGTCCGCTCGTTTTCAAGACGGCCGCGCTGAACCAATTTCTCGCGCAGAACTGGAAGGAGCGCGCGCGCGCTGTCGTCAGCGAAGTCCCGAAGGATTTGCTCGCGCGGACCGCCGCCTTTCTGCTGCTGAAAGATTCAAAGTCCAGTTACATCATCGAAGGCGAAAGGCCGCCTCAGGGTCGCATTCAAAGATGGGGACGCGCCATCGGCGAGGCTGGACGCGCGCCGCTCGATGAGCAGGAGTTTTTGCGCCTGCAAGGCATCGTCATCGGAGACGAGCGTTTCGTGAAGCTCGGGGTCCGGCAGGAAGGCGGCTTCGTCGGAGAGCATGACCGCGATACACAGCGCCCTATCCCGGACCATATCAGCGCGAGGCATGAAGACATCGCCTCTCTTATGGCAGGATTGATCGCATTCGACCTCGCCGCCGAGAACGAGCTCGATCCCATTATCGCGGCGGCGGTGCTCGCCTTCGGCTTTGTTTATATCCATCCATTCGAGGACGGCAACGGACGCATCCATCGATATCTGATGCATCATGTCCTCGCGCGGCGCGGATTTAATCCGGCCGGGGTCCATTTTCCAGTGTCGTCGGCGATTCTAGACCGGATCGCCGAGTACAAAAGCGTGCTGGAAAGCTATTCCAGCAGGCTACTTCCGTGCGTACAATGGGAAGCGACCCCAAAGAATAATGTGAAGGTTTTGAACGACACCGGGGATTTTTACCGCTTCTTCGACGCGACCCCGCATGCGGAATTTCTGTACGAATGTGTACGCCAGACGATTGAGCTGGACCTTCCGAATGAGACGAGCTTCCTGCGCAACTTCGATATGTTCCGATCCGGAGTCGAAAACATCATCGACATGCCCGAGCGAACGCTCAACAACCTGTTTGGCTTTCTGCGACAGAATCAAGGAAGACTTTCAAAGCGGGCACGAGAGAACGAATTCGCCGAGCTCACTCAAGATGAAGTTGTGAAACTTGAGCAATTGTACGCGGACTCATTCGGTCGAAGCGGAGCCTTAAGTGACTAACGGCGCGTCTTGCGCAGAGACAGGAAGCCCATTCTTTCCAGCGGTGGTGCGGGTCGTGTCCACGGTTGTGGTGTAGCTCGGTAGCGCAAAGCCACCCTGTCGTGCGCCTCTAATAGCGCCGTAGCAGGCGGGCGCCATTGCGCTGGCCACCGGAAATTCTCCGGTAGGATCGGGTTGCGACACGCCAACGGCAACAACGCAACCAGAGGAACCACCGATGATCGACGACATAATGCGAGCAGGCGCGACATTGCCGGGGCGCGGCCGATTTGGACCACGAGCAGGCGCTATGGCCTCGATTGGGCTTTGGCTGTGTCGGTTGTATTCGGACGGCTGCTTCGCCACTCAAAACGAGCAAGAAACAACAGCAATTGGCGTCTCCCGGCGACGGCCTATGCGGAAGCCCGATTGACCGACCCGCGTACCCGCTTCAAACCGTGACGTGGCGAGAAAGCTCGGGCGAGACTCACGAAATCCTCGGCCGGCATAGGCCGTCCGAACAAATAGCCCTGGTAACTGAGCTGTCCATGTCGCGCCAGGAACGCATATTGCTCCTCCGTTTCGACGCCTTCGGCAATGACTGAAAGGCCGAGGCTTCTGCTAAGCGCTATGATCATCTGGGCTATCGCGGCGTCGTTAGAGTCAACCAGAACGTCCTTGACGAAGCTGCGATCGATCTTGAGCTGGTCAAGCGGCAAACGCTTCAGATACGAAAGCGCTGAATAGCCGGTTCCGAAATCATCGAGGCTGAAACCGATGCCAATCGCTTTCAATTTGCCCATCTTGGCGATCACATCGTCGACGTTGCTGACTAATGTGCTTTCAGTGAGTTCGATTTTGAGGCGATGGGGATTGGCGCCGGTTTGCTCAATGATCGCGCGGACCTCTTCGACAAAATTCTTCTGACGCATCTGCAGGGCGCTGACATTGATCGCGATGGTCAGGCGTTCGGTCGCCGGATCGCTTGACCAGCGAGCCAGCTGACGGCACGCGGTCTTCAACATCAAGGCGCCGAGCGGAAGGATGAGGCCGGTGCTTTCTGCGACCGGGATGAATTCGCTAGGAGAAATCATCCCTTTATGCGCATGCGGCCAGCGCGCCAGCGCTTCTGCCCCCAGCAGCCTTCCTTCGTGATCGACCTGCGGCTGGTAATGCAGCAAAAGCCGTTCCTTCTTAAGGTCTTCTCGTAGATCGGTCTCGAGGGCAGCGCGGGCCGTAATCATAGTCTGCATGGCCGGGTCGAAAAACCGCAGGCCATTTCGCCCCGCCGTTTTCGCATCGTACATTGCCAGATCGGCTCTCTTGAGCAACTCGTCAACGTTGCACTCATCAGTCGAAAACAAGGTCACGCCAACACTTGCGGTACAGGGATATTCATACGCATCGAGCTGGAAGACCTCGGTGAAGGCTGCGAGTATCTTTTCGCCTATCGCTTCCGCCTGTAAGGCTGCGACCTTTGCTTTCTGTGTACCCAGATTGGCGAGAAGAACGACAAATTCGTCGCCGCCAAAGCGGGCAACTGTGTCATCCGCCCTCACACAATGGGAGAGGCGCTGAGCCGCACATTTCAGCAGCATATCGCCCATGTGGTGACCCAGCGAGTCGTTCAGTGTCTTGAAATTGTCCAGATCAATGAACAGCAAAGCGCCGTAGGATTTGCTGCGGATATTCGCATTGACGGCCTGGCGCACGCGGTCGATTAGCAGGACGCGGTTCGGCAGACCTGTTAGCTGGTCAAAGAAAGCGAGTTCTTGGATCTTTTCCTCAGCGTGCTTCAGTTTAGAAATGTCATAATACGAGCCGATGTAGTTGGTGACCTCGCCCGCCTCGTTTTTCACAGCAGATATAGTCAGCCAGCGCGCACAGTTTTCGCCGCTCCTGGTCCTGAGACTCATATCACCTTGCCAGCCGCCAGTTGCTTGAACGGAACCCCACATACTGCGGTAGAATTCACCATCACGCCGATGAGACCGGAACAGTCTCGGGGTTTGTCCCACCAATTCTTCGATCGTATAGCCGGTTAAGCCCACGAAGGCGCGGTTGGCACTCAAGATTACGCCTTTGGTATCGGTGACGATCATGCCTTCCTGAGCATTGAAAGCAGCCGCGGCTATGCGCAATTCAGAGTTTGACTTGTCCAGAGCCTCTCTCTGTCGCTGCAGGTCGGCCTCAATGGCTTCGCGCCGCCTGATCTCTTGAGAGAGAGCGAGATTGTTTTCGGCCAACTCCGCTCGATGTCGATTGGACTCCACGAACTTGACTTGTAACCGCGCCGCATTTTGACGCATTCGCTCGAAGCCGATCGCCAGCATAAATAGCACGATGGCGAAGAGGCCAAGATAAAAAACGGAAACGGGTGAAAGCGTACGGCCGTATAGTTCATCCTCGCTGGCCAGCCGCAGGACGGAAAGTCGAGTGCCGGTAACTGGCGAGCGAAGTGCGAGATATCCTTTCAGTTCGGAAGCGCTGAGATTTGACAGCGGTTGTATGCGGCCAGACGAAATCTTGGCTAGCGAGGGGCCTTCGGTGACAACGGCCGAGTGCTCTCGCTCGATCGGGAGCAGCACCTGCCCATCGTCTCCCAGGAGGAATTCGCGCGGCTGGCCGAGGTCGTTGGTAGACACCAATGAGGAAAGTAGATTGAGACTGCTCACGGTCTCGACCGTTCCCCTTATCTTGCCCTTCTGGAGTATCGGTACGCTGACCACAATCAGGCGGCGCTTGTCGTCAATCTGAATATATGGTTCGGCCAGGGCGTTACGGCCCGGCGAAGCTGTCGTCGCGCTGGACGAGCCGACATCAACTTGCGCCACGCCGTTGCGATCGTAGAAAGCCAGCCGCAAATAGGCGGCTTGGCCCTGATATTTCTCCTCAACCATCGTCGCCTGAAAGCGGCGCTCGATTGCAGCCAAATTGGCGAAGAGGCCGTATTTGACGGACATTCCGAGATCGAGATTGCTGAAATAGTTGGAAATGTCCTCGCTGGCTGCAAGCCGTGCCGCGGCTTGCCGCCGTTCAGCTAAGAAATCGCTGACCTCCGCGGCGCGCGCTTCACCGAGCGACACCAGACGCGCATCGGCGTTTTGCCGCAACTCCACTTGCGACGTATAGAGATTGCCAATCAGATAAAACATCGACAGCAGAAACGCCGCTGCTGCTATCAAGAGCCAGCGTGGCGCTAACGATCGACTGAATCTAATCAGCGAAGATATCATTAATTCGTTTTCGCGAAATATTCCGGGAAAAATCGACGGATGCCTGGATAATATTTGTCCACCAGCCGGTCATAGAAGCCGGAGGCCTTGATCTCGCTCAAATACGCGTTGAATTCATTGCGCAAAGCTGGCGCGTCCTTCGGAAAGGCGGTTGCCAACGTTTGCTGCTCGGAGATCGGCCCCAGAATCTTGATTTTGCCCGCCCATTTGCGCAAATCCAGAATGGCATCCGGTACGTCGAGCAGTGTCAACTCGGCTTCTTTGTTGAGCATGGCCGGGACCATCTCGTTCAGGTTGGCGCTCTTGTTGTAAGCCTTTAAATCGATACCGACGTTGACCAAACCGTAATTGGATGGATCCAAGCAGGTGCGCTCCATCACGAGTACGCTCTTGGATCCGATCGCTTTCCGGGTGTTGACGATGTCTGCCGCAAGATCCGCGCCGTCCTGGATCGGCTGCAGATCAGACTCGGCTGGTGCCACCAAGAGAACCTGCGAAGGAAGGGTCGGCTCGGAATATAGAAGAATGGCCTCACGCCAGGGCAGCACGGTGAAGCCGCTCGATATCACATCGCCTTTGATGGGATAGTCACCGGCCAGCGTCACTTCGCCATTTTTGCGCACCACATCCTTGCCGAGCAGGTCGCGGATGACCGAATAAAAGTCTGAGTAGACAAGCTTGTAGGAGACGCCAATTCTTTTGGCGAAGCCCTGCATCAGCTCGACCTCCAAACCATCCCCCGCGCCGGTCACAAAGTTGGCGTAGCGGATGCCAAGATGGCGGATTTCGCCTCGCTGCTTGATCTCTGCAAGATCAGCTGCCCAGCCTGAAGTCGCGAATAGGAAGACCAAGGCGCCGCTCAGCGAGCCGCGGACAAAGCGTTTCAGGGACATGGAGGCGCTCTTTACCTTTGTGCCAGGAGAGGCGCCTGCAATCTATAGCTGTGAGTTTAAGAAAGGATGGCGAAATACAACAAAGTAGATTTCAGTTTTCGGAAAAACCAGTTTGTCGGTAAAGGATTGATTACAGACCAGGTGCTGAGTGCAACGGAAGATTGTTCGATCCGGGCGTGCCTTTCAGTTTCTTGAGGTCGTTCAGCACCGAGCGCCACGGACCCATCGCGCTCAACAGCGTGCTTAAGCATAATATGGTCAAGTATCCGGAAAACTGCTGCCAATGCGGCGTTTCGCCGGACAATAAGTGATGCCCTTGCTGCCCTATTTGCGCATAGAACAGGACCAGCGGCGCGCCGCCCAACATGCTGGTCGTCAGGTACTGAAGAGGGGTGACGTCAAGCATCGCGGCAATGAAATTCACCAGTGGTGCGGGCACCAGCGGCGAGAGGCGTAGTCCGAGCAAGGTCAACCAGAGTCTCACAGCCGATTGCTGACATAATGAAGCGCTGGGACGTTGAATGTGCTTTCGATAGAAGAGAAACGCGCTCAAACCGCCAAAGGCACTGCCGAGCAGCACGGTGGCGCCTCCCTCCAACCCATCCATGTAAAAACCGGCGGCCAGGCAAATCATTGGCATGGAGGGAAAGGACAGAAATGCAAGGACAGTGGATGTGACCAGAAACGCCACAGCGGTGCCGAGTGGATGCGCTTGGGCCATTGTTTCGAGCCCCGGAAACACCTGCCAAAAGGCCTCTCTCGAAATAGGTGATGCAAAATATGCCAGCGTCAGAAACATGACGATTGCCATATAGACGATCAATGGCTGGTAACCACGCATCGGCTATCCCAAGCTGGATAGAAGAGGCGGCATGTAATCAAAGCTGTTGTAAGTATTCCAGAAAAGAACCTTCTTGTTCTTGAGCGCCCCCGCTTTAGACATGGTGAGCAACGAGCGCCATGCTTTCAAAGTGAAGACTGGATCAAGGATGAGTCCGGCTTCCTCCAACTCGTTCGCCCACGCAACGTCGGCGGCTTCGACCAAGCCGTAGCCGGGCTGCCAGCTGGTGGAATCCGGCACGAATATCTCGTCTTGCATCAGGCGAAGTACATCAGGGGAGATGCCTGGAAAGCGGATTTGCTGCAGCCACTCAACCGTGCTGCGAGCGAGTTTGGCAACATTCCCCTCCACAAATGGCAAGGAGGGTTGCCGGTTGACAACCCATCGCGTCAGATATGATTTGTCCTGATCGGCCACTCCCACGACCTTGGTCTTCCATCCCATCAAATGGACGCCCAGGAGAAGGCCCAAGACCGTCGAGCCGCTGCCCATGGCGACAAAAATCACGTCGGGCGGTGCACTCCACGCCTGAGCGGCGCTAAGGAACTGCGCCAACTCGGCAATCGCATTCATATGTCCCAACACACTCAGATCGTTCGAACCGCCTGGGGGAACGAGCGAATCCGTATCCGGATGTAGCCAATTTCTCGCATATTCCTGGGAAGCTTCGCCCACCAATTCAATGTTGTTCTTGGCTATGGCAACGTCTTCAACCAGGCCTCGCAAAATCCCCAGCCGCGCCATGTCCGTGGTAGCTCCCGGCACCTCGAAAAGCACCAAGTCGAGGGCACAATTCAGCGGCTGTCCGTCACCAGTCAAATCGGCCAGACGATTGGCTAGGGCAAACTGCAGAGCATGATTGCTAGAGACCGCGCCAACCGTCCCTAAACGCTTGGAGCCGGACCACTTCAGATTCGGGAGCAGGAATTCGTACTTCCGCGCCTTGTTGCCAAAGACGGGATAACGCGCACTGCTCTCATTCATCACCAAAAGATCAGAGCAGTCTATTTGTCGCGTCACAGACGACGGCAACTGCAATAGCTGGTTGTTTCCCCTCAAGAAAATGGGTGTCCATGGAATGGCGGCGCGGCCGTCAGCCTGCCTCAGGAAAACCGAGTTACCGGGTTCGCCCCAGCGAACGTAATCGGCAAATGACTTATCGCCGGAGAGCGTGTTGCAGATGAAAGGACCGCCTGCGGCATCGGGATCCAGCAGGGAGGGAAAGAATCTGCCGAGCGCCAAGGATTGCGATTTCAACGCTGCGGTCGAGGGAGCCAAGCCGGCAAGATCAGCGGCTTGCGGGAGCGGCGACAACGGGAGGGGGCGACGTTGATGGGTGGCGACCGCGCTCAACGCGGCACCTCCGCTCAGCGCGGCACCGCCTAGGAGGGCCGCTTGCATGAAGTTCCGGCGAGAGAGGTTCATTGCCTGGATGCTACTCGGTGTAGCTTCAGGTTAACGCTTTTTTAACCCTATTCCAATCCGCATGCGCGCTCACGGGCGAAATACTGAAAGGTTTGCTTAACGCAGACGCGTTGAAGGCGTGCTCAGTATCAAATCTAGCTCAAACCAGCTTGGCAGTACGGCGATTAGCCCCGCCGTATTGTTGTTTTGGCGCAAGGGCTTCGCCCATCGGACCGCATCAAGAGATATACTCCGGGTCGGCCGGAAAGTGGATCAGAAGGGCCCTTTTTTGCTAGTGCGCGCGCACTTCCCGTCTGCGCCCCCATTGTATCCGGCGTTGGCGCCACTCGGCTGTTGCGCAATCTCCGCACGTCGTTGGTGTAGGCGCCGAAGCACGGCACGATCAGCTGGCGCCTTGGCCAGCACCGCGCCCGAACAATTGCGAACGAGAGTGGCTGACTCATAGTCGCGGTGAGAAACACCAGACCCAAGCGCTTTTCCGATCCGGAAGGCGTGTCCGGCCCGCGGCAAGCCAATGCCCGCGTGCCGGACGACTCCAACGAGGGGCGGTTGTGCTACGCTTGTACCGCTTGGAAGACGAGCCGCTGCCGAGCCGCCCGCCCGCAGTTGGGCCGACAGTCCGCTGAAGCCGACACGGTGACCGCGTCGACGTCGGATTGGCTCAGACACTCGAAATGAATCAGGCTCGCGGCCTGCGCCCCAGCGGAGCGCCTTTTGTGCGGATCAGTCGCTCTTCAAGCATATCCAGCCGATCCTGCCCCCAGAACCGTTCGCCTTTGAAGACATAGAACGGCGATCCAAAGACACCAGCTTCCAATGCGCGAGAGGTATTGGATACGTATTCCAGGCGGGCAGCACCTGCCGCCCCCTCCAACAGCGTCAAACCGTCATAACCGGCGCGATCCGCAGTTCTCAGCAGCGTGTCGCGGTCGGCGAGGTTCTCGTCCTCGACCCAAATCGCGCGCATCATTGCGTTCGCGAGACTGTCGACATTCAAGCCTTGGTTTTGCGCCGCAATTACCATGCAGGACGCAAGATCCACGTCGACAGGAAAATAGGAAGGCTCGATGTTGACGATCATCCCGAGCCGCTCGCTCCAACGCTTAAGCTCCTCGATTCGATAGTCGCGTCGCTGCCATGAACGCTTTTCAAGAACGATGCCGCCGCTTGCTGCATAGACATCCTGCATGCGCATTGGGATATAGTTGACACGAACTCCGTGACGCGCGGTTATCTGTGACAATCTGACCTGCCCTAAATAGGCCCAGTCCGACATCAGCCAGACATAGTAGTCGATGAATGGCGCATCTTGATCAAGCATAGCATCAGGCCTTCGGAAGGTGGTGGGCGTGGATTAGTCTCGGCTAATGACGATAAGGACGGTTGCGCGGGCGCCAACCCGCCGCACGTGGTGAACGAGGTGCCCCGGAAACTGCAGGAAATCTCCGGGGCCCATGACGACACTGCGGTCCGCGAACTTCACTTCGACGCGCCCCGTAATGACGTAGAGCGACTCCTCGCCGGAATGTTCTGCGTAGGTTGCCTCACTGAAGTGGGCCGGCGGCGTCATTAAGAAAGCTTCCGCCCGTCGGCCCGGCCCCGCTGGCGATAGGGATACAAAAGAGTATCCATGGACCGGATCCTCCTCCGGCTGCCGGTTCGCGGTACGAACCAGATGGATGTCCGAGTCCGCGACCTGTTCACCAAATAGCAGCGCCACGGGAATGTCCAAAGCACGAGAGAGCTTCATCACGGTTGCGATCGACGGTGCCTTGGCGTCTTTCTCGATCCGGGACAGGAAGCTTTTGTTCAGTCCCGTCGCGAGAGCCAGCTCGTCGAGTGTCATGTTCTTGTTGCGGCGCCAGGCACGCAAACGAGCGCCGATCCGTCCCGCCGGCAGCTGCTCTGAAACACTCGCTTCGAATTTGGTCGTCCGAATTGTCTTCTTGCTCATCATTCTTCATCACCGGACTGGCAGACCAGATTTCCACGATTTTTTGTCTCCCCAAGCATCGTGGCGACTGAATGTGCTTTGTCAATGAACGAAGAGCCAGCGCGGAGCGGTAGGCCTCGCCGCGCTCGTCATGAGCACACCTCGCCTTAGTCCGTTATAGCCGCGCCCTTTTCAATAGTGACGGAGTGATATATGGTTCCCTGCGGGCAACATGTTGTCCAAAGGACTACGCGTGGAAAAAATTGTCAAGGCAGCCGGGACCACTCAACTTCAACGGAGAAGAGATGACTGTCTATGAGAATGCATCAACGACAACCGCCGCAAAGCCGACCTCGAAGGGATGGGTTGTGGCCGCGACAGTGGTCGGAACAACCATCGAATGGTACGACTTTTTCATCTTCGGGACGGCCTCCGCCCTGGTCTTTAGCAAGCTGTTCTTCCCCAGCATTGATCCCGTCAGCGGCACGCTGGCTTCTTTCGCGACCTTTGCCGTTGGGCTCTTTGCGCGACCGCTAGGCGGACTCGTTTTCGGACATTTCGGAGATAGGATCGGCCGAAAGAGTATGC
The DNA here is from genome assembly GCF_023100965.1 of Bradyrhizobium sp. 192. Lineage (NCBI taxonomy): Bacteria > Pseudomonadati > Pseudomonadota > Alphaproteobacteria > Hyphomicrobiales > Nitrobacteraceae > Bradyrhizobium > Bradyrhizobium sp. 192. Next base: position 178,264 of record NZ_CP064691.1, read on the forward strand.
TTCTCCTCAGCCTCTTCCTGATGGGCATCCCGACTGTTTTGATTGGCCTGCTCCCCACCTACTCTCAGATCGGTATCTGGGCGGCCGTGCTGCTCGTCCTTCTTCGAATCTGCCAGGGAATTGCCGTGGGCGGCGAATGGGGCGGCGCGGTACTGATGGCCGTCGAGCATGCCGATGGCAACAAGCGGTCGCTATTCGGCAGCTTGCCGCAGGCAGGCACTCCAGCCGGATTAATCCTCGCGACCTTGGTATTCGCCCATATGAGCTCCTTCTCCGAGAGCGATTTTCTGGCTTGGGGATGGCGAGTGCCCTTCCTCGCGAGCATCGTCCTCATCCTGCTGGGAAGTTTTGTCCGATCGAAGGTTCCCGAGAGCCCGGTATTCTTGCAAGCCAAGAATGAAGGACAGACCGTGGCTATGCCGAGCGCTGAAGTCGTGAGCACGCATCTCCGCCCTCTTCTCCTGGCCGTGGGAGCGAAGCTGGCAGAGGTCACATTGTTCTATCTCGTCACGATCTTCATCCTTCAATATTCGACCGTCACCCTCGGTCTCTCGAGGGCTGAGGTATTGAATAGCATTCTCATTGCGGCAACCGTCGGACTGTTCGCAATTCCAATATATGGACATTTCGGCGACAAGATCGGCGCCCGCACGATTTACGGCGTCGGAGGCATTCTGCTCGCGCTGTTTGCCATTCCGTTATTTCTGATGGTCAACACCAAGGACCCCCTATTGATCCGCCTCGCTATCGTCGTCTCCCTAGGCCTTATCTATCCAACAATGTTCGGACTTCAGCCCGCGCTGTATTCGGCTCAATTCCCGCCCGGGGTTCGCTACAGTGGCATGTCGCTCGGCGTTCAGATCGCGGCTGCAATTGGCGGAGGCCTTGCCCCTATCATCGCAACCACGCTGCTGACCACGACGGGCAGCACGTTGGCCATCGGCTTCTATTTGGGAGGGCTGGCCCTGTTGGCTGCCGCTTGCGCCTTTTCGATGAAACCATCGAAATAGACGATACCAAAACACCGGAGCCTTCTCGCGAAATGCTGGCGCGTTGTTCTGCGCGCCAGCATTGCGGCACGCTCGTGCTATCCGGCTCGAGTGCGGCCTCTTTGTGCCGCACGATCGGCCAGCGATCCGCCTCGCCCGCAATCGGCCGTTGCGATCGCCCCGCGGCCTCTACTCAATCTCAACGGTCGCATCAACGACCGACGCTCCAGAGCTCGGTGCGGCTCGCAGGGGAAAGGATTGGCTGGACATAGACGCCTTCGGGCCGAGGTCGGCAGCTTGATCAGGGTCCCACCGCCCAGCGTCGTGGAATGGCGGGATGGTGATAGCCGGCGAAGGCGCGATCGTCTTCGGCTACGTGAATGCCCTGCCGATTTTCCACATGGCCGACATCGCGCTGATGATATCAGGATAGCGGCGCGGGGCCACCGCGCCCAGCATAGCGGACCCGAGAAGCACAGGCTCGGGTGAGGTTGTCGTTGCCGCGACTTGTCCAGTCGCATCGGCCAGAAGCTGAAGCGCCAACTCACTCTGGCCCGCACCGCCGCTGACGATAATCGTGTCGATTGGCCCGCCCTTCTCGTGCAGCGATCGCACAATTTGTCGGGTCCCGTAGCCAAGGCCGCACATCCTGGCGAGATACAAGGTGACTAGGCTGTCGAGCTCGTTTTCCCTCCCAAGGCGGCGATCAATCCTCGCGCGTCCGGATCCGCAAACGGCGATCAGCCCCGCGGCACGGCCGATGGCGGCAACACTTGGTTCGTATCACGGCATGCTTAGCATATGGCGTGTGCAGTAGCTGTTCCTGTTCAACGCCGCCTCGCAGATCGGAGCTAGGCGGGTAAAGCAAATCCGCACTTATCTCGCTTCGGAGAGCCGCATGCTAGACAGGTGAATGTAGCTCACCCATGCTTGCAAAGTTCTCATTTGTCGAAGAGTTCTGCGACAACGCAGACTAGCCCAAAAATCAGAGCTTGGTAGCGTTTTTGGGGGAGGATGCATGCTTCAAGGAAGCCAAATCGCGTTCATTCGGGAAGCCCAGTCTGGCTGATCCAGACCTGGCCGAAAGACGCCTGAGTGGCAATTCTCGCCATAGATGAATCGATTTACCCGCGACGTCGGAGTCCGTCCGTGCTCGCGCCGCGGGGCCATATCCGTACCTGCTGATCAGCTAAAACTCACATGAGAAGCGCTCCAAAGCAGCCCGGCGGTCTGCGGACGCCCAGAGGAGGAGGAAGAAGGGGATGAAGTTTAGGACATTTCTCGGCGCCGCCGCTGTCCTAGCGCTCGCTGGTGCCTCGGCGCCAGCCGCCGATAAGGATGCCGCCGACATCGCGGTCGAAGCCGCAAAGAAGTATGCGGGAACGACGATCAGCATCGTCTGGGAGGCCGGTCTTCAATCGTTAGACCCGCTGAACTATTCAGGCCCGAAATGGGAGAAGCTCACCGGGATCAAGGTCAAGGTGGTCGAAGTGCCCACCGACCAGATGTTCACCAAGATCATGCAGGATTTCAGATCGGGCGCCGGCGCCTATGACGCGCTGAACGTCATTCCGTCCTGGATGCCTGACCTTGCGCGCGCTGGCGCGCTCGAGGCTCTCGACAAGTATGTCGACAAGTTCGGCTATCGCGACGAGTTGCAGGACATCGCGACCGCGTATCGCGACAACCAGATGCAGTATGACGGGAAGATTTACGGCTTTCCGGACGACGGCGACGTGATGCTGCTTTACTACCGCAAAGACATCTTCGAGGATCCGAAGATGAAGGAAGAGTTCAAGGCCAAGTTCGGCTACGAACTCGCGCCGCCAAAGGACTGGAAGCAGTTCGACGAGATCGGCCAGTTCATCACCGACAAGATGGCGCCCAAGGTATACGGTGCCGGCTTCTTCCGCACAGCGCCCTATCCGCAATACATGTTTCAGGAACGCTTCCGCATGGAAGGCGGCAAGTTCTTCAATGCCGACACCTTGAAGGCGACGGTGAATAGTGACATCGGCCTCAAGGTGTTCAAACAAATGCTGGCGGAAAACAAGTTCATGCCGCCGGGCGTTGAGCAGTGGAATTTCGTCGACAATCTCGCCGCGTTCCTCCAGGGCACCACCGCGATGACGATCTCCTGGCCGCCCTATGGACGGTGGGCCGCTGGCTACGGTTCGGGCGAGGAAGCGTTGAAATGGGTGCCCAAATCGCAAGTCGCTGGCAAGGTCGGCTACGCACTCACGCCTCTCGGCCGTCCGGAGCTCGGCGTCGGTTTCGACTTGTCGGTGTCGGCGACCAGCAAGAACAAGGAGGCCGCCTATCTCTTCATTCAATGGCTGAACAGCAAGAAGACCAGCCTCGAGCGCGTCCAGCTCCCCTATACGCTGCGCGATCCGTTCCGGCTGTCGCACTACGCGAGCGAAAAATACCGTGCGCTCTGGCCCGACGCTCCCGCCTATCTCGATACGATCAAGACTTCCGGCGAGAAGGGCCTGCTTGATCTCTCCCTGCTGCAACAGGACAAGTACGACGAAGCAGTGACCAAGGCGATCTCCAGCCTCTGGGCGGGCGAAGATCCCAAGGCTATCCTCGATCGCCTGGCGCAACAATTCGACGCCATCACCGAGAAGGTCGGCAACGACAATCAAAAAGCGGTCTACAAGGTCTGGGCGGCAAAGCCCGGCGCTTATCCCCAATAGCTGCCTTGGACACCGCACGGGAGGCCTAGCCCTCCCGTGCTGTGCTGTTTCCTGGACTGATGATGACGCTTTCCGCAAGTCTCAAGGGTGCCGAACAACGTCGGCCTAGCCGCCTCGGGCGCATGCTCGAGGACCGCCTGCCCTATCTCATCGTCGCGCCGGCCATTCTGATCCTTCTCCTGGTCGGCTTGTTTCCCCTGATCTATTCGCTGATCGTAAGCTTTCAGCGCATCACGATGACCGAGAACGACACGTCCTTCGTTGGCCTCTTGAACTATGCGGAGCTGTTCAGGGATGCTCGCCTCTGGGCCTCGCTCGGCCACACTGCCATCATCACCGCGATCGCCCTGCCCCTCGAGCTGCTGATCGGCTTCCTGATGGCGCAGCTTTTCATCGATCGCATGCCCGGACGCCAGCTCTTCGTCGCACTGCTGGTGCTTCCGACGGTGATCTCTCCGATCGTCGCGGGAGCGACCTGGCGGTTGATGTTCGACGTTCGCTTCGGTCCAGTCGGTCAGATCCTGAGCTTCATTGCGGGCGAGCCGGTGCGAATCCTTTGGACGGTCAATCCTGCCTACGTCTATCCGGCGATCATCGTCTGCGAAGTCTGGCAATGGTCGCCGTTCATGTTCCTGCTGCTGCTCGCAGCCTTGTCGAACGTCGACCAATCGCAGCTCGAAGCTGCGGAACTCGACGGCGCATCATACTTTCGCGTGCTTCGCGCAATCGTTCTGCCGGCGATCGCGCCCGTTGTCGCCGTGGCCTGCCTGATCCGGGGCCTGGACCTCGTCCGCATCTTCGACATCATCTGGGCTCTTACCGAAGGCGGCCCGGGCTCGATGACCGAGACCATCTCGCTCTACACCTATGTGCAGGGCTTCTCGCAATTCGAGACGAGCTATACGGCCGCGATCTCGTTCCTGGTGATTGCGCTGCTGACGCTCGTCACCACCCTGTTCCTCAAGCGCATGGTGCTTGCGCGATGAGGATCGCCAAGCTTCCAGCGAGAAAAGCCCGCATCCTGGCGCTTCGCTATGTCGGCGCCAGCGTCGTAACCCTGCTGTTTCTGTTTCCGGTCTACTGGCTGTTCATGATTTCGTTCAAGACGCCGGACGAGATCTATCATGTGCCGCCCTTGTGGATTCCCGGTCAGATCCAGTTCTCGAACTATTACGTGCTGTTCAAGGACGGGGACGTCCTTGCCATTCTGAACAGTCTGATCGTCGCCGGCGTCAGCTCCGGCATTGCGATCGTTCTTGGGACGCTCTGCGCCTACAGCCTAGCCCGGTTCGGCACCGGCGGCGAGAACCTCGCAATGTGGATCATCTCCCAGCGCATGATCCCACCAATTGCGGTCGTCTTTCCGATTTTCCTGATCTACGTCTATTTTGGTCTCGTCGACGGCTATTTCGGGCTGATCCTGCTCTACACGGCGTTCAATCTCCCCTACGTGATCTGGATGATGCGCGGCTACATCGTCGACGTTCCGCTGGAGCTCGAAGAAAGCGCGCTCGTGGACGGCCTGAATCGATGGGAAGTGATCTGGAAAGTTGTCTTTCCGATGGTCCGTCCGGGGCTCATGGCGACGTCGGTCTTCACCTTCGTCTTCGCCTGGAATGACTTCCTCTTCGCGCTGGTGCTCACGCGTACCGAGGTCATCACCTTTCCCGTCATGCTGACGCACTACTTCGGCGGACAATCGAATTTCTGGGCAAAGATCGCGGCAATGTCGGTCCTTGGTACGTTGCCGATCTTCGTCGCGGTCTCGGTGATGCAGCGCTATCTCGTGCGCGGCATCTCTCTGGGCGCAGTCAAAGGTTAAGGAGAGCGAAGTGGCTGACGTCAAGCTGTCCGGGGTGCACAAATATTACGGCAACGTGCACGCGGTTCGGGGTGTGGATCTTACCATCACCGACGGCGAATTCGCAGTGCTTGTAGGGCCGTCCGGCTGCGGCAAGAGCACGCTCTTACGAACGATAGCCGGTCTTGAAGACCCGGATGACGGGACGATCACCATCGGCGGCGCAGTGGTCAACGATCTGCGCCCGCGCGAGCGCAACATCGCGATGGTGTTTCAAAATTACGCGCTCTACCCCTATTTGACCGTCAACGAGAACATCGCCTTCGGTCTGCGCGCCCGCAAGACTCCAGAGATGGAGATCAGGAAGCGGGTCAGCGAAGCCGCCGAAATGCTGGGCATCGGCAATCTTCTTCAGCGCTATCCTCGGCAGCTCTCCGGCGGACAGCGTCAGCGGGTCGCCATCGGCCGGGCCATCGTCCGCAAGGCGGACCTGTTCCTGTTCGACGAGCCGCTCTCAAATCTCGACGCCCAATTGCGCGATGAGATGCGGACCGAGATCAAGCGCCTGCACCACGAAATCACGACGACGATGATCTACGTCACCCACGATCAGGTCGAGGCGATGACGCTGGCCGACCGCATCGTGCTGCTCCGTGATGGAAAAATCGAGCAGCAAGGGGCTCCGCTTGAACTGTTCGAGCAGCCCCGTACGGGTTTTGTGGCCGGCTTCCTCGGATCTCCGTCGATCAACCTCATCCCGGCGACCCTCAAGACCAACGGCGGCGTTGGTGCAGTTGTGTTTCGGCCTGGTGATTCGCTGACACTTCCGCCCGCAAAGGCCACATTAGTCACCCGCGAGGATGGACGGGAGGTTCTCGTCGGCATTCGTCCCCAGCACCTCATCCGGGCTGGCGGCGGACCTTTGCGCGACGGAGTGGTCTCTTATTCAGCCGTCGCCGATCTCATTCAGCCGACTGGGACCCGTACATTCGCCACCATCAAGATCGGCGGAGTGGATGCGGTTGCCGAGCTGCAAGCTCATGACGTCAGCAGCCATGGCGAGCGGATCGACCTCGCCATCGACCTCAATCGTGTGGTGCTGATCGATCCGGCCAGCGGCCTGGTCATCGCCTAGCGAGCGCCAACAATCTGGAAAACGGGAGGAAACAATGGTGTCGAGACTCTTTGCCACCGGGATCGGAGCGCCCGAGGGCCCGGTGTGCCTGCCGGACGGATCAATGTACGTCACGGAGATGTCCGCGTCGACCCTTTGCATTACGCGGCTTGACCCTCGCGGCAATCGCAGGGTGATCCGGACCACGGGCGGTCGTCCAAACGGACTGACGACCGATGGCCACGACCGGATCTGGATCGCAGAAGCCGGTCTTCGGGCGCTGATTTGCATCGACGAAAGCGGAAACGAGATCCGGCGCATGCAGGGCGAAGGTGCGGACCGCTTTCTGTTCCCGAACGATCTCTGCTTCGGTCCGAATGGACTGCTCTACATGACCGACTCCGGCATGGCTGCTGAGGGTTTCATCAACGGGCAAGCCTTCGTCGACGACTATATGAATCTTGATTGGGACGGCCGTGTGTATGAGATCGATCCAGCGGCGATGAAAGTCCTGCGCGTGCTCGATCGCAAGATCCGGTTCACCAACGGCATTGCCTTCGGTCCCGACAATCAGCTCTATGCCAACGCGTCCTTCACCGGCGAGATCTACCGATACGACGTGCTCGGCGAAGCCTCGCCGAAACGTGCGGTCTTCGGCAACGTCCTGCAGCCTGATTCCAATCCTGACTTCAAAGGGCCGGACGGTATGGCCTTCGGGACGAATGGCCGCCTCTATTGCACGGTCTACAACCAGAAGAACGTCACGGTGCTGGACCGACGGGGCGAAGTCGTCGACCGGCTGATCCTGGATGGGCCGCAGCCGACGAATTGTGCCTTTACACTCGAGGGCAAGAAGCTGCGTGTCACTGAAGTCGGCAAGGGCCAGGTCGAGGAGATCGATATGCCCTGCGAAGGCCTGCCGCTGAATCTGCCGAAATTCGCCTGACGAGGCGCCTCACGGTTTTGTCCCGCGAGGCATTCCGCCGAGGCTCAAAGGAAGCCGATCGATAGCCAGGGCACGGCTGCGACGATCAGGGTGCCGATCAAGAGCGCGATCATGTAGCCCACGATCGGCTTCATTCCCTCGTCCGGGTTGATCCGGCTGATCGCGCAGGCCGCGTAGTAACCGACGCCGAAGGGTGGCGCGAACAGCCCGATTCCCATCGCGAGAACGATCACCATCGCGTAGTGGACGTCGTGTACCCCCACCTGCCGCGCGATGGGGAACAGGAGCGGGCCGAACAAAACGATGGCCGGGATCCCTTCCAGCACGCTGCCCAGGATCACGAAGGTCACGATCGTTACCGCGAGGAAGACAGGGACGCCGCCGGGAAGGCTGGTCATGAACTTTGCAAGAGAGGCAGAAAATCCCGACTGGGTCAGCGCCCAGGCCATGCCCGTCGCCGCGCCGATGATGAGCAGGATCGCCCCCGACAGCGAGGCCGTCTCGACCAGCATCGGATAGATGCGGCGCCAGTCGAACTGCCGGTAGATGAAGAGACCCGCGCAGGCCGAATAGAGGATCCCGATGGTCGAGACCTCCGTTGCCGTCGCAATGCCTTCAACGACGGCAGTCCGGATCACGAATGGCAGTGCGATGGCGGAAATTGCAATCACGAAAGCCCGGCCAATCTGCCGCCCTGTGGCTCGTTTGACGTGAGACAGATCCTCGCGGCGGTATCGCCACCTAACGACGGCGGCGAGCATGACCGCGAGCACCACGCCGGGGAGCAATCCTCCGGTGAACAGTGCCGAGATCGACACGCCCGTCACCGAGCCGATCGTGATCAGAACCAGTGACGGCGGAATCGTTTCGGTCTGCGCCCCCGTCGCGGCCAGGAGCGCAACGAGATCGCCGGGCTTGGCCCCACGCTGCCGCATCTCGGGAAACAGCACCGGAGCCACCGCAGCCATGTCCGCCGCCTTGGAACCGGAGATGCCGGAGACCAGATACATCGCCCCGACGAGCACGTAGTGCAGCCCGCCGCGGACGTGACCGAGAAGGCTCGCCAGGAAGCTGACCATGGCGCGCGCCATACCCGTCATCTCGATCAGAAGGCCGAGAAAGACGAAGAGAGGCACGGCAAGCAGGATCAGGTGGCTCATGCCCTCATCCATCCGTCCGATCATCACCACGTCGGGCGTGCTGGTTGTCAGGGCGAGATAGCCGACCGTGGCGAGGCCAAATGCGAACGCGATCGGCACGGCCGCAAAAACCATCGCGCCGACCACGAAAACGAAGAAGATCAGAAGATTCAGATTGCCGAGCGGCTTCAACACCGGCGCGAGCAGAACGAATAGCGCGATGATGCCTGCGACGATCGCCAGAGAAGTCAGCAAGCTGCGCAGGTTCGCGATGCGGATGAGCCGGAGGACGGCTGCGACCAGCATCAGCCCGATCCCGATCGGCAGCGCTGCGGCACGCCAGGTGTTGACGATCTCGAGCGCCGGGGTCGTGACGAAGGCCTCGTCGGCGGCGAATTCATAGGCCGGCCAAACGACGAGCACGAGAAATGCCAGCGACGTCGCAGCCGCTATGACATCCAGGAACGCGCGAACTTCCGTCCCGAGAATCCCGACGATTGCGGTCATCCGCATATGCTCGCCGCGCTGGAACGCAATCACTGATCCAAACATGGCGAGCCAGAGGAAGAGGATGCCGGCAAGCTCATCCGACCAGACGATCGGCGAATGGAACACGTATCTGGCTACGATGCCAGCGGACAGCACCGCGATCTCGGCCAGCACGAGTAACGCCGCGGGTACTGCGGCGACGTGGCCGAGCACCGTATTCGCTTTCACTGTCCAACTGCTCGAGCCTGCTTGAGACGCGCCGGCCGCCATACCGGCATCTGCGTGCGGCGTATGGCTCACGCTGGTCATGATAGCTGACCCGCGGCTTTTTCGAGCTGGGACCACGCCTCCTCGCCAAACTTGCTCTTCCAGTCGGCGTAGAAGCTGGTCTTGGACAACGCCTGGCGGAAGGCGGCACGATCGACGTCGATGAACTTGAGACCCTTGGCCGAGAGATCGGTTCGCAGCGATTGGCTGAGCTTTGCGATATCGGCGCGCTGATCGACGGCAGAGCGGTCGAGCTCGCGCGTCACGATCTCCTGCACGTCCTTCGGCAGGCGCTCGACGGCGCGCTTGTTGCCGAGGATCCAGTAGCCGTCCCAGACGTGCCCGGTCAGGCTGCACGTGCTCTGCACTTCATAAAGACGCGCGGTCGCGATAATCGGCAGCGGATTCTCCTGGCCGTCGACGACCTTGGTCTGCAACGCGGAATAGACCTCGTTGAAGTTGATCGGCGTCGGCCGGGCTCCGAGCGCCTTGAACAGTGAGGTCAGCAGCGGCGCGGGCGGAACACGGATCTGGAAATTCTTCAGATCATCCGGCGTTCGCACCTCGCGGCCGGACGAGGTCACCTGACGAAAACCGTTGTCCCAGGCCTTCGACACCGCCATGATCGGCGTCTTGGCAATCTGCGCCCGGATAAAGGCGCCGAGGTCGCCGTCCATCGCCTTCCATACGCTGTCATAGTCGGCGAACGCGAAGCCGGTGTTCACGATGCCCGCGCTGGGCACCAGCGTGGCAAGGATCGAGGACGATTGATTGAACAACTCGACGCCGCCGCTGCGAACCTGGGTCAGGAGCTCGGTGTCGGAGCCGAGCTGATTGGCCGGGAACAGCCTGATCTCCAGCCGGCCGCTTGTGGCTTCGCGGATACGGTCGATCGCCTACTGCGCCCGAATATTCACCGGATGGGTTGGATCCTGTCCGGTCGCGAACTTGTAGACGAACTCGGCGGCAGACGCCGGACGGGTCAGAATCCCGCAGAGTGGTACGGCCGTGGCCGCCATCAACAGCGAACGGCGGCTGATGCTTCCGGGCTTCGATACTGTCATGTTTTCCTCCTGGTCCATCATTGACGTTGCTGCCCGCTGCATCAGCGCACGCTGGCGTGCAGCCTTCCGGGCTCTTCGTTCACCGACTCTCGACCGCCGGCATTTGGTGCAAGAGCCATCGCTCGCCGCCGCAACATGCGACGGGCATAGCTCTTCACTCGGGCTTGGCTGGGTTGGCGCTTAGCGCCGGTGCACTAAAGCCACTGTTTGATCTGCCGTGCGACCTCTGCGGTGGAAATCCCGTAGCGGTCGTGCAGTGTCGGAAGCGCGCCGGCGTCAAGAAATTCGTCTGGCAATGCGATCTGGCGGAAAGGCGGATGGACGCCTGAACGCATCAGAAGTGCGGCAACCGCCTCGCCAAGACCGCCAATCGTTGTGTGGTTCTCGGCAACGACGACAAGGCGGCCCGGCTTGCCGGCTTCACGCAAGATCGTGTCGGCATCCAGCGGCTTGATGGTTGGAACATGCAGCACCGCGATATCGACACTGTCGCCCCTCAAGGTTTGCGCGGCTTCGAGCGCACGCATGGTCATGATGCCGGATGAGATGACCAGGGCGTCCTTCCCGTCGCGGATCAGCTTGGCCTTGCCGAGCTCGAACTTGTAATCATATTCGTCCAGCACGACCGGCACCTGGCCGCGCAGCAGGCGCATGTAGACCGGTCGCTGATGCGCCGCGATGGCAGGCACCAGCTGCTCGATTTCGTGGGCATCGCAGGGATCGATGACCGTCATGTTCGGCATGGCGCGAAACAGCGCGAGGTCCTCCGCGGCCTGATGACTCGGGCCGTAGCCCGAGGTCAGGCCCGGCAATGCGCAGACGATCTTCACGTTGCGGTCTTCCTCCGCAATGGTCTGATGTATGAAGTCGTAAGCCCGCCGCGATGCGAACACCGCGTAGGTTGTCGCGAATGGCATGAAGCCTTCTGCGGCAAGGCCGGATGCTGCGCCGAACAGGAGCTGCTCGGCCATGCCCATCTGATAATAGCGGTCCGGGAACTCCTTTGCGAAGATGTGCATATCGGTGTATTTGCCGAGATCGGCCGTCATGCCGACCACCTCGGGGCGGTGGCGCGCGAGTTCGACGAGCGCGTGTCCAAAGGGCGCTGGCTTCGTCTTCTGCCCCTCGGCCGCGATCGATGCAATCATGGCCGAGGTGGTCAGGCGCGGCTTGCCCGGCTGCGGTGCTGATCTGACGGTCTTCATGCCTGCCTCCCGGCTTCCAGCGCGGCAAGCGCGAGCTGCCATTCGTGCGGCTCGACGCGGATGAAATGGCTCTTCTCGCGCTGCTCGAGGAAGGGAACACCCTTCCCCATCAGCGTGTCAGCGACGATCATCCGCGGCTTGAGTTCGGGATGGGATTTGGCCGCGTCGAAGGCGGCAACCACGGCATTGAGATCGTTGCCGTTGACGCGCTGCACGAACCAGCCGAACGCCTGAAGCTTGTCGACCAGCGGCTCGAACGCCATGACCTGCGTGGAAGGACCGTCCGCCTGCTGATTGTTGACGTCGACGATGCCGATCACATTGTCGAGCTTGTAGTGGCCTGCCGACTGGATGGCCTCCCAGACCGAGCCTTCATCAAGCTCGCCGTCCGAGAACAAGGTGTACACCCGCGCCTCGGATTTCTTGCGCCTGAGCCCAAGGCCGATGCCGACAGCAATGCTGAGTCCAAGTCCGAGCGAGCCGCCCGACATTTCCATTCCCGGCGTGTAAGACGCCATGCCCGACATCGGCAGGCGGCTCTCGTCGCTGCCATAAGTTTCGAGTTCTTCCTCGGGGACAATCCCCGCCTCGATCAAAGCCGCGTAGAGCGCGATGGCGTAGTGCCCGTTTGAGAGAAGGAAGCGGTCGCGTCCTTCCCAGGACGGATCTTCCGGCCGATAGCGCATCGCATGAAAATAGGCGACGGCGAGAACGTCAGAGATGTCGAGCGCCTGTGCAATATAGCCCTGGCCCTGGACTTCACCCATGCGCAGCGCATTGCGGCGAATGTTGTAGGCGCGGTCGGCCAGCTTGGGGGTGTTCGCAAGCGTGTTGGTCGTGGTTTCCATCGATCTGACCTCGTCTTGCCGGCTCAGTGGATCAGCATGCCGCCGTTGACGTCGATTACGGCGCCGGTCACGTAAGCGGAAAGATCCGAGGCCAGGAAGGTGTAGATGCCGGCAACGTCTTCCGCCGTGCCGAGACGGTTGAGCGGAATGCCTTCCAGGATCTTCACCCTCATCTCGTCGGTCAGCTTGCCCGCGGTGATATCGGTGCCGATCAGACCGGGCGTGACGCAGTTGACGCGAATGCCATCCGGGCCAAACTCACGGGCCATCGCCTTGGCAAGACCAAGCACACCGGCTTTCGCCGCGGAGTAGTGCGGGCCGCCAAAAATTCCACCGCCGCGCTGGGCCGAGACCGACGACATGCATGCAATCGATCCGGATTTCCGGGCGCGCATATGCGGGATCACGGCCTGGGAGAGGAACAAAATACCCTTGAGATTGACGTCCTGAATGCGATCCCAATCGGCGGGCGAAATGTCCAGGAACTTGACGGGTTGGGTGATGCCGGCATTGTTGATCAGGACATCGATGGCGCCGAAGGCTTCGATCACGCGGGCGACCGCCTGCTCGCAGGATGATTTATCTGCGACGTCGCACCGTAGCCCAATGTGCGACTTTCCAAGCGAGGTCGCAGCCTCCGCGGCAGCGTCAGCGTCAATGTCCAGAATGGCGACCCGAGCGCCCTCGCCGGCGAACCGCCGGGCGGTGGCAAGCCCGATCCCGCGCGGCGAGGCCGCGCCCGAAATGATGGCCGTCTTACCGCTGAGCAGCATCAGTTCCTCCCACGAATTTATTCTTCCTTGGCAAGGCCAGGAATGACCCGCGGAGGATCAACGGACAAGCGCGCAGTTGTCACGGACCGATGAATCTGGTTCACTTATGGGATGCTGTCGAATATCCCCATATCGGCAATTCGCGCCTTCGAAGCAGCCGCCCGCACTGGATCGTTTCGCGATGCGGCGAATGAGCTTCACCTGACGCCAAGCGCCGTCAGTCACGCGATCCGCAAGCTGGAAGGCACGCTTCGAACCGTTCTGTTCGAGCGCAGTTCGCGGTCTGTGCGGCTCACGCCGGCCGGCGAGAATCTGATGCGCCACACGGGAGCAGCGTTCGACCAGCTCCGTCGCGGCCTCGAGGAAGTCGCCGCGCGCGGGCCACAATTGGTGCGCGTCCATTCCGCGCCCAGCTTTGCCGCGCAATGGCTGGCGCCACGGCTTGCGCAGTTTCTCGCCGCCTACCCGAAGCTCGAAGTTCGACTGGCTGCAAACACCGACTACGCACGCTTCAGCAATGATGATTTCGATATCGACATCGTCTACGGTCCGCCGCGCGCGGAAGGTGTCGAAATTGTTCCTCTGCCGGAGGAGACGGTCACGCCGCTCTGCTCGCCTTCGCTCGCAAAATCGATACGAAAGGCTGCCGATCTGCTCGATCAGACGCTCATCCGCTCCGACGTCAAGCGGGTGCAGTGGCACCAATGGTTCACCGCAAATGGCTTGGAAGCACCTGCGCTTCACGGCATGAGATTCGACCGGAGCTTTCTTGCGATTGCTACGGCTGTCGAGGGGTTGGGCGTAGCGCTGGAATCGACCCTCCTGGCCGAGCGCGAACTGGCGAGCGGACGATTGGTCGCTCCGCTGGCAGGACGCGCTAACGATATCCGCTACGTTGGTCACCGCCTGATCTACCCGCGCGCCAGCCGACAGAGATCGGCGGTACGAGCCTTCGCAGATTGGTTCATGGCGCAACTCGGTGGCGAAGGCGCGGTACCACCGAGCTAACGTGATCGCAGAGAATCGGCGCCGAACTCGATCCGAACTGTTTACGTTTATACGTTTTATAGCGATCGACGAGTACCGAAGCGCTCCCGACCTTTAAGAAGCCCGCGATGCATCGGAGTCGATTGGCCTGCCGATCGCCACGTGCGCGAGGGCAGCTACTTCTTCGACAAGGCCCACGGATTTATGCAGGTCGTCGACGGCGAGCCCGTCGTGGTGAAAGCGCGCAACGGCCGCAGCGCCGAGGGCATCCCGGAAAAGCATGTGCGCATCATCCGGAAGCCGATCCCGGTCCGCGACGCCCTGCGCGAGGTGTTGAAGGCGCAGGAGCTCGACCACCGTAGAAGAACGCCCAGGTCAGGCTGCGCATCGCCTAGTCGAACTTCGCCCGCGACTTCGGCCCGATCAACTTCACCACCGTCTCCATGGTGGAGGATGAAGAGATCGTCGAGGTGCGCGAGACGCACCGCCGGCCGAACATCCAGCCCTTCCTCGACGACCTGGACTGCTGGCTCGTCGCCTCGATCGAGGACTACGACCTCGAGACGAACACCGCGAAGGCCGGGCCGATCGGTGATCGCGCCGGCGGCGGCCCGGAAATCACCAGCGCGGCAGACGCGCTCGCGGTCGTCCTCAACGAGCGCGGCTGCATCGACATCGACCACATCGCCGAGCTTCTGCACGGGACTGCGACAACGTCGTCGCTGAACTCGCCAGCGCCGTTTTCCGCGACCCCGCGAACGGCTCGTGGCAGACGGCGGACTCCTACCGGCAGGATGTTAGCTGCCTGCTCCAGCGCGTTTTCTTCAAGCGATGGCGTGCTCGCTTGCAGTTCCCCCTCGTCACAGTCCGCCGATCCTAGGAGTGCTCAAACCAGCAATGCTACGGACTACAAACTGAACGTCCGCTTCCGAGCCATCTAGCATGACCAATTCGCACCGGCGAAACGCCAATCCAGTTCGGGAAAGTAGCAAGAAAAAATGTCGTGATTTGAGCACGTCTGGAGACCCGTCAACGCGTAGGCGGGCGCCAGTTTCGGAAATCTCAACGAGAACGCAATCGCGCCACCATTTTCCATTTACACCCAAAAGGGTGACCCAATGCTCTCGTTCGAAACGCACGCGCTTTGTTTGTCGCTTGCTCCAAAGCATCAAAGATCACACCGCTCAGCGGCGCCTTCAAATCATTTCGTCAGAAAAGAAGCCGAAGAGCTGTTTGCGAGCGACATCAAGCCGGCCACGCTGGCAAGTCGGCAGTCGAAAGAGAATTATTGCCTTTGACCTCAGAGGCAAAGCGAGGTCTTAAATTACTTAAGCTTCATAATAACGCGAAGAGGCTCGAACATAGGAGTATAGTCCCGCGGCAGTTAGCGCTAGGAGCGCGCCGGAAGCACAATGGTTTGCGCATGAGCGCCCCTGGTTGGGGTCCTGGATAGCAACAGACCTTTCCTGCGCCCGCGCCGTCAGTTCTTATCCTGATTTTGCACAGATTTCCGGCTGTTGCGCCTCGAAAATGCATTTTTTGAGCACCACACAAGGCTACTCGGCCGTGTTGCGGCACGAATAATCGTTATTGCTTTCGGCTCAGCAAACGGGACCTGAAGAGCGGCGCGATATTATGCGCGCGACGCGCGTCGTTTGGCCCGGGTGTGAGGGGTTTCACAATTGCGATATGGATTCTGAAGTAATTCTTGGTCATGACTCGGTCTCTGATTTTCCTCGTGGTTTTTGCAATCATCCTGGCAGCGCGCGGGCAGCAGCAAGAGCAATTCGTGTTGCGCCCGACTGCGGCCATGCCGCCGGTCAACGTACCTTGAGCGCAAGTGCACGGAACGTGTCGGCGCGATGATGATCATTTGGGGCACTTATTTGGTCAATCAGATCCGGCGGGCCATCCGCCGGCGGAGATCGTGAGAGTCCAGCATCCTTGCGCCGACGTCGTTAGCCATCAGTGAGTCTGGAGGACCGGCGCCGCCCCAGTCGTTCGGGCTCACGCCGGCGTAGTTCGACAGGAAGAGATCCTGCCGGCACTGGCGATGGCAGCTCAGGAGCTCTCGTGTCCTCTGGTTGGAGTTGGTGCGTACTAGGGCGCGGCTCCATCAGCTCGAGCACCGCTCGTCCCTTGTCCGTGATGCGCCACCCTCGATTCACTCGCTCGACGAGTTGCTGCGTAAAAAGGTCGAGCTCTGGCACACGGGTGCCCATTCGTTTGGTGCGTGCCGCCCAATCCGGACCGCTCGTGGCCAAAATGGCCATGTCTCGCTTGAGGTCCGGCATGGATGCGAAGCCGTTCGGGTAGCTCAAAAGGATCTTCAACACCGTGACCTGGAAATTCACATGAGCACTATCGGTCTTGTCCGTATCTAGCGCCCACATGGTTGGCGCGGAGCGAAGAGCTTGCATTGCGACCTGCCGAAGGCGCTCCGCTGTGATCTCACCTTTGTTGGCGGCCTCCAAGATCTTGGAAGCGACATGGGCCCGAGTGCCGGTTTCGCTGCGAGGCAGACTGTCGCAAACCTCCTCAAGAACAGCACGCAAAAGCGCAGTGGTCGTTGCGTCCAACACTTGGCGACTCCGCAAGGCGCAAAGAATGGTAGCAGAGAAAGCACGGTGAACCCCTCAAAGAGACTACTAGCTGATTCCAAAGTCGAGTATGAACTTCACCACAGTCGTCGTTGCTTGTTGATTGTCCAAGACGTTGCCGCCATGCCGTCGAAGCAGGACAGTTGTGCTGGTCTGGCTCCGCCACGCCAGCGCTGGAGGAACCGCCTCCGTGATGGTATTCAGCGCTGGAGCGGCTCTTTTTGACGATTTTCGCCGCGATGTCCGTGCGATGTCTCGCCACTTGCCAGAGTGTCTATTTTCCCGCGGCGAATCCATCTCCGGGGCAGCCGCAGCGGGCGTTCCGGTCCAGACAGACCGCCGGTGTTTATGTCCGATCGTTTTTCTTTCTTTGAGATTTCCTTTAAGCGCCGTGGGCGAAGCTGGTCATGGTCCGTCAGCACGAGCGAGGGCACCGCCGGTTATCCCACGGAAAGGCCAATGCCGAAATGCATCTTCTGCGATAACGAGCTCACGCCGGAACCAAGCCCGAGCACGTGCTTCTCAGCGCACTCGGCGGGCGGATGACCGCCATGGCCGAGCGCTACGTTAATCAGGCCCGCGAACGCGAGTTCGCCAGGATTGTCCGGGACGCTTGTCACAACGCGGCATCACGGGAGATGTCGATCCCATTCCCGTCGACAGGCTCGAAGAGATCGCAAGCGAAGTCGCTGCAAGAGCCTCGGCGCACTCAATCGGTCTCCCGTACGAGGATACGCTCAACCGGGAGCGCCTACGCGAACTGCTTCGCGTAGCGCACGGCGAGTCTGAGTAGGTAGCCAACCTCAATCTTCCTTCGCTCGCCTGCCCAGCGCATTAAGTCTCGGCGGTTGCTGGTAACGATCCCTCGCGCGGGTGAGGCTTACGGGCAGACGGGTCCCTGTCGCGAAAGCCAAGGTTAACGAGCTCACGCGCGGTAAGAAGAACGAGCGACGGGATAAAGTCCATGCGCCATGTCCGGGAAGGAATCGATGGCTCGCGGCCCAAGATCAAGTTCGGTGCCCATGCCGCTTGAAAAACGCTTCGCGCTGAAGCACTACCCATGCGTCGCGAACGTGCCCTCAAGGAGCCGCGGGGTTATTACCTGCAACAACTGGAACAGTCGGCTGCGGCGCATATTTCGCGGCGAAGTCCGAGCAGAGCCTGTTTCGATATTCGGCAGGCAAGGACGCGAGCACCGATGCGGCAGCCGCCGCCCTTGCGTCTCCCTTCGATTTCACGGTCAGGTAGGCGATCAACCGATGAAGGGTGAGAAAGATGGAGAAAAAATTCCGCGTATTGACGTAGAAGCAATGATTGCCTTCCAGGCTGCCCTCCCGGTCCTGCCGATGCCGCTGAACGATTGCTGTTCCCGCATCAAAGTCGGTGACAGCAAAATTGCCATCACCGAGCGGCGTGAATAAGGGAGGATTGCTGAGAAACTTGCTCAGGTCGAGCTCCTGTCCGCGCACAGCCCCGATCAGCGACATTCGATCCGCCATGGAGATGTTGCGGCGAACTTGAAATCCTTTCTGCAATTCAATGGCGCACACGACGTAGCGCGGAAGGCGAGTAGATTCCATTGCCTTTCCTTGAGCGGCCGGCGTGCACAGATCCTGCTTGACGAGCTGAGCCAGATGGGCAAGCGCGCCGGACACCCCGACCGCCTTCCCCTTCAGGAGCAGAGGAGCAGGATCTTTCTGACGGAGCTTGATTCCAATATCCAGCAGGTCGTCAAACTCATCGCCTGCAGGAAGGTCCATCTCGAGCAGGGACGACCACCCGAACGGCCAAAGCCAGATCGTCGACCGCACTTTCCGGTTCGTGTTCCACACGGCTCCATTTAGCGTTAAATCGAGATTCTTGGGCCTGCAGCGTACCGGCCACACAAAATCGCTGGCTTCTCCAAACGGAGTTATACTTCCTGGTACATTGCTAGCGACCGTCTGATAGCGCGGCCAAAGGTGATTCCGTCGCAGATCGAGTTCATTATTCAGAGGAAGCAGGACCAGGTTCGCAAGTTCGATCTTGGTGCCGCGGGTGCGCATCTGGCGGAAATCAGAAGCGGACCAAAGGAAATGGACCCTTGGATCGAAATCGGCCCCAACGAACGGCTGCGACCAGAGATGAACGTCAAAAACACAATAAACCACGCGCGCCATTTCAAATTCCTCGCAAGCGCCGCATCGGGGGTGACCACCTTCTATTGACCGTTTACCGTTTGTCTTCTCGCCCTTGGCGCGATATTCTCACAACGCTGTACAGCTGGGCTACGTGCCCAAAGATGCCGCCACTGCTTGCCACACAAGGCGAGCAAGGCGGCAACTATCTCCTGGGGCCGGCCGCAAGGCCGGTCCCAGCCGCATCATTTGGTCACGATGACAGGTTTGCTCTCTTTAAGCTCATCTCGCATGACCGCCAAACGCACGGCCTTCTCATCGAAGTACTTACCAATCGTATTCGTTGCTTTGAGACCGCCAGCGTCGTCCGGTTCCTTGACCGGATCATCCATTTCCGGCTGAATCTTCCACCAGGCAGCTTTTCTCATGAGTTTGACGAACTTGTTCTTTCTGACCAATTCCTCCGCTTTCGATCGCTTCGTCTCGTCGGATATCTTGAGCTTAAACCATCCGAGCAAAATCTTGCCGCCGTCGTACGTGGGCACTGCAAGCGAACCGAAAAACTGCTTATCGCCCTGGATCATCATGACGGGCTCGAAGTTGCCCCCGGCAGCGCGCAAAGCTTTCCGGAGCATTCTGCCGGGACTGTCAGTTTCCTGGACAACGCGGGCTTTGCGCCATTGACTGGCTATAAATGACAAACCTTGCAAAACGACGGCTGCAATGAAAGCAAGCGCGATCGCAGCGCCACAGAGCGCGAGAAACGCAATCGCACTTACACTTGATCCGATCCCTGCGAAACGCAGCTGCAAGGAAGGAAATCCAAGCGCCGCCAGAAGGAACAAGAGAACCGAGATAAAAATGCTGAGTGTGACGGACTCCGTCGCACCGAGTTCTACTTTCCATTTGGGAGCGAATAATCGCAAAATCATCAAGAAAAGCGTGCCGGGAATGATGTACGACGCAAGACGCAGCGAAACACCGCCAACGCTTTCCGTTCCGAATAGGCCGATGCTCAACTTCTTTTCCGCAACAAGCGCGCCGGCAGTCGTTTTGTTGTCCTTCACGTTCTGAAGTGAATAGCTGAGACCGAACCCCAGATTCTCGTCACGCTCTTCGATGCTGGAATCTGCCTTCAGGCACAATTTGTTCCGCACCAGCGTCGAACCGGGCTCAACGCTGCCGAGAACTATAGTGTCTTTTGTGGAGCACACGCCGCTTGTGTCGAGGGTGCCGACTTTCAAGAAGGTCGGCCCAAACAAGCTGAGACCCGCATCGATTATCCTGGCCTCGGTCGCATTCTCGATCCACACGTTGAAGCTCATCGTCTGGCCGGCGAGAATTTCATTGCGCTCTAGAATAACCGTCAACGCCGGCTTGCCGGGAGCATCGGCCGAGGCCGCAACGCCAGGAAGCACACAGGTCACCAGCTGAAGGACGATGGTCCAAAAGAAGCCACCCGGCCTACGATTTAAAAAAGAGCGCACGTGCCGCTCCCATTGAATTTCACGGTGCAGGCCCCGCGGCGCGTCACCGCATCAAATTGCGTTCTACTAAAGCTTGCAGTAAGCTAGACTTGCTCGGAGGGTAAGGCAAGCTCGTGCGGCAGCCTAGCCCAGCACCGCAAAATTGGCGCGAAAACGATCGAGCCCTTTTATGGCAACGACGCACCGCAGCCCGGTTCGCTTTTGAACGCGCTTGCCTGGTGTGGCCCCCCGGATACAACTCGACATTTTTCGTCAAGGCTCCTGCTACTCAGACTTGCCAAGACGGCATTACGGCCCGATCGTATCGGTTGCGACGAAAATCTATTGCGAGGAAAAACTTTTATCGGGAGACGGATATGGCCCCTCATCCTCCACCCTGCGCCGCCAATGAAGTCTTGTGGGGAAACCTGTGCTACCCCCGCATCGATGCGATCCGTATCGAGAGGGTCGGCGCCGACTACAAGTTCATCCTTGAGGAAGTGCCCGGCGAGCTGCTTCCCGGTTTAGCGGACAAAGCCGGCGATCAGGCCAATTTGCACGTCAAGAAGGCGGGCCCCGGTTTTGAGGTAACGATCACCTCGGTCCCGCACGGGGATGCGACCGATCTACTCAAGCAGCTGCGGCCTGATGAGCCGAACCTCAAGCTGCCAGACTGAGGCATGCCATAATGCTAAGTTTGTCCTTGAGGGTGTGCACGGCAGCGCTGCTCCTGACGATCCCCCTCGCCGGCTGCGGCCTTGTCCCGCCTACGCTCACAGAAGCGTGGGAGGCGCAAGATGTCGGCCCCGACATGGTGCTTAAGATAAAGCGCAATATTCTGTGCGAAACCATCAAGGGGATACGCAGGGTCAATCAAACTCCAACCGGATTCGGACCGCCGATACCGCCAGACTATGGCATTCAGTTGCAGTTGACCCTTAGCGTTGTGGAAAGCTCGGGCTTCACGCCGAACCTGACTTATAATCGTACGCTTACGAACGGATCGGAATCGGGCCTCTCGATCGGTAGGAGCTGGAGCGTAGGCCTTTCGGGAGAGCTTTCATCGACTGCAACACGAACGGATACAGCCTACTCCTACTGGAGTGTCGGCAGCATTGCGGGCCCCGGCAAGAACAAAGACATGTGCGACGAGCAGGCGTGGCCTATCGAACGAGACGCCAGCTCACTTCTCGTGAAGTCGGATTTGGGTATAGCGCGTTTTTTGGAGGACCACGTAAAGGCTGCCGATCTGCTCCATTCATCAAAGCCGCAGGGTGCGAAGAAGCCTGAAAAGATCGACGTTTACAGTTACGATCTGAAGTTCGTGGTTGTCTCCAGCGGCGGCGTAACCCCTCAATTCAAGCTTATTCCGCTGTCCGGCAGCGGAACGCCGATCCTGAACCTGAATCGCTCCCGCACACATGAGCTGCTGCTTACCTTCGGGCCAACGGGTCCCAATGGCTTCGCCCCGTCCCAAATCTCGTTTTACCAGCACATCAATACCCAACTGGGATCGACCCTCGCGCGCAGGCCTGGGCCCTAGAGGCGCCAGTTTATTAGCCGCAGTTGACTGCAGCAGCATCGCCGCGGGGAGCAAAGCGGACATCGCTTATACTTCCGCTCATGCCCGTTTTGACCGAGTAGCGCGGCGCTAGCGGCAAATGTCCGCGGGTACAGCCCTCCCGGTGCACGCGCTCCTCGAAGCGACTTCCGGTCGTCGCTTCACTCCGCACCGTTCAGGTCGGGCGCAAAAACATCGTGCGGAAGCGAGAAGTGCTCCACCCTCTTCGCCGGCTTGTTATTTAACAACAACCGAACGACGTCGGGGCGGGAGTAATGCCCCGCAGGGTCAGCCGCGTTCTTCGCTATGCCGATCGCGGCAAGATCGATAGTGGCATAGACGATCCCTACGCTGGTTTCAGGCAACTTCTCCGCGAGCGGACTGCCGTCAGGACCGTAGATTACGGCATGTCCGCCGCCCTCATGCACCAGGTTGCGCTTGTCCTCTGTATCGCACATCTCCTCGACCATCTCCCGGGAGATAACGGCGCAAGGCGCCAGCACGAAACAGGATCCTTTCGACCGCATAAATCTTGCTGACGGCATTGTTGGTCTCCCAGCCAAGCGCGTACGCAAAGGGCTCGTACATGGAGAGCGTTCGATGGACGCGCGGACCTGCGGCATGTAGCGTGGGACCGGCGGCCTGTTCTCCTTGCCCTTGCACTGCAGAAGCTCGTTGCCGTCCGCCTTCACGTCAAAGTGACATGCGCTTTGTTCTTTGCGTCGCGCAGCGAGTAGATGATCCGGCTACGGTCTTTGACGGCCGCGTCATACGCGCCCTGCCCGACGCAATGACCCATCATCGCGCTTTCGCGATCGAGCGCCGCCGGCGTCAAAAGACGCACGATCCGGCTGCCGTCGGCGAACGTCATCACCGATTCTTCGCCCTCGCCGTCGATATGGGGCGCGGCCGCCGCATTGAAAGCGAACCGCCGCATCGCCTTGTCGGCTTCAGCGATCGCCTGCGCGAGCGAGCCGATCTTAAGGAGCTTCAGCGGACGGCCTTGCTCGTCGCAGCGCTGCAGCCATTCTTCGTTGTTCACCCGCGCAGCTTCGATCCAGTCGGCAACGTGGCGCACACTCGCCTCGAGCGCGGCATTCGGCACGAAGCGATGAAACCTAACGCCGGACGCGAACTTCTCGCGCAGCCAGCCCGGTGCGTCAGGATCTTATTTTTCGAGAGGCTGAAGACCGTCCGGCCCATTGCGCAACGCGCGTTCCAGACAAATAGCCAGCAGTCGCGCTGTGGCCTGGTTCTGAGAACATCCGGCGAGGAAGGTATTGATTTCACCACTGTCGACTACGTTGTATTCCAAAAACGGCGTGGGGCAAAGCCCGGTAAAGGTTTAACAACGCCACGGTTATACCACGCGCGCTTTCCTGTTTTCCAGCAAATCCGTTAAATCATTGAATCGTTGGAAAATTGTTCTGCACAGCGAGATAGATATTAGTGCGTGCTCATAAGGATTCGGCGGCCTGGTGATCGAAAGACAACGGTCCGGCTTTAACGCCGGCGAAGGTGGCGCTTGCCGCCGTCAAGGGCGACCGGACGATCGCTCAACTGGCCCAGCAGTTCGACGTCCACCCCAATCAGATCACGGCCTGGAAGGCCCAATTGGAAGGCGGCGCGTGCGGAGGTTTTTGACCTGGCAGTGCTGCGCCCGCCGCGCCTGCGATCGACGTAAAGTCGCTGCACGCCAAGATCGGAGAGCTGACGCTGGAGAACGATTCCTAAGAAACGGCAGCACCAGCTTTCGGCTCCACGGGCTGGAGAACAAACCCGAATGCCTTGGCACGCCGATGCAGATTGTTGACGACCCGCGTGCGGTAGCGCGTCTCGTAGGATGAGCCCCCGGATCGACATACTCCATTCCGTGTCGCACCGCGTTGTAGAATAGGACTGCGATCTTGCGGGCCGTGGCGGTCACCGCCTTGGCCTTGCCGATGCGGGACGAGAGGCGCCTGTAAAAGGCGCCGAGCGCGGTGTCAGTGCGTCCGACGGTGACGGCAGCGAGGCGCAGAAGAGCCGCGGCCCGACCGCCGGATCGGCGCGTTCGTGACGAGAGCACTTTGCCGCCGGAGATCTTATTGCTCGGAGCCAACCCCAGCCAGGAGGTAAAATGCTTTGCACTTGGCCATGAGGTAAGGTCGTCGCCGCATTCCGCGATCAACTTCAGCGAAAGGTAAGGGCCGAGGCCGTCGATCATAGTGATGTCCTTTCCGAGCAACACGAACAGCGCCGCCCGCATGTCGAAAGCCAGAGCGTTCGCCTGATCGGTTCTGTTCCGACGCCGCGAGACTGGCGGTGCTGATCCATGATCACGACCCCTGTGGGTGCTGAGTTCCTTCAACACAGCTTCGATCCGGACATCGCAGGCTGATGCCTTCTCGCGATAGGCGTCGTAAAGGGCGAGTGCCTGATCGAGCGCATAACAGATGCTCGGCACGGTAGCTACCGGTGAGCGCCTTCGCGATCGCCTCGGCGCTGGAGTGGCAGCTGTAATGGCGTAAGCACGCCAGCGCCTCAGGGTCGCGCTCGCCGGCAAGGATCGCGCGAATGATGCCCAGGCCGGTCGCACCGGTGATGTCGGCCACAACGTGGTGGAGTTGAAGATTCATCTCAGTCAATGCTTTCTGCATATGCTGGATGTGTGAAGCCGCGTACTCCAGCAGAAGCTCCCGCTGACGCACGTAGGCTCGCAGTTCGGCAATCTGCCCTTTGGGTCGAAAGCTGGCTCGCAGCAACCCGAACGAATGGAGCCGCTGCAGCCACTGCGCGTCGCTGACATCGGTCTTGCGCCCCGGCACGTGCTTGGCATCGCGCGCGTTGACAAGAAACACAGTGAACCCCCGTGCATCGAGAAGCTCGAAGATCGGGATCCAGTAGACACTGGTCGATTCCATGACGGCGGTCTCGACGCCGCATTCTGAAACCAGTCGACCAGCCGATGCAGATCAGCCGTGAAGGTACCAAAGCTGCGTACTGGCTCAGGTGCGCGATCTGCCCTGACGGCAGCCATGTGCATGGTCGCGCCAATGTCGATGGCAGCCGCGTTCGGGTGCACCATGGGCATCGTGCGGTCGGCCCTGGATTTCGATTTGTTGCGGTTCATCTCCAATCCTCCTGCTGACACGGCGGAAGGGCTGGGCTGCGCAATTTATTCATATTCCTAGACGGGATCGCCGGGACGGCGTCACCACTCTCACGTACGCAACAGCCCATGGACCAGGTTTTCTAGCGGGGTCACATGCCACCAAAATCATATCGGCCGCTCCCTTCCGGCCGCAGTCTAGCGGCAATGCGTTTCTATCCCACAGGGAGCGAGCAGCGCTGAGACCAGTTTTTTAGAAGGCGCGCTCACCAAGGCGGGATTGCTGAGCGCAAAGCGATGATCGACCGCGAGCACGATCTGTCGATCACCAAGCAAGCGGAAGTTTTGCAGATCAGCCGCGGCAGCATTTATTACCTGCCGCGTCCCATGAGACTTGGGCGAGCAAAGCATGCCGTCACCGCCGGGGTAGTCAAGAGGCTTTCTACCAAGAGGTGTGAGTTGCTTCACAATCGCGCTATGCAATGTTGGGTCGTCACGCTAGAATGCGCTCCTTGGACACATTGCGATGTGTGAAGTGGGATCACGCTTTTCACTTGCGGCCCAGCGTTGCTCTAATAGCGGGGCCGTCTTCTTAATTTGTCGCAATGATGCCCGTGCGCCGACCATGGCAGTCTGATTGAGCAGAGGGGGTAACATGCAGAGGACGGCCGTAGTACGCCTGTCACTGCCGAGCACATCTCCCAGTGCAACAAAGAAAGATTTTTGGACCAACTATTGGCAGAGCAGCAGCCCGACTCGATCTCCCGCACCCGATGACAATGAACGGGCGCTCATTCAAGAGTTCGGGACAAAGCTCGCGCAGAAGATTTCTCGTGTGGATCGGAGTTGGAGGGACGTCCGCATCGAAGTACGCGGCGTGCGGTATGGCTCCATCGAACTGTTACTACTCGTCATCGGCGGGGAAGAGCTATTAAGCGAGATGTTCTGGACGGTGCTCGAATTCAGTGCGCCGGAGGCGTTCAACGACACCGTGAATGGCAACGTAGCCTTGCAAGCGCACGTCTCGCCAGGGCAAGGGGGACTTGCCGGCGGCGCAGGTGGGCATGGTGGGGGCGCAGGTGGGCATGGATTTAATCGGGCTCTTGCGGCCGCGAGGACGCCACTGACCGCGCTCATACTCGGCGCAGTGATCATCATCTACCTTTTGATGTGGAGGGTGGAATCGCTCGAAAAAGAGTACACCGCGTTGCACCACGACCACACGTCGGTGGTGAACAAACTGACCGAGCAGAACACCGTGCTGACCACAGGACTAATGCTAAGGCTTGGTATTCCCGTGCCGCCCGGGAAAGACGAGCACAAGCAGGAAGGCAAAGCTGAAACTTCGACGCCGTCGCACAGTTCGCAGACGCAGGCTCCTCCCGCCTCTTCCCCGCTGCTTCCTCCTCCGGCTGGATCGCCACACACGAAAGCGGAGCCAGCGCCGCCGACACAGATATCACCATCTCCTACCTCTGAGCCACAGACGGGAACATCATCGTCCCCACAGCCAAACGTGCAGTCATCTCCACAAGGCGAGAAGCGCGGAGAGTCCCACTAATCTCTAAGATGTTCGTTGCCGTAGAAACTCGGTGGGCTGCTTGCAGTCCTGGCGTTGCCTAAGGTGCGGAATTCCTCGCATCTGAACCAAAAAGGAGGCTCAAGGTCCCATCTTCCCATTGTGAGTGAATCAGGAGGTCAACCATGTCCTACCCGATCTACCGCAGACCGCAAAGAGAGGAACTTCTCAGCCAAGGTGACATTCTGGATCCCGAGCCCTTGCGGACAACCTTGAAGAGGCATCAGCGCCGATCATTTACCCTATCGATCTCCATCGCGACGGTGGCATCAATCTCCGCGGGTTCGTGCGTGGTTGCCGGAGGACCGTGAAATTCGAAATGACTAGGCTTCCCAAGCTTGGGCGGAGGAATGGGGGACTTGCGCTGGGCGCGGATTGCGCCATCGTCGCCGGCGCGACAGACAGAAAGGCGACGGCATGAACGGCCTCGGTCTCTCAGGACGCATCACCGTGATTTCCGGCGGTTGCGGCGACATCGGCCGAGCCGTGCGCGAGCCGCAAGTCTCCTCGTGCGCGAACTAAGGTTGAATCTGATGCTTCGCCTCGCTGGTCAATTTGAAGGCACAAGCGACGCTTTCGCGGACAACGAAAGAATTGGGTTGGAGGCGTCGCGTGCAAGAGGTCGTGATGCACGCCAATCTCCGCCTCGCCCGGATCGGCTATTCAGCCCACCCAGTCAATGGCCGTGCACTCGACGAAGTTCTAGTGATGAACGCGAACTATAGACTATCTCAACGAACTTCCACGCTGAAGGCAGGACCGTCTCATCCCATGTGTTACCGAGTGGGTCCGGGTCCACATCGATGCGGGTTGCCACAATCATAAGGTAGTGTCTTACATATGCCGAGCGAAGCTCGGCAGCTTGCACACGTAGTCAACTTCCATTTTGGAACCCTGAACCCATGCTCCCTTGCAGAGTCGGTAAACCGGGCGTACCGCTGAGGTTGGTGTGAAGATCAAAAAGAACTGGTTGAGTGTCGGCGGGACGTGCTCGAGTAAGGCGCCACTTTCGCCCGTGTTCAGCACGAGACAGCTTGCCGCCGAGGCTGCCGTCAACGGACATGTATTTTGCTTCAAGCGGAGGATTGAATGGGACACGACGGGCCCCGTCTTTTGCAGTGTCTGTGACCACGATCGAGCCTCGCCGGACTTAATCTCTTGGAGAGCGACAATTTTGGTCGCCCTTGCCCGATGAACTCAGCACGCAATGGAACGAACAATCTCGCTTCTCACCTGAGTGTGTCGTCTCGGCTTCCGATCGGAGCATTTCGTACCCAACACTTGACCATGCGCCTTTCGGACGTCTAGCTCTATTGTAGTATTATACCGATGTCGATTGATGCAACTCTCAGCGCATTCACGCTGAAATCTCGCGTTTGGCCCCCTTTCTTCGGCTGATTCCAGCGCATGCGCCCGACTGCTAACGCAGCGGAATGCCGTTTTGGTGGGCGGCGCCGGTACCGGCAAGACCCATCTGGCTATCGCTATCGCCACAAGCTGTATCCGCGATGGTGCCCGTTGTTGGCGAGCGGAAGCTTAGCGATGCTGAGCTGGTACTTGATCGATCTTGCCTGCTTCTCGCTGATGTCGGTGGTGAGCAGATCGCCGACAACGCGCTGCGACGCGGCTATCAGGCCTCTGTCGAAGAACGGCATACCTCTCTGGCGCCCGCACGCATAGGACGGCATCGCAGCGGAAGCGGCGGGCGATTACCTGAAGCTGGACGACCGCACCGAGAGCGGCAGATGGGTCAGCCTCGCGACTACCGGCTATGGACACGTCGGGACACCGTTCCGGACGATGGACACAGGACCGACGCTTCACGCGTCAAAATCGAGGTCCAGCGCACCTCGCATCCGGGATCTTGGAGCTGATCGAAGCAACAGCACCTCTCCCCGATATGTGCTCCGATATGTGCTGAGATGTCAGCACTTCTCGTTCCAGCTCTCCAATAAAAAGAAAGCCACAACGGCATCGAAAATCCTCCTTCGGCAACCTGATTGTGGGGCGCGGCCATGATCACCTACATAGTCGGAGAGTGCGGTGCGCGCGATCGGCTCTTAGAGGACCGGCGCCGCCCCAGTCGTTCGGGCTCGCGCCGGCGTAGTTCGACAGAAAGGGATCGTGCCGGCACTGGCGATGGCAGCTCAGGAGCTCTCGGGTCCTCTCGCTGGACTTGGCCCGTGCTCGGCCGCGGCTCCATCAGCTCGAGCACCGCTCGTCCCTTGTCCGTGATGCGCCACCCTCGATTCACTCGCTCGACGAGTTGCTGCGTAAAAAGGTCGAGCTCTGGCACACGGGTGCCCATTCGTTTGGTGCGTGCCGCCCAATCCGGACCGCTCGTGGCCAAAATGGCCATGTCTCGCTTGAGGTCCCGGCATGGATGCGAAGCCGTTCGGGTAGCTCAAAAGGATCTTCAACACCGTGACCTGGAAATTCACATGAGCACTATCGGTCTTGTCCGTATCTAGCGCCCACATGGTTGGCGCGGAGCGAAGAGCTTGCATTGCGACCTGCCGAAGGCGCTCCGCTGTGATCTCACCTTTGTTGGCGGCCTCCAAGATCTTGGAAGCGACATGGGCCCGAGTGCCGGTTTCGCTGCGAGGCAGACTGTCGCAAACCTCCTCAAGAACAGCACGCAAAAGCGCAGTGGTCGTTGCGTCCAACACTTGGCGACTCCGCAAGGCGCAAAGAATGGTAGCAGAGAAAGCACGGTGAACCCCTCAAAGAGACTACTAGCTGATTCCAAAGTCGAGTATGAACTTCACCACAGTCGTCGTTGCTTGTTGATTGTCCAAGACGTTGCCGCCATGCCGTCGAAGCAGGACAGTTGTGCTGGTCTGGCTCCGCCACGCCAGCGCTGGAGGAACCGCCTCCGTGATGGTATTCAGCGCTGGAGCGGCTCTTTTTGACGATTTTCGCCGCGATGTCCGTGCGATGTCTCGCCACTTGCCAGAGTGTCTATTTTCCCGCGGCGAATCCATCTCCGGGGCAGCCGCAGCGGGCGTTCCGGTCCAGACAGACCGCCGGTGTTTATGTCCGATCGTTTTTCTTTCTTTGAGATTTCCTTTAAGCGCCGTGGGCGAAGCTGGTCATGGTCCGTCAGCACGAGCGAGGGCACGCCGGTTATAGCAGGCTCACGAAGCAGTCGAGCCGCCGCCGGATAGGAAGCGAACAGGGCGATATTTCTGCTGCTAAGCACGCCAATGGGCCCGCCTGTGTCAGTTTCGTCACGCCGAGCTGGCGAGCGGTGTCGGTCACGGCGTTGGCTCCCGCGCCATTAGGCCCTGGTCTGTGAGTGGCCATGTCATGACCATGTCCCAGTCCTCGTATTTTGCTGAATGCATCTAGGGAATGTCGCTGGCCGCCGTAACGGTGAGGTGATAGCGCGCATGCAGGGCCACTGTCTCGGCAACGATCGCGACCTCGCGCTCGAGCCTTGCCATCTGACCACTGAACCGGTCCGGAGTTTCACGAATGAGCCCTTCGGCCGCTGGCGCAGGAGCCAGAAAACGCTGAAGCGCCGTGTCGACGACCATGCTCTTGCCGGCTCCCGCGCGTTCGGTCGCGGCTTCAAGCCGCTCGAAGATGCTTTCGGAGAGCTGAACGATGATCTTCTTGGTTCGCAGACCTTCGTTCGAGCTCGGCTCCACCTGCCATCGGAACTTTTCCCAATCGAGCTGGCCTGACCTTCAGCCTCACCATCGATCTGCATTGTTTCTTCAGCTCCTCAATTGCGACCGCACGAAACGGCACACGCTATCCGTGCGGCGTGGCTTTCCGGTCGAAACAGATGAATCGGCCCAGCGATGATGCGTCGACAGAAGGGTCAATCCGACCACGACATCAATCGCGCCGACATCGGCGTCGTAGTCTGGCGTAGCCAAAGAAAGACGAGGCGGGCTCAAGATGAGCCGGATCTTTCAGCCTCCTGCGCGGCAGCTAGGGGCGACTCGCGATGGCCTTCTGGGACGTCAAGAAAGCTCCCCGCGCTTCACGACTCTGTGTCGGTCTGCCTTCGCGCGCGCCCGCTCGGCTCACCTAGGCCCGGCGCTCGATCGCCAAGGAGCCGTCACAGGCACTCTGCGCGGAGAAGTTTCTATTCGGGCTTCTTGGAGGCTTGCACGTCGATGCTTACCTCCTTCAGGACGCTGGATC
Organism: Bradyrhizobium sp. 192; assembly: GCF_023100965.1. Classification (NCBI taxonomy): domain Bacteria; kingdom Pseudomonadati; phylum Pseudomonadota; class Alphaproteobacteria; order Hyphomicrobiales; family Nitrobacteraceae; genus Bradyrhizobium; species Bradyrhizobium sp. 192. The sequence goes on from NZ_CP064691.1 coordinate 209,157, forward strand.
CGCTCGCAAGTCGTCGTCCCAGCGCTTCGACAAAGCGGTCGTACCGCTCACCGCCCTTGGCGCGGGCGGCAGGGCTCGAATGCTCCGGCAATGCCGGAGTTGAGGTCAGCCAGAACCGGATGAAGAGCGCGACGGTCTCAAGCGTGATGCCATCATTGCGTTCAAGACGCTCGAGCACCCGCACAATCCGATCCAGCCGTTTTGCTATCACAGCCTCGCGCCGATCGGAATCGTCCGGAGAAAGGAAGGAACCTATTGCGGCCTCGACCACCAGCGACTTGGACCGGCCACCGCGGCTTGCGAAGGCCTCAAGCGTTTTGAACGTTCCGGGATCGAGATAGATGCTGAGCTGGACCTTTTTCACGCTGCCTCGCTCACAGGTCCATTCCATCGTCGGGATCGAGGGTGACGGTTCGCGCAACTCCCTGCATCGACCGGCTCATCAGTTGCGCCTGGACGGCATCCTCGTCACCCTCGTCGAGCTCGGGGTCGAACTCGTGCTCGCCGGCCGGCGTCTTGATCTCGATTTCCTCATGCAATTCCGGCTCGCGGCGTAAGCCGCCGTTCGCCTCGTCGCTCCTGCCCGTGCGCCTGGTCAGCAGCTGGCCCGACGGCGATATTTGGGCGCGGGCTGACCAGTCATCTGGGCGGGTGGGCTGCTTGTTCGGCTCCAAGCGGGGCGGCTTCAAGACACGTCGCTGGAATTGCGGATCCTCATAGTAGCGGACCTTGTTAGCACGGACCGGGTGCACACCGGAAATCATCACGACCGCGTCTTGCGGAGACAGTTGCATGATTTCGCCGGGAGTCAGCAGCGGACGAGAGGTCTCCTGGCGGCTGACCATCAAGTGCCCAAGCCACGGGCTCAGGCGGTGGCCCGCATAGTTCTTCATGGCTCGCAATTCGGTCGCAGTTCCGAGCGCGTCGGAGACGCGCTTGGCGGTGCGCTCGTCATTGGTCGAAAAGGCGATCCGGACGTGGCAATTGTCAAGGATCGCATGGTTCGGACCGTAGGCGCGTTCGAGCTGGTTAAGGCTCTGCGTGATGAGAAAGCTGCGGATGCCGTAACCTGCCATAAAGGCGAGTTGGCTCTCGAAAAAGTCGAGCCGGCCGAGGGCTGCAAACTCGTCAAGCATCAGAAGCAGCTTCTGCCGGCGCCGGTCGGGATCAAGGCTCTCGGTCAAACGCCGTCCGATCTGGTTCAGGATGAGCCGCATCAAGGGTTTGGTGCGGACGATGTCCGATGGCGGCACCACAAGGTACAGTGAGACGGATTCAGGACGGTCGACGAGATCACGGATGCGCCAATCGCTTCGCGCGGTGATCTTGGCAACTACCGGATCACGATAGAGCCCGAGGAAGCTCATCGCCGTCGAGAGCACACCCGAGCGCTCGTTCTCGCTTTTGTTCAAAAGTTCGCGTGCCGCTGATGCGACGACTGGATGGATGCCTGTCCCAAGATGCGGAGTCGCCAGCATTGCGTTGAGCGTAGCCTCGATCGGGCGAGATGGATCCGAAAGGAAATTTGCAACCCCAGCGAGAGTCTTATCGGCTTCGGCGTAGAGGACATGCAGAATTGCCCCCACCAAGAGTGAGTGGCTGGTCTTTTCCCAATGATTGCGGCGCTCGAGTGCACCCTCAGGATCGACGAGAATATCGGCGATATTTTGAGCATCTCGCACCTCGCAGTCGCCACGGCGGATCTCGAGGAGTGGATTGTAGGCGGCGCTGGCCGGATTGGTCGGATCGAACAACAGCACGGGCCCAAATTGCGCGCGCCATCCGGAGGTCAACTGGAAGTTCTCACCCTTGATGTCATGGACGATGGTGGAGGCCGGCCAGGTCAGAAGAGTCGGAATGACGAGGCCAACACCCTTGCCGGAGCGCGTTGGCGCAAAGCATAGCACATGCTCGGGCCCGTCGTGGCGCAGATAGTGACGTCCGAACCGGCCGAGCACGACGCCGTCAGGGCCTAACAGTCCCGCCCGTTTGACTTCGCGTAGATCGGCCCAGCGCGCCGAGCCGTAGGTGGTGACGTCCCGCCCTTCATGGGCCCGCAGGACCGAGAGCAACATGGCCATCGCTATGGCCGCGATGCCGCCGCTTGCAGCAATCGCGCCACCCTCCAGAAAAACGACGGGCGCGTAAGCATCGAACTTGAACCACCAGCCAAAGAAAGCTGCCGGCTGATAAATTGGCCAATGTCCGAGCTTGAACCAGGGAGCCCCAAGCTGCTGCTGGAAGGCAAGCCGCCAAGCTGTCCATTCGGTCGCCGCCCACAGGAACGCGAGCACGATGAGGCAGACCAGGATGACCTGGTGCCAAATGATTTTTGTCGCCGACATGATCGGGTTATCTCGGCATATCGACGTGCGCACACAACTAAAATGGTGCTCGCGTCGCAGTGGCGCGCGTGGCAGCGCAGAGATCGGCGGGGACAAAGCCGAGATACGTAGCCAACCCATTCAAGTTAAGCAGGACTGATCGATCGAGGTTTGCATCACGAGACGGCGCCGAAACGCCGATTATGTGCGTGAGAGCTCATGGATAGGCAGAAAACGCTGACTTCGCTCAAGTAATGTGAAGCGTTCCTGAAGATTGCCCCTCCTGGAGCATTCAAACCCTGGTGTCGCTGAATGCGTCCCGGAGTTCTGACGATCGCGCAATAGATAAGCTCACCCGCGGCCAAGCGACCTTCCCCAAGAGCCACCTGAATCGCATGAGGTTATCGTACTTCGGCAATGCTGGTGGCTCAGGTAAGGTGGAGGTGTGGCGCATTCAAAGATGCGCCTGCTCAGATTGACCACGCCGCTTGCTGGTGCTGTGACCCTGCTACTTGCCGGGGTGGTCGTGACAGACGCGGCCGACTGCCCGCGGCAGGATGTGCTCGGCACCTCCCGCGTCCTCGAGGTCGATGCAAAGGCGTACCCGCGCGTTGGGTTGAACAGCTTTCGGGAAACGCTCCCTTTGGCCGACCATGAGGTCGTCCTCACCTTTGACGACGGGCCGCGGCCGCAATCACGCAAAAGGTACTGGCGGCGCTCGCCGAGGAATGCGTGCGGGCCACGTTCTTTCTGGTCGGCAAGTCCTCCGCAAAGTCTCCAGAGCTTGTTCGCCGAATAGCTGCCGAGGGCCACCATCGCACACCACAGCTGGTCGCATACGATGATGTCGAAGATGACCTTCGAACAGGGCAAGAGGGATATTGATCGCGGAATTGCCGCTGATGAGACGGGCTCAAGGGCGTCTCCGCCCCAAGCCCGCCATCCCGCTTTTTCCGGTTTCCGTATTTCGACTCGAGCCCAGTGACGCTCGAATTGTTGCGTTCGCGCGGGATGGTCGTGTTTGGAGCTGACCTTCCGGCGGGCGACTGGGAGAACCTAACCCCAGAACAAGAACTAAAGACCGTTACCGGGCGATTGGAGGTCGCAAGCAAGGGTATCATTCTCCTGCACGATGCCCAGGCCCAAACGGCCGCAATGATGCCGGCGTTCTTGCGCTATCTGCACGAGAATGGCTATCGCATCGTGCATCTGGTGCCGGCTGGCGCGATCAAGAGCAACGCTGAAGTCATCCCAGCGGCAAGCCGCAGCAGTTCGCGGCAATGACAGCGGGTAGATTGGGTTAATCTAACCAGCTGGTTCTCACGGTGAGCCCGGGTCCACATCGATACCATGGCACGGCCGTATCGCCCACTAGCGAAGCTCTCTTTCTTTGGCGAGATCGGGTCTCATTTCAGGAGGGATCCCGATCCAACCGTTGCCGCCGCGGTCGGTGATGTCGGCCTTATCCAATCCGGAGATTCTCGGCTGATACTTTGCCGGACCGACCAGCCTTGGCCTCGAAGCTGATCCGAGCGCCTTCTGCCAAGCCGGTGTATCCGGCCTTTTCAACGGCGCTGATGTGCACAAAGACGTCGGGGCCGCCGTCATCCGGCTTGATGAAACCGTAGCCCTTGGTCGTGTTAAACCACTTTACAGTACCGATCGTCACCGTCACTTCTCCTAAATGAACACATGCGATCTAGCGAAAACTCGCACCGGCATCAAGATCTCCAGGAGGAGACAGTTGCTCGGAACCGGGCACGCAGAAGGGTCGAACCAGCGAACGTCCCGGCCCCCGAGACCCGCTGGGACATGGTTGCAGTGAGCGCGACTACGGCGAACTTCTTCTAGCGACAAAAGGATAGCGGGCTTCACTTGTACGTGGGTGAGCGCAGCCCAGCTAGGGCGGCAGTCTTGCGTCGTAGCCCAGCAAAGAGACTGCCAGTCAAAGTGACAGGCCCCGTTTGCGGTTCCAGGACCAATCGACATTGCCTGGACCTGCGATCCCGCTCACCTGTTTGCCCAGTTCCCGTTCTAGTGAAGGAGCCCATGGCACGAGCTGAAAGCCGAGTCCATTGTCGATCATGGCAAAGCGCCCCGAGGCGAGGGAAAGCCGCTGACGATATGTCCCCGAAACCTGTTCACCTGATTGAGCAGGTAGATGCGTAAGCCCGGTCTCCTCCGCAAGGCGCCGGCCGGCGCTATCGAGCTCGCGGCTTCGCAAGGTCTCGATCAGATCGCGGCCAAGCCGCACTCTGTCGCCGTGCCGCTGGGCAAGTCCGTACTCTGCCAGCACATCAATTCGCTGTTCCAGGGCTGCCCGGACCTCTGCGCCGAAACCGGCGCGCGAGAACTCAGCAGGTTCGCGCGCCACAAGCTGCCGGTCGAGCCATGTGGCGCCTTCCGCGGTGACCTGCTTGTCGAGGACGAGTTCCGATCTTACCGCGAGTGCGATGCGTGTCCGTCCCTTCGCATCCTCAAAGCGGCGGAGCTCCACGACGCCTCCAATCGGTCCGTCGCCAGCCGCCTCGATATCGGGGAGTTTGAGGTGATGGACGCGCCCGTCTATGCCGTCGACAATGGCAAAGGCATTGCCCCTCAGCTCGTCGTCGTGTCCGCGGGCGACGAGACGGCCAATGATCGGTTCACCGTGATGCTCGCCTTCGAGCGCAAAGGAGGACGGTGAGCGTGCGATACCATCCTTGGCAATCGCCTTGTGCAGCCGCTTGATGATGTCGCCGCGCTCGCCAAGCGCCCTCAGGCGTGGCTCGGCGTCTTCGGCCAAGACCCAGCGAGCGGGCCCCGCCGGCTCTGCCACACCCAGGCGCTCCAGCATCCGCATCCGCCCGATCCGAATGTCTCGTAACGGGTCCCGGGCACCATCCCGTTCCGGCCTTAAATCGATGACCCCATCGGCCGATCCCGCTTGCCGCGCGAGCACCCGGTCGAGCCTGGTCCAGCGTTCGGCGGTCACCTCGGCTTCCAGCCCTTCCCGGATCTGGAGCTCGGATCGGGGACCCAGTTCGCGGGTGACGAGATCGCCGGCCCGGGCGCGCAAGCCAGTTGCGATGTAATCGCGGCTGATGACGAGATCTTTTCCATCATCGGCGCGTCCGCGCACGAGAATATGAATGTGCGGGTGCTCCGTATTCCAGTGATCGACCGCGACCCATTCGAGGCGCGTTCCAAGGTCGCGCGAGGCCTGATCCATGAGCTCACGGGTGAAGCTGCGCAGGCTGGTGAGCTCGCCTGCATCATCGGGCGAAACGATGAAGCGGAAATGGTGTCGGTCACCCTCGCAGCGTTCGGCGAAGGCGCGGCCGTCTGCTTCATCTCCGAGAGCGTCAAAGAGCTTGCCTGGCGCTCCGTCCTGGGTGACCCCGTCACGCTGCAGATAACCAAGATGGGCCCGCAGCGCCCCGGGCGTGCGCATTCGGCGAACCACCCGCGCCTTGACCATGGCGCCGCGAGCGCGGTTGTTGAGCAGTCTGGACGCTGCAAGGCTCGCGGCGCGCCCACGCCCGAAGTTTGTTCCACGACGATAGCCGCGTGACAGGCCGCCGGCCTTCTGCGCGGCTCTGAGGGCCTGCGCCAGAAACGGCTTTGCCCGCGGCGCTCGCGTAGAGCGAATGCGGCCAGGGCGGATTCGGAAGTCGTCCTTACCGGCCATCGTTTGCCGGCAGAGTGCAAAAAGCTGAGCCGCGGCTGCAATTTGGCAAAACTGAAAATGTGCGCTCAAGATTCGCAAGTTGCACCGGATGATTGAAACTAAGGCAAGATTTCTCGCAACCGACCGGCCGCACCTTGCGGCTTTTATCCTGCCGTCTTAATCGGTCGTGTCGTCTGTCTGACCTCAGCCATTCTCGCTTCCTTTCTCGCTTGCGACAAGCCTCTCTGATCCACGCCATGACACGATGCGCCGCGAGGCTTGCGAGTCCTGATGCGCCGTGCAGTCTTCCGCGCTCAGCGACGGCACAGTTTCGCTGCAGCAAGGCAGCGCGGACGCCGTCGCGGCGCATCTTTCCATCGGTGTGACGGAGCCACATCACAGGCAATCCGGCGCGATCGGTCGGCATCCGAAGATGCATCGTCGCAGGCAAGATAACGTGCGTTCCGTCTTGTTGGTGCTGCACCAGTCCTCATCCGCCGGCGGCGGAGCTCCGTGTTCAGGTCGCGGCCATCACCGCGTCGTTGCCAGGTTGCAGGATCACGCGCCTCATGCGTAGGGCCCGAGCAATTTGCGCTGCTTAGCTGTTGTTTCGGCATGCATCTCCGCCGCCGAGGCGTCCGGATCGCCGCAGTAGAACGTGCCGCTGGTCCACATCGCATGCATGATCACAGCGAGCTTGCGCGCTACCGCCACCGTCGCCTTGCGGTGCGAGGAGCGCTTGGCCAGCGCCAGCCCCCACGCCTTGACCTTGTCTTTTTTCTTGTAGCGAGTCAGCAAAGCGCTGGCCGCCTCGTACAGCGCCCGCCGCACGTCACCGTCGCCCGCCTTGCTGATCCGGCCCTTGACGTCGATAGACGAGCCGGACTGCCAGCGCCGCGAGGTCAGGCCAAAATAGGCCGCCACGTCGCGCGAGCGCCTGAAGCGCGAGGGATCGTCGACCGCGGTCATAAAGCTCAGCGCCGCGATCGGGCCGACGCCAGGAATCTGCATGAAGCGCCGGCACAGCTCATGGCCGGCGACCAGGCGAACCACCAGGTCGTGCAGCCGGCAGTACTCCTTCCACAGCGCCGCGCGCGCATTCAGCATGGCGTCGATCAGCTCGCTGACAAGCGCATCGTGGGCCACCGCCTCGCGCACGACTTGCGCAAAGCCGCCGCGCCCGACCCGGTTCAGCCGGATGCCAAACACTTTCAGCGAGTGCCGGATCGCATTCTCGAGGTCCACAAACTTGCGCTTCAGATTGCGCCGGTGCGTCAACAACAGCCGCAGCCGGTAGCAGGCCTCGCTCTTGATATGGGCGCGCCGGAACCAGCCGGTGCGCATGATGTGGGCAATCCCGAGCGCATCTGCCCGGTCGGTCTTGTTGCGCTGCGCCTTCAGCGCCGCGCGAACATGCAAAGTCTCCAGGCAGACCGCCGGCAGGCCAAGCCTGAGCAGCTCCGGATGCAGCCAGGGCGACAGCGATCCCGCCTCATGACCAAGGCGTCGCAAGCGGCCAAGATAGGGCGTCAGCGCCACCTTGATCGCGTCCGGATCGGTCACCACCGCCGTCTCCAGCATCACCTTGCCGGTCGCATCCACCACGCAGATCGCCGTCTCGTCCATGCCGACGTCCAAACCACAGAAGAATTCCATCACACGCCTCCCGCGTTGCTGAGCCGGTGCAGTGTGCGCAATATTCATCGCGCAGACCATCTGCTCCGCCGCCGCAAGTTCTGCAGGAGACCGATTACGGGCGGCCATCCCCGGTCTGCTCCTTCCGCCCGTGTCCTCATCACTTTCCAAAATGCGAGACCTTGCGATGGCATGCGAGGAGATGCGATTATCGTCATTGAGACTTCACCTCCCCGATCGCGGCACGAACAGGCCATCCCCGGTCTGCTCCTTCCGCCCGTGTCCTCATCACTTTCCAAAATGCGAGACCTTGCGATGGCATGCGAGGAGATGCGATTATCGTCATTGAGACTTCACCTCCCCGATCGCGGCACGAACAGGCCACTCGCATGGGGCAAAAGTTCAGTCGCGTGGGAATTCAGCGCGTCTTTCGATGAAGGCGTTTCGTGCAGAGCGGATGCCGAGCTCCGTTCGCGCGACCAGCGATAAAATCGCGGAACGAACAGCTTGGCTTGCTTCCAATTTGTGCCGTGACCAGGGACCGAAGTATCGCGCCAGCGCTGTATCATGCCGGTCAATGGCTCGAGTTTGTTCAGGTAGGCCAGGGTTTCTTCAGGCAGCGCGCGCCCCGTCGTCAGATGCTTCGCGTAGCGCTGGGGGCCTGCGTTGTAGGCAGCGAGAAATCCGTCCGAGCCGAACCGGTCCAGCATCTCTCGCAGGTAGGCGGCCCCCGCGAAAATGTTGTCATGGGGGTCGAAGGGGTCGATGCCTAGATTGTAGCGGGCGCTCAGGTCGACCCACGTCCCTGGCATGATTTGCATCAAGCCCAGGGCACCTCGAGATGACACGGCGTGCGCTTTGCCACTGCTTTCGACCTGGATCACGGCACAAACCAATTGCACGGGAACTGCAAACCGGCGGGACGCCTCGGCAATGAAGGCCGCATATGGGACGAATTTGCCAAGGCACGTTGAGGGCGGAGCAGGCGCCTGCAATTCGGATTGGGCTCGACAGCTCCACGGCAATTCGACAGCTGCCAAAGCTGCCAGGAATGCCACGATGATACGGAAGGACGGACGGCATGCCCGCATCGCCTCGAGCGCAGCCTGGGAGAAGTCAACGTGCGGCCTTTGCAGCTGATCATCATCGGCGCGCCCGCATCTGCTGACGAGCTTGGCCGGGAAGGAGCAAGGGGATTGCGGTCCGCGGAAGCATGATGAAGCTGCAAGTCGATGAAGCAAGGCAAGCATGGTCATTCGTCCTTTGTCCACACTGGCAAGGCCTGGCCGATGACGGCGGAGGCCGCGATCGGCCCGAAATAGCGGCCGTCAAAAGAATCGGCCGATTCCCAGTTCATCAGAAAGATCTGGTCGGCCGTCAGGACGTGGCATCCTTGCCATGCGGGCAAAGGCCGCCCACGGCCATCGCGCTCGCGGGCCTCGCCCATCTCGATGCCGTCGACGAGGATAGTGAGTTCTCGTCTGCAGACGGTGTGCCCAGGGAGCGCCAACACCCGCTTGAGCATGGGAATGCCGAGCGGCAGATAGCCGTTCAAATCAAGGAACGACGCAAGCGGCTCAGGCGGGCGAACGGCTACGAGCGAGGTGACACGGAGACGCTCTACCGGCTGCAAGCGGTAAAGACCGATCGGCACGCTATGCGAAGCGTTCCAAATATACCATGGCGCTGTGCACCGGTCGGCGGAGAGCGCAAGAGCCGTGCCACCGCACATGGCAAGAAGTGTTATGAGCCGGCCCATCAGAGTGTCGCCCTTTGGCGCCGGAGCCACGCCTGGTGACGCGCACGGGTGTAGCTTCGCGGAGTTTCATTCACGGAAAGGCGATTGTGCGCGTGGTGCCAGTAGTCGGGCGCCGCGTCGGCAGGATCGATGCCCAGTGCTTCCACCGCGCCGATCAGCTGCAGGACACGTTCGACCTTCGGCCAACCTGACAATCTCAGCAGGCTCTCGCCGCCCGGACTGATCCAAGGCACGGTCGAGTAGCGTTGCCCCGGCGCGCACGCGCGCAGAATATCGATGCGTGACAGTACAGTTCCGAAGTCATTGGAGCTCCAGCGTACGAACGCAAAAATGCTGCCAGGCGCAAATGAAAGAACACGCCGGTGATGGTCGATGATCGTTTCCGATGTAGGCCGGCCGAACCGAATGCGGTTTTCGATGCGTTTCTCGAGCCACAGGAGCTCAACGGTCGTGAGATCATTCATATTGAAATTCCATATCGCAAGACGGCAGGCGCGGTGCTGAGACGTGGCGATCTGAAGTCCAGGACGAGGAGGCGTGATAGGCAAACGACAGGCGGGGCGAAGCACGACTGCTCCGCGCTCACGGCCGCGTCAGAACGCCAAGCGCGCCTTGGGAGGAGATAACGCTCCTGCAGGTCCAGGACTGCGAAGATCCATTTCCAGGAAGCAAGACGCAGCTCAGCCGCTGTCGTGCGGAGGTTGGCGCAGGCGGTAGGCTGACCGGACAGCCACGAACTCTGCCGCGACGTGGACTGGGGGTCCGTTAGAAGGAATCCGAAGGATTCCTGGTTAGGAAAGTTAGAGGAAGCGGAAGCTCGTCTGTGGCAAGGGCTTTTCCGCGATAGCGGTCCCTGATGGCACGCGTTTTCGGTCCCCGATGGCACGGTGGCGCTGGTCCCTGATAGCACGGCGGGATTCACAGGTTTTCCCCCGAGCCGGAGATAAGCCCGCGCTTGCGCAGCCGGTGGGTAAGCGGGTCGACCGGAGTGGGAGCGAAGTTCAGCCGTTCCGTCCCATTTGGGTCGTGCGAGATGACCAGTTCATATCCTGGCAATCTCTGCTGTCGAACGATCTGGCGCAGGTCGTATGCGAAGTGCTTGAGTGGCGATAGGCAGCCCGATTTGGCGTGGAGGTGCACAAGATCAAAGCTCCAGCCGCCCTTTTGGCGACCGCCGTGCTTGCGCACGAGGCGATAAAGCCAGCGCTCCAGTCCGCCAGTCAGATCGAAATATGCGCGGTCGATCGTCAGCACGAGCGCTTCGTTCAGAACACCCGTGTAGAACCAGTCTGGCAGGATCAGCTCGAGCCCGCGGGCGCGGCCGTGCATATCCGCCGTCTCTTTCCATTCGTTGATCCACGAGAACCGATGCTGCCGGCGCTCAGTCGGCTGGCGAATGGATGTCATCACAGTGGTCGATTGCAACCGGTCGAGCGCAGCCTTGAGGCGATCGTAGTCGCGCACGCTTGTGCCGCGTCCCACGAAGGTCAGGATCTCGTAAGGGGTGGCAGCCATCAACCGCGACGTCTTCAAACCCGCATCACGCGCCTGGATAATTTGCGAGGCGGCCCAGATCAGCACGTCCGCATCCCAGATGGTCGCCATGCCATGTTCCGGCACAGCTCCGACACGGATCTTGATTGTCCCGACCCCAAAATCGATGGGAACGGTCCGTTTCGACTTCGCCAGCGAAAAGAACGGATAAGCCATTAAGTCTTGCGCGTCGCGCGGCGCGAGATCACCGGGAAGAGCGCGAAACAGATCGAGCTGATCCCGTTCTGAGTTGCGCCGCGAGCGCGCAAAGGAGTTGCTGTCCGGCATGGGTCAGCGCCGCTCCTTGCCAGCGTAAGGGATGGGCGGGTGCCGCTTGGCGGGCAAGACCGTGCCAACCCCGGGATCGCTGGTCGACGTTTTGGCGCCGCGGTCCACCCATGCTTTCAGGTCTTCGAGCGCGTAGACGACGCGGCCGCCCAGCTTGCGGTAGGTCGGACCTGTGCCATAGGTGCGATGCTTTTCGAGGGTGCGGCCGGAGAGGCCAAGAAAGCGTGCCGCTTCTGGTGTGCGAAGATAGCGCTGCGGCGTGCCGGCGTTCGGGTCGGGCATCGGATCGCTCCCGTGATGTCATGGAGCGCGACGGAGTTTGATCGCGCGTCAAGGGACACCATGGAGGAGCGAACGCACGTGAGGGGATGCCGAACATTGTTAGGGCGATTTCGGCACCCCTCCTTTGCTTTCGCGCTGCGATCGGCAAAAGAGGAATGCAGGCTTGGTAGTCCAGCAATCGGCCGACGATTCTGCTGCGCAGCCAGGGACGTCTCAGTTGTTAGGCGTGGTGCGGGGGAGCTCGAAGCGCTCCGATGCGACGCAGGCGATCGGCGCGCATGAGGCGTAAGATCCAATCGCGGGCCGCCCGCCGGTGCAGTCAGCGGGAGGGCTAGAGGCGCCAAACCTGACCTGATTGCATCAGTTGTACGCTATGCAGATCTATCTCTGGCGGGATCTCGACCGAAACAATGAACGGTAGCCAGCGCGCACGATGAAGCGACCGGCTTTGACCAGGCGAATGGTACGGCTGCGCACGTCGTGGGTCTTCCAGCCGCGCTCGATGAGTCGCTTTTTGCCGAACATCACCTCCGCGATCGTTCGATAGGATGCGCCATCCTCATGCCCATCCCGCGCTCGCAGAGCCAGGCCGAGCCTTTTCCGCTGCTGGGCCGAAAGCCGGTGAAAGGCAGGTCCCGGCGGGCGGCCGTTCAACGTTCGCCATAAGCGATGCGCGGCGTGGGCGCGCGCGACGAATTCTCGTCAAGCGGCAATTCGGTGGCATATCCGGTGCCGAGGTGCGGGGCCTCACTGAGCCATAATCGATGCTGCGTGCCCTGGACCAGCAAGAGGGCATGCCAGCCGTCCGGTGCTTGCCTCATGGTGGCCGACGTGAGGTCAGCAAGCGGAAGTACTACGTCCGAACCTTGACGGCCGGACGCGCTCCGAACGACCGGCACCACCGTTGGCATCGCCTCGGGCGCCCAGAAGATGGTCTGCTCGTAGAAAGACCCTTGCGGGTCATGGGTGAAAGCAGCGCCAAATACGCGAATGCTTCCTATCCTGCGGATGGACATCCGCAAGCTTTTTGGAGCAAACACGCGTCGATTTCGGTTAGACCTGCGCCTGACCCAAGAGGCGGTGGCAGAGCGCATGGGTGTCGACCGCGCGTTCATCAATGGAGAGAGGGTTGCAAAACGTGACCCTGCTTACGATCTGGCAAGTCTCGCAGGCTCTGGAAGTTCGACCCGCCCAACTGGTCGAGGAGAAGGCGAGCAAAATTCGTGCGTGATTGTGCGCTCGACCGCATCTACTCCGGGCTGAACTCTCCAAGCGCGATTGACTCGATAGCCGGTCAATAAGGGCTGTGGGAGTGCCAAGTTGCCGTGGAAGCGATCACCAAGTGATGCTCAAGAAGATCCATGATGGTCGGAGAGAATTGACTTCTCAACTCGGATGGCCAAATCCTGCTATCTACCTGCGCCACCGCGCAACCAGATGACGGTAGCCGTGATCTGCCAGCCATCTAGCGCGCCTCAAATAGCTCTCGAATGCAGTTTGCGCCCGCATCGATTCTCGGTCCGGATCAAATGTGCAGCGCGATTCGGGCCACTTCCTTCCAGTCGGCGCCATCTGCCGCGGCGTCGAGAAGGCGCCAGTACGTCACCAGATGCTCCTCATCATAGGATGTGAGCGCTGGATCTGTGGGGGCGCAGGCGGCGACATGCGGCTCAAGGGGCGGTGTTTGCATGATAAATCTCGCAAGAATGACAATAGACGTGCGCAGGCACGGTTCCTCAGTTCAATGTGAAGAAGCAACTTGCGCCGATGGATATGCGCAAGTTGGTGGGTCGGAATTTTTTAAAACTGCGGAAGCAGAAAGGCTTCACGCAGGAGAAATTCTCAGAGGCGTCCGACTTCACGCAACAATATATCAGCGGATTGGAACAAGGTCGGCGCAATCCCACCGTGGTGACGCTGTTCGAACTCGCAACCACACTGGGTGTTAGCCACGTGAATCTTGTCTTGCCGGACCAGGAGTTCTCCAAGAGCTTCCTAAAGCACCGAAGAGGAAAAAAGATTGACCAGTAGAGCATCGTACCGCGGCGAGACGTTCCCCTGCGCCTGCAAGAAGCCTCGCACGAGCGGTTCGACGAGGTTTTTGTTCGAGCTCTGCTTGCCGGTTTTATGCGGTCGGACCTAAGGAGGGTGTAGCCTCCTGCCCTTACAATCCATCCGGCAATGCTCAAGCGTGAGTGAAGGGCTTCAAGATGATGGTCAAAACGGGACCGCGTAGACGCCGGACTTGCCATTCCGATTGTGCCTCCGCCCGATTAGACGCCCGATGCAAGGTCAGCAAAGCGTTAGCGCCGCAGCGGTGACTTATGAGGTTGAGGCGCTCGGTCCCCGGGCTCCGCAAAGCCCCTCGCTGCCCCAAGAGCAAGCTGTCTACGATACCGGCATTGACCAGACCAAAATAGATATCGGTACCCACGAGAGGTGATGTGAGAACCGCTCCAATGGAACAGCAGCGTGATCATCTTGCCGCCTTAGGCTGGAAAAGAAGCCCCGCCCGATCAACTCAGGCGGGGCTTTGGACCGAGCCTCACTCCCCGTTCTTGCGCGGGCGCGACCAGAGGAGCGTGTAGCCCTCTCCGCCTTCGTCATCGAACAGGTTCGCGTAGATCGGCGCGTTGAACGACGGGTCGTCAAGCTTGAGCGAGAGGTAATCGCGGCCCTCCTCGGAGCGCTTGGACCAGGCTGCCCCGATCTCCGCCCGGCCCACATAGATGCGGTGGCTGGGAGCGTTATCGTTGGAGCGGTTGGTCTCGGCGACGATGCGGACGCCCCTGGCCTGCAAACTCAGGGTGACGATCTCGCCCTGGAAATCGTTGCCGACTTTCTTGAAAGAACCGATGTTAGCCATGTCACTTCTCCTGTTGTGTTTCGAGCCCGCGACCACCGCGGCCTCGATGGCGATCTAAAGGCCGAAGACGATCGGCGACGCACCCGCTAGCAGGCCGGAGCGCAGCGGAGGACGCCGTTGGAGCGACTTTCTTGTCTCGCGAGGAATGGGCGCAAGCCCAGGGGAAGAAAGTCGCATCAACGGCGTTGCGGCTCAGACGATCGAGGCGCAGCCGCTCTTGGGCCAGATCGAGCCATCAAGGAGGCCACGTGCGTCCGCGCGCTGAACCGCAATCCTAAGGAGATGAGTGGCAAATTTCGGTTGTTCTGAGCAAGAGGTCGGGACGGGCCGGCGCAGAAGGAGAAACAATCTGCCGCAAAGGGCGGTATCGTCTCCCGCAGGAATGATCGAGCGCGGCGCGCCCCACCCAGCTATGCGAGCCAGACAGAGATTGGTGGGCCTTGCATAAAGGCTTCGAAGGGAGACGCGGTTGCCTTTCGCTCGAGCTCGACGCCGTCTCGTTCAACCTGGTCTCTGTGCGAGCTTGCTCGACCTGATGACGACGAAGCCTCATCGCTCGAGCGTGGCGGCTGGAAGAATTGGTCGAGGTGTATTCTCCACCACCCCGGCCGAGTGAGACGGTGGGGGGCCTCGCGAAGCGGTCAAACGCGCCCATGCCGTGCCGCCGATGCAAAGCGCACCTACGCAAGCGAAGGCCTGCCGCCAGCTCGGCGAACGCACCCCGATCTGGGACAGGGCAAACACCACATGGTAGCCGGCGATTGCCGCGGGACCGCGAAGACGGTTGCGACCGGGACGCGCAAGGTCAAGGACCGATTAACCGCGAGAGTGAGCTGACCAGCGGCAAGCGTCAGCGCGCCAGAAGCAATTCCGATAAGCAGTGCGCCGAAGAGGCCCGCGCCATCGCGAAAATGCCGATATTCCGACACTGAGCGCGACGAAAAACGGCAAGGCATAGACCGCCAGCGCAAGGATCAGCCAGCAGAACAAACCGATGCCGAGCGTGTTGAGGGCAAGCCCAAGGGCGAGCATGGTGGTGGCTCCAATGCACAGAGGTATTGGTCGCGCCTCCACCACCACCGCGGCGCGGCTTCGGACCGAAAATCGGAAGTAGGCGGAGTTGCGGCGCGCAACTCCGTCTTCGTCGTCTTCCAGGCGAGTAGACGGCGCTCATGAGCCGCCGAACTTCCAAACGGGAATACCGAGCCGCTTCGCCTTGTCAGCGACATTGTCCTGAATTCCCGTGCCCGGAAAATGCATGACGCCGATCGGCAGGAGTTCGAGCATCGCGTCGTTGCGCTTGAATGGCGCCGCCTTGGCGTGTTTCGTCCAGTCCGGCTTGAAAGCGATCTGTGGGACCTTGCGATTGGTCGCCCATTTGGAGGCGATCAGTTCGGCGCCCTTGGGAGAGCCGCCATGCAGGAGGACCATGTCCGGGTGCTTGGCATGAACCTTGTCGAGGCGATCCCAGATGAGGTTGTGGTCATTGAAGTCGAGCCCGCCGGTGAGTGCGATTTTCGGCCCGGGTGGCAACAAGACCTCGGTTTCGGCGCGGCGTTTGGCGGCAATGAAGTCGCGGGAGTCGATCATCGCTGCGGTGAACGTGCGGTGGTTGACCAATGATCCCGATCGCGGGCGCCAGGATGCGCCGGTGTTGACCTCAAATTGTTCGATGGCCTGGTCACGGAAGAGTTCCAGGCAGTTGCGGCGTTCGATCAGCGTGACGCCTTCGGCGGTCAGGCGCTCGAGTTCGACCGATCGCACCTCGGACCCGTTCTGCTCGCGTTGGCTCTTGTGCTGCGCTTGTTCGTTGTTATCGAGCTGCCTTTCGACGCGCTCGACGGCACGATGGAACAGGTTGACGGTCGACCAGAGCAGATCGTCAAGGTCCGGCTCAAGCCGGGTGTCGCTCAAGGTCGCGACCAGGGCGTCGAAGATATCGGCGACGGCGCCGCCAACCATCTTGCCCTCTGGGAGCGGTCTTGGATCGGGCTGGTCGTCGAAGGGGTGATAGCCGAAGAGCTGGAGTTCGGTGATGACTTGGTCGGTCGGAGAAGAGTTGTGCAGCGGTTCGACGTCGTCATGGTCGGTCATGGGAAGAGGTCCTTTGCCGGATCGGCCGCGACTATCGCCGCCTTCGTGGCGATCCTCTGACGGCGGCCGAAGCGTGCCAGAACCCGAAAGGGCCGAAGCGGCAGCGGAGGATGGCGGAGGCCGGCTATTTTGCTTCGCGATGCAAAGCGCGCGGCGAACCCAATGATGTGTCTTCACATCACTGGCGCGCGGCGGAAAATAGCCGGCCGTAGCCATTGCCGGCGCGCTCCGCCTGCCGTCCGATCGCTCTCTAGAAGGCCGAGGTCGCGTCCTCTTCCGGTATTGGCCTCGCCTATGACTGGCCGATCGACGTCGATCAAGGACCGGAAGCTATTCCGCGGGTACAGTCGAGGGATGCAGGAAGCGAACGACGTCCTCTGGCACGAGCTGGAGCTGCAACGCTGCTTGGAGAGCATGGACACCGAAGACATGCAGATCTTCGTTGAAGTCGCCCAGCCGGGGCGACAGCGTGACCGCTTCAATGCCGGCGTCCGCTGCGCGCTGGCTGAGGGTCGCCTGCACCGCATCGCCAGCGGCATCGACATCGCGGGCGATGTAGAGCCGGCGCAGCCCGGTCGGAAGAACCATGGCGGAGAGATGATTGGCCGAGAGCGCAGCCAGCATTGGCATGATCGGCAACACGTAACGTAGCGACAGCATGGTTTCGATTCCCTCGCCGGCAGCGAGCACGTCGTCCAGCACGCCGAAGCGAACCGCGTTCCCCAGGAGATCGCCCATCGCGCGTCGCGGCGTATCGATCGGAGCTTTGCCCAGCCGAATGCGATCAAAGCCGTCAGGGTCGAGCCAGGTGCGATGCACGCCAGTGATCCTGCCTTCGAGATCCGTGACGCAGGCGATCATCGCCGGCCAGGTCTCGGCTGGCAGGTGTTCGTCGGGCCGATAATAGCAGCGCGGATGGAAACGCAGGCTGCCACCATGGTGCAGGTGGGCGATCCCGCGACGCTGCAAATATGTCTCGGCCAGCGTCCCCTCGATCGGTTGCGATCTCATAAAGAGCCGTCTTGCCGCGTCTTGCGATCCGGCCGGTCCTAACGGACGAACGGGTTTCGGGACGAGTTCCGGTTCAGTACGAGCCAGCCTCAGAAAGCGCCTCGCCTCCTCTGCGACCTCCCGGAAATCGCGCAAGCCGCAGGTTTCACGGATGACGTCGAGGAGATCGCCATGTTCCCCGGTTGCGGCGTCAGTCCATTTTCCGGCGGAGCCTTTCCGTGAGTCCTGGAGCCGCACGAACAGTGAGCGCCCTGGGGCGTTGTGGACATCGCCGACCAGCCAGTACCGCCCCTCCCTCTTTCCATTGGAGAGATAGTGTCGGCACACCGCCTCGGCCTCGCGCGCGAGGCGGCGTGCTAATTCGCAAGGCTTGCTGAACATCAGGCGGCCTCCCGCTCACTGATGCGCGTGATCGGATAGGGGTCGAGCACTTTCGACAGGACCTCCACACCGCTCGCAACCGTACGCACGAACAACCGCCCGCACACGAGGCTTTGCAGCAGCGTGCGATGCGCGATGCTTTCGGCGAGCTGCTCGATGGAAATGCCCGCCCGCACATGCCGGACGTTGGACGGGCAGAGGACCAGCTTGCTGAACGGAATGTCACGCGAGGGGGAGAGCGCGACTGTTTGGACAGCCTTCGTCATATCGATTCTCCACGACGGGCAGCCGGGAGTCTCTCTCGGCTTCCAACCCGTCGCGGAAAACGACCCTGCCCTCTCACTCTCGTCGCCGCGGCCACCGGGTAGAGCCTCACGCCGCCTGCTGGTCCTCCGGCTTATCGGCGGCGGGCTCTGGCAGAAAGCCGAGGAGATAGTCGGCGACCTTGCTGGCCTGGGAAGCGGCCCGGATAATTGCACGATTGTCCTCGCGCAGCACTTCCAGCCACGAGCCAATATAGTCGGCGTGTCGTACCGTCGGCACAATACCGAGCGAGGCGCAACCGAACGCCGACGCGATTTCCGCAACCAACTCCTCAAAGGCATACTTCCTGGTCCCAAAGCTGCCCGACGAGTCGCGGTTGAGACGTGACGGATGGCCGCTGGCATGCGCCAGCTCGTGGAGGGCCGTTCGGTGCCAATTGATCGGTTCGAAATAAGCTTGCGGTGGGGGCACCTGCACATAATCTTCTGTCGGCACATAGAAGGCGCGGTTACCACCAATGCGGAAGTCGATGCCGGTCGCCTTGATCAGGTATTCGACCTGCGGCTCAATCAGTCCTGGCGGCGGGGGCGGCGCTGTTGTTGCGATCTCCGGGGGCAGGCCGTCGCATTGATCGCTGTTGAAGACTGTGAAGCGCTTGAGGAACGCAATGGCCTGCGCTTCCTCACCGTTCTCGCTCGCGCGCCGCTTTTCGTCGACTGGCACAAAGCGATCGGCATAGACGACGGTCGTGCCGCGCTCGCCCTTGCGGACATGGCCACCGAGCGCCAGCGCTTGGCGGAATGTAAGCCAGCTCTGAGCGGTGAACGCGCGCTCAGTGGTGGCCCCCCAGAGGATTAGAATGTTGATGCCGCTATATTGGCGGCCGGTCGCGGCACTCTTCGGTAAGGCCAAAGGCGCCTGCGGCGCCGCCGAGCCCCAAGGCTGCACCCACGGCACGCGGCCCGCCTCCAGTTCGGTGATGATCTTGTTGGTAATGTCGTCATAAAGGCTCGTCCGGTCCTCACCGGTGCTCGCCCGAAGATAATGTCTGGACATCGCAGATCTCCGCGACGGGCACCGCGAGCCTCTCTCGCAGCCTGTAACCCGTCACGGCAAAACCGCGCGAACTCTTACTCTCAGTCTCTAATTCAAAATGCGACATTTGCGACCCGGTCCGCCTTCCGTCCCAAGTTTTCAGGACTAGATACTGAGATGTCTGGGGCCGCAGGCCCGACCGGGCGTGCGCCAAGAGCGCATCGCCTCGACGGGAAATGGCACCCGGAGAGCGTGAGCATAGCGACCCAAAGGGGCACGCGGGTCCGAGTGCAGCGACGAGACCGGTTCAATAGTGGCACCCGGGAACGGGGCAGTGATAGCGATCGCCGCAGGGGGGCCCCTTTCCCGAGTGCCCCGGCGAGGAGCTCCGCAGCTCTTGCGCGAGGGATCGAAGCCGGACGGCCGAGACGCAAAGCGGCTCGGTTCAACGAGAGCCCGATGCGGCGGAAGCCGCACGCGCACAAGCGGAAGAACTCCACCAGGGCTTAAGTCGGAGGACCAAGATTTCCTCGCGCGCATTGGTCTGCGCGTCGTCGATCCTGATCTGAAGCATGGAAAAAAACGCTTCTTTAGTTCTTCCACCTGCCCTGGCGCCGTCTCTGGTTGCAAATTCAGCGTTGAGCCGGCCGTCCACTTCAAGCGCGTAACCAGAGGCCGGCAATTCACCGGTGGCTGCAACCATTTCATTCGCGTTGTGCAGTGAGGGGATTGGAAATGATGGGTAGCGTGAGCAGCCCAAACGGCGCCAGAGCCACCTGCCCAAGTGCCGTGATTGGCTAACGCCCCTTCTGGATTGGTGCCTTGCAGGGATCGCATAAAGGATGGGCATTTGCATCGTCCGAACAGGCGGACGGCTTTCCACTTGCGCGGATGCATGCACGATAGAGCCACGGCTCGACGTAGCTGCCCTTCCAGAGTCCTCGGCCCGCGCGCTCAGCCTCGCGCTGAGCTTCGTGATACCTGCCCTTCGAGTATTGGGGCCAATCCAGCGCAAGACCGTTGCGTACAAGCCAATCACCGAGATCCTTGCCTGCGACCGAGCAGGTCGCGACCGTGCGGCCATACGGGTCGAGGCTGACTAGGGTCTGTTGGGATTCAGGATTCTCATCGGGGCTTGGTTGTGATTCAAGCTTGGGATGGACCGATTCGTTTTGACTGACGCCCAATGGGCGAAGATGGAGCCGCATTGTCTTGGCAAGCCGGGAGATCCGGGCCGCAGCGGCAAGGACAACCGACTGTTTGTCGAGGCCGTTCTGTGGATCGCCCGAACCGGCAGTCCCTGGCGGGATCTGCCGGCGATGTTCGGCCACTGGAATAGCACATTCACGCGCTTTCGCGACTGGGTGAAGGCGGATGTCTGGAAGCGGCTGTTCGAGGCCATCTCCGACGATCCCGACATGGAATACCCCATGGTCGACGCCACCATCGTCAAGGTCCACCGCCACGGTCAGGGCGCAAAAGGGGGACGCAAAGCCAGGCGATCGGCCGCTCGAAAGGCGCATGACCACCAAAATTCTGGCGCTCACCGATGCGCTCGGCAATCTCGTGCGCTTCGTGCTCCTGCCGGGACAGCGTTTCGATACGGTGGGCGTGCCGCCGCTCATCGAGGGATTGGCCTTCAACGCGCTGATCGCTGATAAGGCCTTCGATAGCAACGCCATCATCGCCGAACTCGAAGCGCGTGGCGCCAAAGTCGTCATCTCCCAGCATCCGCGCCGTGCACAGCCTCTCGCCATCGACAAGGAGATGTACAAATGGCGGCATCTCATCGAGAACTTCTTCGGCAAGCTCAAGGAATTCAAGCGCATCGCAATGCGCGCCGACAAGACCGACCAGAGCTTCACTTCAATGATCTATCTGGCCGCGGCCGCGATAAACTCCAGATGAATCCCAACAGACCCTAGAACACAATTGACGGCACTGCGGCCAATGAAGACGTCAAGGTCGTTCGCCGCCTGAGCACCACACCGATATTGTAAGCTGTCGTCGCCACGGCACAGCTGGCTGCTCTCCGGCGCATCGATGCCCCAGAGCCGGATGCGCACTCCATGTATTTCCAATGTGTCGCCGTCGATAACACTGGCCTGGCTGACAAAATCGTCGGCCAACGCTACGCTCGACAGAATGGCGATAATCAATGCGACAGAGGTTCGACGCATTCCAATGACCTTCTAGCTACCGCAAATCTCGCGGATTGGATTTCGGCCAGTTCGCGAGTGGCTACAGCGCTGGCAGGTTCGCAGGCCGCTCGGGATAGTGAAACTCCGCAAGGAGGCCGAGGACAAACCTGACCATAAGGCTGAGTGGAACTACATGTCTCCAGTTCCGCGCGAACAAGAACCGAAGCCGGTTGCATCTGCGGCTCCTGCGAGGCGATCTATTTTCGATGACGTTGACCGCTAATCAGGCCGGGCTCATCGGTGCCGGCAAGAGGACCTCACCACCGATGTTCAAAACTTTTGGCTAAGCGAGCGATAGTAGCGGTACTGACCCGAGCCGGCTGGGTGCTCGAACTCAAAGCAGCTTGCGAAACTCTCAATCGCCTGCATCACCCCTTTCAAGGAAGGGGCAGTGAAGGCGTGGGTCTGACCAGTGGACCAGTGGGACAGGTAGTTGCTCACGATGGTCGCTACAGCGGTGCCGAGACCGGTGATCTGGGCAGGCTCCAACACCAGGCGGCGAGCAGCATCGTGGAGATCGACAGCTGCCTTGATGGCGTCGATCAGGTTCTTTGCCATATGTTTGTCGTCGTTAAAAGCAATGGCAATCGGTACGGGTACGCCGACCTTTGAGATGACTTCCTCGAGTTTGAACTCCAGATACTGCCTGATCCGCGGAGCAGCATCGTCCGTATTACCGGTGTCGAGAAAGGCGTGGGTTGCATCGCGGACTTTGTGGATCGCACCCGACTGCGGCAGGACGGCCGTCCGCGCGGTGCCCTGGATGCATTGATGCCACCACTCTCCCTCATTCGCGTTAGTGTTGAACAGCTTTTCGAGAACGGTGTCATGGCTCAGCAGAACCACCTGTGGACCGCTGGGGACGCCGGGGCGGGCAAATTGTCCTTTGATCACGTTCATCAAATGAAACTGGTGCCCGGAATCGAGGCTCGATGTTACATCATCGAGAATGAGAAACTTGGCCCCCGCCCCGTAGAGCGACGCCGCCGCCAAGTAGACGCTGATCGCAAAGGCGTTGCGATAGCTCTCGGAGAGAACGGCTTGAGCTGAAATGTCTGGCAGGGTCCAGAATTGTGCGAGGGAGATAGAGAGATCCTCGCTACCGACACGCTTCTTCAGTGCTGGCACGACATCGGTGAACATGATCGCCGCGAAGATGGTCCGCGTGACCGGTTCTATGGCGATGAGCCGACGCGCGCTTGTAGCGGATTCAGAGCTGGCGAACGATGAGCTCGCGGCGTCGAGAAAGGTCTTTACCCGGGCGATACGCGCAAGCTCCGCGCCGACGGCGGAATACACCTTCATGGCGGCGCGCAAGTCCGACAGATTCGTCTGAAGACGACGTGCGGCTTCAGCCTTTTCGACAACGGCCGTGAGTTTGTCGGGCAAGCTCTTCTCCAGAGCCATCTTGCTATCCGTGAGCTCTGCGACCTTCGCGTCGGCGCGATCGGTCAGCGTCTTCAGCCATTCAGTAACGGCACGTGCACGCGTGCCGTCGAGGGTTCCCTTGACGCCGATGTCCTTTTCCTCGGCAAGGTGGGCCACCTCTTCAGGTCGGCGACCCAACCGCTCCAGGTCTTCGAGTTGATTCCAGCCCCTTTCGGTCCACTCTTGAACCAGATTAGCCGAAGCCGCCTCAACCGCCTCGAAGTCGGCGAGTTTACGACGAACATGATTGAGAACCGAATTGGTGTCCAATCGGTCGCACGCCGGGCAGACGCACTTATCCGCCCAGGAGTCATCGGCAAGGATGGTTTCGCTGAGGCCGTAGAGCTGATGGAACAGATCCCCTTGGGTGACCTGCAGCGCAGTGTCGCGGGCGTCCGCTAGCTCGATCAAACGCCCGGCATCCTCTTCGCTTGGCGCGGTTTTCGCCGCGTCAATCCAACTCGTTTGATCGCGGAGGATTTTCGCGAGCTGTTCTCTTGCCTCACCACCCTCGGCGGTCTTTGCGGCATCGACGCAAGCCGACGGGTCGATCTCCTCGAACGTGCGACCCTCGCAAATCGGCCTAAGCAGCTCGACGCCATGAAGGGCGGAATGAGCCTTCGCGAGCATCGTCCTTTCGGCTTCCGCCGGATCATACTCGTCTGCGACGAGGGCCGTGTAGGCCTCCTTGATGTTGGCCCGGGCGCGCTGTGCGGTAACGGTCGCGCCGTTTTGAGTGGCCTCCTTGGCGGCCACGCCGAAGTGGTTGTTGAATGCCTTCGTGTTCGCAAGTGACGCAAGGCCCTGTCGCAAGGCGGAGTAACGCTTCAGACCGAGCAGTCCGGCAAACGATCGACCGCGCTTCTGCGGTGAAAAGTCGATGAAGTCCTGAAAGGTCTTTCCGTCAAGGAGGACGAACTCGCGATTGATATCGGCGAGAATGGCGTCTCCATCTGCGCCGTTGCTCGCCGAGACAGTCCGGGCGCCTGCGGCATCGCGCTGGACGGTTATGGTGACCTCCGCGCCACCGGCGGCCGGCTCCAAGGTCAGAGCGACGGTCCCGACGCCACCAGTATGGAAGCGGTTAAGATAGTAGGATGGTCCCTTTTCGGCTGCCGGTAGATCCTCCAACTTCGGAATTCGACCGGTAATCGCATAAACGATGGCATCGAAGATTGATGTCTTTCCGACCCCGTTGGGCGCGGAAATCGAGTTGACGCAATCCGGTTTGAGTTTGAGTACGAGCGGTGCGCCCTCGTTGTTGATGCCGCGAAACCCTTCGATGGAGACCCTTTGAAGATACCAACCGCTCATTGTGCGGCGCCTTCGCTGGAGAAAGGTTGTTCGGGCTCGACGGGCGCGGTCGCCGCATACAATGCGTCAAGCAGTTCGCCTTGATCGAATGGGATTTCTAGGCTGATCTTGGAGAGCGACGCAGACAAAACTCTTGCGAGAGCATCATCGACTGTCTTGAGTTCGCTCGTGAATGCAGAAATATTTTCATCGACTGTTTGAGTGTCATCGATCTCAAACGCAGTTAGCCTGTCCTTAGCCATTGTAGCCCCCCGGCGTCTATCCACTTTGGATATCTACTCGATTCCGGCATTCAGCCGCGTGATATAGGTCGGTTCTGAGGCGCGCTGCCGGCGCAGCGCCGCCACTCCACCCGATTATGATTGCTCGCGGTCAGTCCACCGGGCTCAGAATGCGCAGCATCTCACGGCGAAGGATGAGCGGCTGGCGCAAATTGCTCAATCGACATATCGTGCGTGACCACCTCCGCCTACCGGATCTGTGCAGTGCAAAGCGCTCGCTATAGTTCGCAGGCGTCAACCTCCTCGTCCGAGAACTTCTCGGACTCCAGCTCCAGCCTGTTCTTCGCCCCTTCCAGCTCCCCGATTATGAGGACGTAGTCTTCGAACGTGCTCGACGGGCCGATGTGCGTCTCGATCAACTGCCGCAGCTCGCCCGCGAACTGATACTTGCTGACGGTCATTCGCTCGACCATGCTGCAATCCCCGCCGCGCTTAAGCCCATCAGAGACGCAACAATAAGCACTAGACTAAGGTAAAGCAGAAGCTGAAAGATCAAGTCACCGTCGCGGTCCAACATCATATCTCCCAGCGGCGTTGCCCCATGTTCTGGCTGTGGCACGCTGACTTTGCCAGATCTTGCGCCTTTGTTCCCCAGACATTGTACGCAACGAACAGTCTCGATCAAATGAGAGTGTTGTCTCGGCATCACATTTGCGTCGTTTCAGCATTACATTGGAGCACTTCAGACAATCGATCAATCCAATAAGTCCCGTGATCGCGCCCAAATGCTGTTGGATCTCCGGCTTCTTCGGTGGATTTCAACGCCTCTGCTGTTGGCGACCTGCGGTCAGCACTGGTCCTGCTTCGTGATCGTGCCGGAAGCCCCGCGGCGGCAGCAAGATCAAAAATCTGATGCGGACTGACATCAGGAACTGCGAGCCATCAAGCCGGCTTGCGCTACCGACATGGTCCGTCACTCCCAAGCTTCATTGGTCAATTCCCGGGAAGTCACGGACTTCATTAACGCAAGCGTGCTTTGTACCGGAGACCGTCTTTCGGCCTTCTTTCTGAGATGATGAGAATCGCTACCGAGGAGGAGCGCGAGTCCGAACTCGAAAAGCGCGCCTTCAAACCAGCGCATCGGCTGCATCGCCGATTGCAGCGTAGATTTCGTCGAGATCTGCCGCGGTGACGCAATAGGGCGGCATCACGTAGATGGTATTGCCGAGCGGGCGCAGCAGCAGATTTCGGTCGTTAAAGAAAGCCTGAAGCGTCGGACCGATGTCCGCCAAATAGCCGCCATCGCCGGTTTTCAAATCAAGCGCTGTGATGGTCCCGGAACGACGAACGTTTTCAAAGCGCGCGTCGGCGCGGAATGGCTCAATTGCCCGTTCTTGCATGGCGGCGAGCGAAGCGGCGCGCTCGCGGGAGTCCCGATGCCACCAAAGATCCAGGTTCGCTTTTGCAGCGGCACAGGCTACCGGATTCGCCGTATATGAACTCGAATGATAGAACGTACGCATACGATCTTTCGAATAATGCGCGTCGAAAATGTGCGCACTGCAGAGCGTAACCGCGAGTGGGAGCGCCCCTCCCGTGAGACCTTTCGAATAGCAAGCGATATCGGGCGTGACATTGGCCTGCTCGCAAGCAAATAGCGAACCGGTGCGGCCCCAGCCCGTCATGACCTCGTCGGCAATGAACAGGACGTCCGACGCCTCGCAGATCCGCTTCATCGCTGTTAGCACCCAGGCTGGGTACATCAGCATCCCGCCCGCCCCCAATATCAGAGGCTCCACAAGAAAGGCGGCTGGCATTTCGTTTCGACACGCGGACTCGAGCGCAGCGAGTGTCGCCTGCTCACGACCGCTCGCTGGGAACGGGATCGAGGTAACATCGAACAGCAGCGGCCCGTACGCCGCGTTGAACACACCTCTGGCACCAACGGACATCGCCCCAACCGTATCGCCGTGGTAGGAGTGTTGCATTACGACAATGCGTCTTCGCTGCTGACCGATATTATGCCAATACCCGAGTGCCATCTTCAAGGCGACTTCGACACTGGTGGAGCCGCTGTCGGAGAAGAAGACATAGTCGAGACCACGGGGTGCGACTTTCAACAGTTGCGCAGCAAGCTCCTCAGCCGGATCGTGGGTATAGCCGGCAAAGATGATCTGATTGAGCTTACCGGCTTGTTCCTGAATGGCGCTTACAATATGGGGATGGCAATGACCATGCGTTACGACCCACCAGGATGAGATTGCATCGATAATACGGCGCC
Source organism: Bradyrhizobium sp. 192 (assembly GCF_023100965.1). Lineage (NCBI taxonomy): Bacteria > Pseudomonadati > Pseudomonadota > Alphaproteobacteria > Hyphomicrobiales > Nitrobacteraceae > Bradyrhizobium > Bradyrhizobium sp. 192. Next base: position 235,723 of record NZ_CP064691.1, read on the forward strand.
CATCTGCGGTGTGGAGATAAGCACCATCAGCACGCACGACCTTTGTCATTTCGCCTTGAAGCGCGTGTTGCGTGAACGGATGCCAGATTGGCGACTTTGTCGTCGGCATCACGGCTCGAAATCATCAGCACGGAATGAGGCTTGGAAGGCGGCCTGCAGCGTGTCTGCCGTGAGGGGAGAAAGCCATGGCAATCGCCCTAGCCAGCGCACCCGCCCCATCTCGCGAATTGCAACCTGAGTCTCAGCATTTCTTTCGCCAATGAAGGCCATCCCAAGAATGCGGATCTCACGCTTTCGGAGAGCCTCTATCGACAGCAGCGAGTGATTGATGGTGCCCAGCGCTGTGCTTGCGCAAAGCACCACTGGAAGCCGCCATCGCTCGAAGACATCAATGTAGAGTGTGTCGCCGCTCAGCGGCACCATCAGCCCGCCCGCGCCCTCGATCACCAATGGCCGCTCCCCGGTATCGGGCACATCGAGCAAATCCGCCTCGATGCGAACTCCGTCAAGTTCGGCAGAATGATGGGGAGAAGCGGGGGTCCGAAGGCGGTAGCGTTCCGGCAGGATGCGATCGGCCGAGAGGCCGCCAAGACAAGAGACGACCTCGGTATCGGTTTCTCCCTCGAGGCCAGCCTGAATCGGCTTCCAATAGTCCGCTCCGAGGAGATTGGCGAGCCCCGCGGAAAACACCGTCTTTCCAATTCCGGTACCTGTGCCCGTTACGATGATTTTGGCACTCATTGAAGCTCGCCTTTCGTCTCCTCGATCAAGGCATCGAGCATTGCACGCACGTCGTCCTCCTTCACGTTAAGCGTCACTGAAATTCGCAACCGGGCGGTGCCCGCCGGGACGGTTGGCGGCCGGATTCCGCGGATATCGAACCCGCGAGCCTGCAATGCAGAGGCGAGCCGCATCGTGCGCGCATTGTCGCCTACGATGCATGGTACGATCTGCGAATCCGAAGGACTTTTCCAGCCGCGCTCTCTCATCTCCCGATGCGAGAACGCGACCAGCTTGGTGAGACGCTGCTGTCGCTCGGGTTCCTGCTGCAGGATCAGAATCGCCTCCCTCACGGCGACAGCCATCAGCGGCGACGGCGCGGTCGCGAAGATGAATGGACGGCAACGATTGACCATAAAGTCTCGCAGCACGCCGGACGCAGTGACGAGCGCGCCGGCCGCGCCCAGCGCCTTGCCGCAGGTATGAACGACCAGCAGATTTTCGCGTCCCTCATAGGGCGCGGTGAGTCCTCGTCCCTGCTCACCGTAAACGCCTGTTGCGTGGGCCTCATCTACCATCAGGAACGCATCATGCCGGTCGGCGAGCGCGATCATATCCTTGAGAGGCGCAAAGTCGCCGTCCATGCTGTAGAGACTTTCGACGACGATCCAAATGCGGCCCATTCCGCCACCGGCCCGCCAGTCACGAATCGCGCTTTCGACCGACTCCGGATCGTTATGCGCGCTTGTCCGAAAGTCGGCCCGGCCAGCTCGCGCGCCTTCATGAATACTCGCGTGCACCAGAGCATCAAGAACGAGAAAATCGCCTCGCTGCGGCAGCGTTGTCAGGACGGCGAAATTTGCGACATAACCGCCGCCAAAAAAAAGCGCTGTCTCCGCCCCAAAGAAACTTGCAGCTTCTGCTTCGAGACGTTCGTGCTCCTCGCAATTGCCGCGCAAAAGCCGCGACCCGCCGGCACCGATCGGTGTACCGGCCTCGATCGCGTCCAAGACAGCCTTTTTCATGCGCGGCGCCCTCGCCAGCGCGAGATAGTCGTTCGACGCGAAATCGATGCCCGCGCGCGGCTTGAGGCCGCGCAGCCGGTCGTCTTCTTTCAGGGCATCCAAGGCTGCGACATAATCGGCAACTTTGGTCGCATGGATTGGATTCATTCTTCACTCGGACAGTATGATTGGTGTCTCAAGGGTTCTGATGGCAGGGAAGAACTTCGGGCCCGCGGCTTCAGCTTGGCAAGATGCGATTGTCTCGGTCGACCAGCACAACGTGCGGCTTGAACGTTTTTGCGTCGGCTTCGTCAAAGGAGGCATATGCAACGATAATAACTTTGTCTCCGGGCATGGCGAGACGGGCAGCCGCACCATTCAGACCTATGATACCTGACCCTGTAGGCGCTTCGATCACATAGGTGGCAAACCGCGCTCCAGTGTCGATGTTGTAGATTTCAACGCGTTCGTTGATCAAGAATCCCGCAGCATTCAGCAGCGCACGGTCAATCGAAATCGAACCTTCATAGTGCAGGTCGGCTTCGGTGACCGAGGCGCGATGGATTTTGCCTTTCATCAACGTAATCTGCATTTCTCGCCCAAGCTGGATTTGTGCGCGGCGCGCGCTGCTCTGATTGATTCAGGCCAGGCTGGACGCGATGCCGAGCCGGTCCAGCAAGTTCGTGTCGCGATCGCGCTGCGGGTTCTTCGTGGTCAAGAGCGTGTCGCCGATGAAGATCGAATTCGCGCCGGCAAAAAAGCACAGCGCCTGCAGTTCATCGGTCATATACTGCCGTCCAGCGGACAACCGCACGACGCTCTTCGGCATCATGATCCGAGTGGTCGCCACCAGGCGGACCAGCGCAAAGGGTTCGGGACGCTCCGCGGTGTCGTTGACCGGCACGCCCTCGACCTCGTTCCACATGTTGATTGGAACGCTCTCCGGATGGCTGGGGAGATTGGCGAGCAGCACGAGCATGCCAAGACGGTCCTCGACGCGCTCGCCCATGCCGATAATGCCGCCGCTGCACACCTTGATGCCGGCCTCTCGAACATGTGCGAGTGTGTCGATGCGATCCTGCAAAGTACGGGTGCTGATGATCTTGCCGTAGAACTCCGGCGAGGTGTCGACGTTGTGATTGTAGAAGTCGAGTCCAGCCTCAAAGAGCTGTACGGCCTGGTTCGGAGTCAACATGCCGAGCGTGACGCAGGTTTCCATTCCAAGACCTTTGACCGCGCTAACCATATCGCAGACCTGATCGAGATCGCGGTGTTTTGGACTGCGCCAGGCCGCGGCCATGCAGAAGCGGCTCGCGCCGGCATCTTTGGCGCCCTGTGCGCTAGCGACCACATCGGCGCAATCCATCAGGCGGGTCGCTTTCAGACCGGTCTGGTAATGCGCGCTCTGCGAGCAGTAGCCGCAATCTTCCGGACAGCCGCCCGTCTTGATGCTGAGCAGGCTTGCGGTTTCGACGTGGTTTGGATCGAAGTTGTCGCGATGAACGCTCTGCGCCCGAAACATCAGGTCGGCAAACGGCAGGCTGTAGAGCGCTTGGGCCTCGGCGCGCTCCCAGTTACTGCGCACGTGTGCGCCGTTTCTACTGTCGTTCCGCTCTACTCTCCCAGAGGCAATCATTAAGGCTTGCGTTCCCATCCATGATTGATCATAGATAATACTCGCGATTATCTATGATCGTTGATCTTCGTCTTGATGCTAACCCACGCCGCCTGCGAACGCACCCGCTTTTTTGATAGATAATCTATGATGACCGACGGCGAGAGTACGACCGTTGCCTGGCGCATTGCCGAGTCAATCGGAGAGCGCATAATCAGCGGCGCGATCCCGCCAGATGCCCCGCTGCGGCAGGATCATGTCGCGCGGGAGTTCAACTCGAGCCACGTCCCGGTACGCGAGGCTTTTCGGCAATTGGAGGCGCAACATCTTGTCGTTGCTGTGCCCCGTCGCGGCGTTCGGGTTGCCCCGCTTGATACCACTTCAGTGAAAGAGATCGCCGAGATGCGTGCCGCGCTCGAAGTGGTCGCATTGCGCAATGCGGCGCCAAAGTTCACATCGACCCATTTGGCACGAATTGAGCTCGCTCTGATTGAAGGAGACAATGCCCAGACGATTCAGGATTTTGAGATGGCCAACCGCGCCTTTCACCAGGCGCTGGTGGCGCCGTGCGCGATGCCGCGCCTGCTCGCCAGTCTCGACGGACTACAGCTTGCAAATTCGCGATTGGTGTTCGCGATGGCGCGCAATGCTGGGGGGCGACCGCGATCCAATCAGGATCACCGCCTGATTCTGCAGGCACTGCGAGCGCGCAACGTCGATCAAGCCTGCAACCTGCTCGCACGCCACATTCAAACGATTGAGCGCCTTGCCCTTCCCGCGTCGTGACCAGAATGAGATTGGCGGGCTCCGCTTCAGACCGCAGGCCATCGCAAGAGTGTCAAACCCCTCTGTGTTTGCCGCGCGAGGCGGCATGTGGCGCTAGCGTTGCAGCGGGCTCGATTCCAAGATAGCTATGCGACCTGCTCGCGATTTTAACCTATGGCCAATCATGATCCGTCACATTGTCTTGTTTACCGCCAAAGATAAGGCCCATATCGACCAAATGATCGAAGGCCTATCGCTTCTCACCAGGATCTCGCATGCCCGGCGGCTCGAGATTGCTCGCAATCGCAAGGCCGACCAGTTCGGCAACGATATCGACGTCGTGGTCTACGGTGAGTTCGACAACGAGACGGAGCTCGCAGCCTACAAAGCGCATGAGCTCTACCAGGAATCGATCAGGCGAGCACGACCACTGCGCGAGCTGCGCCTCGCGGCCGACTATGACGTATCAACAGATGCGCGTTTCGTCTCAGCGGCAGGCGTAGTCCAACTTAGTCCGCGCATCGTATCCCCCGACGGGGCTTAGTCTGACAGTCAATCTCGAGAGCTTGCGGCGCTCCGACCAGCGTCGCTCTCATTGTGGTCGAGATCATAATCGAAGCGTGTCTAACAGCACGCCAGTCAGCGGTGACTCATAGGCGATGCACGTCCGTGAACTACAGTGGATTGAGCCTATCAAAGCGGTGCAATGTCTCGCGCATCGACCGCACCTCTCGTTTCTCGATAGCGCAGCAACGCATGAGTTGCTCGGGCGTTACTCATATGTGACCTGCGATCCATTCAGCACCTACATAGTCGCGGGTGGACGGGCGAGTTGCAACGGCGAAGATATCGATGGCGATCCATGGGAAGTTCTTCGCACTCTTCTCGCCAACTATCCGCAAGAGCATCGTCCCGATCTCCCGCCATTTCAGGCAGGCGCGGCTGGCTTCTTCGCTTACGATTTGAACAGGACGCTGGAGCGATTGCCGGCGCCGGCAATTCCCGGTCAGCGTTTACCCCATTCCATTCTGCATCTTTACGACGTGGTCGTCAGCTACGACCACCGGAACAACAGATGCTGGATCGTCTCGACCGGATGGCCGGAGCAGGATCCCGCACGTCGCGGCGAGCGCGCACGTCGTCGAGCCGATGAGTTCGCAGCCCTGCTTGCCAACCCAAAGTCGCCGCGGATCGTGCTCCCCGGCACAGCGGGTGCATGGAATTCAAACTTCAGCCGAGAAGCATACATTACGGCGGTACAGCGCGTCATCGACTTGATTCTGGCCGGAGACCTCTTCCAAGCCAACATTGCGCAGCGCTTCACGGCCAGGCTGTCGACTATATTCGATCCGCTCACCTTCTATCGTCAACTGCGGTCATTGAACCCGGCACCCTTTGGGGCCCTCCTACGGTACGGAAAGCTGACCATCGCATCGAGCTCGCCTGAGCGATTCCTGAAGCTCGACGGAACAAAGGTCGAAACACGACCGATCAAAGGCACGATCGCGCGTTCGGCTGATTCCAACGAAGACCAGCGCCGGGCTAACGTGCTCGCTGCGTCCGAAAAGGATCGTGCCGAGAACATTATGATTGTCGACCTCCTGCGCAACGATCTATCACGTGTTTGCACTCCACATTCAGTCCACGTTCCAGCCCTGTGCGATCTCGAGTCCTATGCCTCAGTGCATCACCTCGTCTCAATCGTTACGGGTACACTTGCGGGAGACGAAGATGCGGTTACGCTACTGCGAGCTTGCTTTCCTGGTGGCTCCATTACGGGGGCGCCAAAGGTGCGAGCGATGCAGATAATTACTGAAATCGAGCGTGTGGCGCGCGAGGTCTATTGCGGGGCGATCGGTTTCATCGGCTTCAACGGGCAGATGGACACGAACATCGCGATCCGCACTGTGACGATCGACGATGATATGGCGGTGTTTCATGCAGGCAGCGGTATAACGGCGATGTCGGACCCGGCGGCAGAATACGAGGAGACGCTTGCCAAGGCGCAGCGAATCTTTGATTTCGTGCTGAAACATCCGGTGCACTTTGATTGTCATCATCGACAACTACGACTCCTTCGTCTTCAACATTGCCCGCTATTTCCAGGAGCTTGGTGAAGCAACGGAAGTCTTCCGGAACGACGTGGTCAGCGTCAGCGACCTCATTGACCTCAAGCCGTGCGCAGTGGTCATCTCCCCCGGTCCGTGCACTCCAATTGAGGCCGGAGTATCTACGGCCGTCGTCCGTGAACTTTCGGGTCGCGTTCCAATTATCGGCATCTGCCTCGGACACCAGTGTATTGGGAGCGTATTCGGCGGACGGGTGGCGCGTGCACGTTGCCCTATGCACGGTCGGTCCTCGTATGTAAGGCATGACGGCCGAGGGCTATTCAGGGAGCTACCGTCGCCACTTTCCGTTGGCCGCTACCATTCTCTTGTTGTTGAGCTCGATGAGTCATGCGCACCGAATCTTACGGTGAGAGCGCGTTCCGACGAGGGCGAGATCATGGCCCTCGCACATCGTTATCACCCAACTTTTGGTGTGCAGTTCCACCCGGAATCGATCCTTACCCAAGACGGGCACGTGGTGCTTAAAAACTTCTTGCGACTCGCAGAGACTTATCGCTCGCAGCAGGATAAGACGACAACGTGAGGTCGTGGGTTGGAAGTGGGGCTGCTATCTCGCGAAACCAACTATTATCCGGCGGCGGCGGCGGCGGCGGCGGCGGCGGCGGCCAGGGCGAGGGCGCTCCGCAGCCCGGAAGGTGGGTGCCGCGCTGCGGAGAACAGCGCGCTGCTACGTTCGTTTCCACCGGCCGGCGGGGGGCGCTCAGCGACTCATGGGGCTGGGCTTCGCCCAGATATCGACGAGAGTCTGCAGAGCGGCCGCGGCGCAATACAGATTGCACTTTTCATCGGCGGTCAGGGTCTCCTTCTCATGGGCCGTGAGCGCTTCCCGAATGTAGACGAGGTACAAATCGCCAATCAGAGAAGCATTCGTGGTGAAGCGGAACTGGAGCTCTTCGGCCGCGTCGTTCTTGTCGAATGTGGAAGGATCGAACTCCGAAATGTTCGCGCGTGCTCGCTCCTCCTGCTCCCAAAGCTGCCGCATCAAGCGCATGATGCGACGCGGGTACGAATGAAGGGGCACTTCGTCGTGAAGGGTATAGGCCGTCACGAATGCATCCCATTCGAGCTTTGGTGAGAGCCGGATTCCCTCGCGGCGAAGACGCTCGATCTTGTCCTGAAAGTTGGTGATATCTCGACCCCGAAGCTCGTGGAGCCGACTGTAGGGGATCCCCCTTGCCTGCCCGAAATAGCCTTCCGTGTCGGCGTACATCGTTCTACCTCCGTGTTCTGCCCGGCGCAGTTTGGCTGGGCTCGCGGACGCGCCAATCGGGGTTCTCGCGCGAAAATCCCAAAGGTGGGTCTTCCGGTGGCATCGACAGCCGGGTACCGACACGTGGGGGCTTCAGAGCCGGCTGACCATGGCGTTCGGCAAATGGAGCTACGTTGTCGCCCCTGATTGTCCACGCTGGTTTGATATATTGTAATTATCAGGGCGTGCTATTGAGTAGGATTATATATCATGTCGTATCCGAGCGAAGAGCTTGTCCGGACCGTTCAGGCGAAACGCACGCAAGAGCGCATAAGCCAGCGTGCGTTGGCGGTCCGATCGGGTTTAACCCAGGCGCACATCTCCCAGATAGAGACCGGCCGCGTCGAACCCGGCCTGTCCAGCTTCATCCAGATGGTCCGGGCACTCGACCTCGAGGTCGTACTCGTGCCCAAGAAGCTGCTTCCCGCGGTGGAGGGCGTCCTCCGCTCAAACTTCAACGAATTCTCCCTCGAGGAAGGCCCCTCAAACCTCTTCGTCAAGGCCGAACGCATCGTTTCCGGACAAAGGAAGCGCCACGGTAGCTCCGCTGCGCTCGACCGCATCGCCGAATACTTGCGCTTTCTGAAGCAGGTCCATCTTTCGAAAACTGACCTGAACCTTGTCCAAGACGTCGTCGATACACTGCGAGGCTATCGCGCCGAACCTATCCCCAACCCCGTGCTGGAAAGTTCCGCAGGCGTATTGCAAAGTCTACGCAACCGGATCGCGCATCCGGTAGAAGCCCCCCGCCCGGCCTACGCTCTCGACGAGGATGACGATGCCTAACGTATCGGTCCTGGACGTACGCCTGCACGACAACCCGATCGCAACCATCACGCTCGTGCAGGGCGACCGGTCGCTGCTCGCCTTCAACCAGAACTACATCGACGGCGCCGCACGCCCAACATTGAGCCTGTCCTTCAAGGACACGTTCGGAAATCTGCTCACCTCGTTCAAACCGTATCAGCAGGTCGTTCCGCCCTTCTTCTCCAATCTTCTGCCGGAGGGCGCGCTGCGTCGCTACCTCGCGGAACGCGCAGGCGTGAAGGAAAAGCGCGAATTCTTTCTTCTCTGGATGCTGGGCCGGGACCTCCCGGGCGCCCTGTCAGTCCATCCGGCCGAAGGAGAAGTGTTGCCTTCCCAAGTCGAGGAGGATCTCACACCGGACGAGCGGCAGAACCTGCTGCGCTTCTCGCTCGCGGGCGTGCAGCTGAAGTTCTCGGCGCTCAAGCACGATCCCAAAAACGCCGGTCTGACCATTCCCGTCCAGGGCGTCGGCGGTTCGTGGATAGTCAAGCTTCCGTCCCATCAGTACCCGGGCGTGCCCGAAAACGAATTCTCCATGATGACCCTGGCGAAGGAGATGGGCATGGAAGTGCCCGAGCTCCAACTGATCGACGTCGAGTCGATCAAGGGGCTTCCGGAAGGACTCGGTGAGCTGAAGGGGCGTGCACTCGCCGTCAAGCGGTTCGACCGCTCCGCCGACGGACCGGTCCACATGGAGGACTTCGCGCAGGTATTCGGCGTGTTTCCGGACGAGAAGTACGACAGGGCCAACTACCGGAGCATCGCGCGCGTTCTCGGCATCGAGACCGGCGAAGCCGGCGTCGCTGAGTTTGTCCGACGCCTCGTGTTCAGCACGCTGATCGGCAACGCCGACATGCATCTGAAGAATTGGTCGTTGATCTACCCCGACCGCCGCACGCCCGTCCTGTCCCCCGCCTACGATTTGCTATCTACGATACCCTACATCGCGGACGACAAGATGGCGCTGAACTACTCGCGCACGAAGAAGATGACCGAATTCTCCAAGGACGAGCTCACGCATCTGGCGGCGAAGGCGAAGATCTCGGAAAAGCTGGCCGTCGACACGGCCGCGGAAATCGTCCAGCGCTTCAAGAAATTATGGTCGGAACGCAAGGGCGATCTCCCGCTGGAAAAGAAAGTCGTCGAAGTCGTCGACGCACATGCCGCTTCGATCCCGATCTACAGCGAGCTCTGAGCCGTGGCTTACTTAGCCGGATCGAAGGGCGGCAGCGCTGACATACAACCCCACGCTGGTCATCACTGTCTCTCCCGTTCAATCGGACGGGCCCACGCCACGCCTTCAGGATCGTTTTCGGCAAGCCATGCGCTTGCGGCCTCCTAGGTGGCAAAGACCTTTATCCAATCCACATCGCCCGCGCGCTTATGACCATGCTCGTAAAGCCGTGATCAACTTTGCCCGCGTAGATCAGGTCCTCGCCCTTGCGGCGACCAAGGTAGAGGCCATCCCATTCTTGTGGTTAATCAGATAGCCCTCCCGCTTGAGCAGAGCATGCAGCCGCCGATAACCGAAGCGGCGATGCTCCTGGGCGATCGCCCGCATGCGCTGGCGAAGGCTGGTATCGTCAGCCCGGGTGGTTTGGTATCTCACGGTGATGCGGCAACAGCCGATGGCTTTACACGCCTGCCGTTGGCTCATCCCGAATGCCTCTCGCAAATGGACGACAGGTTCCGCTTCCCCGCGGGCGTTGCGCGCCGTTTACGGAGTCGAGATCAATCCACTAGCTGTCGCTACAATCCACCGGCTGCCCCAACGCACGATCGAATCGATTCGCCCGATGCCGGGAACTGTATCGCCGCGCATTGCCATCCGAACCCCATCGGGCCCTCCGAGAACCGCCGTTCCGCCGCGAACGTCAAGAACGGTCCAACCCTCAATGGTTGCTGGTCTTGTCTCCGGGGCAGGCATGAGAGGCCCGCTGGGCGCTATCGAGCCGGTCGCCGTCATATCTGCTTCGATGCCCTGAGGAACGGTGCTCGAAACGTCCACGGATTGATGAGCCCTGTCGGACCATGTGGCTGTCGGTTCGGCGGAAATGCTCGCTCCATCCGCGGAGAATTGACTTACGCCTGGCGGTGTTCGCAAAGCCAAAGTCGATACCGTCTTTCGCGGGCCTCCGGTCCTGCGGCCTGACTTCGTTTCGGCGCTTCGAGGCGAAGGCGTTTCTGTCTGAGTGGTTGAATTGAGCGACGCGAAAGTTATAGGACCGTACCGACCAAAACCGGCAGCCCATCCCAACGCAAAACCAGCGATCACCGCGCCTGCGACCAGCCAATTGGTGCGCTTTCGATCGCCGTCTGCTTTCAATAATGCAAGAACCTCTTCTCGGCTGGCACTCGAGAAATCCCGCGCGCTCAGCGTCACACGCGCCATTGGGTCTTCGCTGGCTTCAGCGACCCTCGCCTCGATCTCTTCCAAGGTATTCGCCTGGCGCAATCGCATGATCGCATCCCTTGTCACTCCCCAATGATCATGCTGCAAACTGAATCAATCATTAACGGCGAATGAGCCGCCAGATCAATATTGATTAGAACCATTGCGCAGCGGGCGACTAGAGGTGGGATCATGAATCGCACGGCGGCGATAAGTTCAGCTTTCTTAACAGGGGATCCAGCCCGTCCGAACGGCACCGCTTAGCCTCAGCCTGCTTTAGAGGCTGATCAGCCGCGCCCTTTCTTGGTCCTTTCGCGGTGTCGGCTCTTTTGTTTGCGGCCCTGGCGTTCAGGTCATGGGGATCGTGCCAATGACGAGGCGTAAAGTCGCGACGCGGTGGAAGAGCGACTTGCTTTGGTGCGGATGGCGGTAAATCAGCTTGCTCTTCTTCGCCAGGCTGGAGGTACGCAACATCCGCGCGCTCACCGGCAGCTGGCATATCCAGTTTGATTGTGAATGGCAGGCGATCAGCCTTGTTACCGGCTACTATCGGCATGACCACATCGGCCGCTGGCGGCGGCCCGGATTTCTTCGTGGCTGCAGCAATAGCGCCCAGTCCAACTAGGCAAGCCACTCCAAGCACGACGATTCTAATCACGTGGCGGCTCCCGGTGCAGAGCGGCCCAATGGTCATGATCAGTTGGTCCAGAATGAGGCTGCTCGCTTGGTGTGGTTAACCCACGCAGCGTTAAGCTGAAACATGGGCTCGTGGGTTGGAGCAGTAGCTGAGTAAGCTTCGACGAGAAAATGCAACGGGCCGAGTTCTTCGATGTTTCGTCCGAGCGTTGGCAAGCCAAGGTCAGCGGAGCTGTCACTCTTGGTGAGATCATAAATCTGCTAAGGCCTCCAATCGTTAGAATGCGGCAGCGGCAGGCTAACTTTCAGTTGACTTGCTTCACCGCTGGCACACGATGCTCGCTCACCAAATGGAGGAGATCATGCTCAGTCGCTTGCTCGCTTCGGCTTTCGTCCTGGCAGGTGTGAACACAGCCATTGCCGATGATATGAAAATGCCGATTAACTCTGGTGAGCTTAAATGGGAGGCAGCACCACCCACCTTGCCGAAGGGGGCCGACATCGCGGTACTCTCGGGCGACCCGTCCAAAGAAGGGCTGTTCGTTCTCCGCCTAAGAATGCCAAGCGGTTATAAAATTCCCGCCCATAATCATCCAACAGATGAAGGCGCTACCGTCATATCGGGCAACTTTCACATCGGAATGGGCGACAAACTCGATGAGAAGAAAGCGATCGAGCTAACAGCGGGCGGATACGCCGAAGCGCCTGCCAAAATGAACCACTATGGTTGGACAAGTAGTCCTCCCGTTGTTCAAATTCATGGCCAAGGGCCACTCGGGATAACTTACGTCAATCCCGCAGACGATCCGAGTAAGAAGTAGCGAAGCAAACGAACGTCTCTGTGTCGCAAGGCAAAAGAAAAGCCCGGACGGTGGTCCGGGCACATTTGTTAGTCGTTGTCGTGATGAATGACGGTTTTCTCTCGGCTGCCGTCCTCATTCTCTTTCTTAATGACCGTCGTCCTGTCACTTTCCGTGTGCTCAGGCTCCCTGACGACCGTTGTGCGGTCCCGATCAACGGGGCGGTGCTCGTGAGACTCTCCGACTGTGACGCCTCCGCCGACCGGACCGGCCTGAACGCCGACACCGACTTCATCCGCGATTGCGGGTGTCGCGATTGCACTCACGATCGCCGCAGCAAACAAGTACTTGCGCATCCTATTCTCCTTCACTTCGTGAGTTGGAGAATGTCTGCGTGCGACAGTTTGTTCCAGAACAAGGGGTGTCAAGCTGCTCATTGTTCACGCAAGTTCCCGTTGCGGGTGAGGCCTTGGATTGGGCGGAACGATTGAGGTTTATCAAACCGCAGGTCTCTTCCGAGCATTGGTTGCGCCGTCTCTCGGAGTGGCTGAGTGGCATCGGATCTGAAGTTCTGGATGGGCGGGGCAGCATCGCGATGATGGTCGCCGACGCCGACTTTCGCAACGCATGGACGGATGCCAAACGGAAGCAGGCTCACGGGGCACGCGTTTCGTCGCTAAGCGGATCGCCCAAAGGGCCTCCGGGTCGGGCCGAAGCTGCTGGCCGAGGTCGAGTACCGCGCGAAGTCGGCGGAGAGGAAGGTCCGGCCACCCGATCTTCAAGGCTTGCGGAAAGATTTGTGACGGGGGCCTATGATCGCGGCAGGAAGCAAGCCCGACGTTAGCGCTCGTTGCGCATGTAGGACTACGCTCGCAGATCTCCCGGTGGGCGGGATCATCATATAGATCGAGGCCTGCGGGTGCCCTTGCTTGGCAAACGTATCGAAGCCGGCGCGCTGCTCCCGAATGGCCAGCATGGAGAAGAACACAAACGCCGCCCCAGCGACGGCGATCAACATCCACCAGCTGCGCTTCATGTGCGCCTCCGTCGGAGCTCGCAACACCGATACCGCACTGGCGATCAGCTTGCGATGCTCGTTACGCTCAGGCCTTTCGTCGGATCAGGTTCCTCCCAGAACCGGTTGCGACACCGCAAACGCAGGCCCCTCGGCTGCCCGTGGGCGGCGGTCCTGCGGTTCATGTTTCAATTTTACCTTTTGAAACAAGCGACCAGCGCGGCCGTTTACGGTGCGTAAGAAGAAGGTGGAGGACGGCTTCTTATGCAGCCAGCACCGCTGCCGGTCTGCTGCCCCTCTCCGCGGCGCGTGCCTCGGCCGCCATCGCATGCCAGGGGGCTTTTGCTGGGCGCGTTCATTCCCGCTAATCCTACTCCCCGTCCCGGACCATCGTCATCAATCCTGATTATTGCAGGCCGCCGACAGCAACCATAGTCATTCACGAGCGCTGGCGTCCGGTCGAGCGCTTCACCCGGGAGTACGTCGTTCGAGACTATGGCGGCTTCGACGATCCAGAATGGTAGCCAAGTCGCACATGGAAATGCGATGGCCCCAGCACGCAAACACTGAGGCCGGTTTAATGATGGGCGACGGAACAGCTTCCGCATTCGCGGCCGATCCGAGTTCCCGACTTGTGCCGCTCCCTCGGGCGGGAGCAAAACCTCCCCAACGGTTGGCGAACTCGGCTGCAGCACTGGTTTTCAATTCGGACCCAGATCTCGTTTCAGACCCACAATGAATCCATGGCGCCGCCAGAGTTGAGCCGCATGGCAGCCTAAGTGGCCGCGAAGGGTGGTCCCGGTGAGGGGCGCAACACCGGGAGTTTTCGATGTCCGGTTATTTGCGAGTTTGCTTCGCCGGTTTGGTTCTTGTTGGAGGTCTTGCGGCGACACCTGCGGTCTCCGACCCTTTTGCCGACTTGTTCAATGGCGCTCCGCGCGAGCCCGCGGCAACCTCTTTGGCGCAAGCGCAATGCTTGCCGCGACCCGGCAACACGACCGCGGACGGGGCGCATTGGGTCTATCGGTTCGACGGTCACCGTAAATGCTGGTTCCTGACCGAGGGTATGGCGAAGGTGAAGAAGACAGTTCGTCATCGCGGTGCCGAAGATCGCACCGCCAGTTTGGACGAGAACGGGAGTGCGCGGCCCAGGAAGAGCGCGGTGGTTGATGCGCGCGCGGAGTTGCTACGCTCCGCACCGGCCGAGCCCTCCCAGCCGCCTGCAGCCGAAATCAAGGTGGCTGATGCCGCTTCCGTGCTCGATATGGGCACCACCATGACCTCAGCGGTACCCACCGATCTTCACAGCCGGCCGCCTACGCCTGAGCACTCCGTGCCCGGCCAAGTTAACGTTGAGCAGCTCCTCGCGCCCGCCGGCTCACCTCCAGCTATGCCAATGGGCGCGCGCGTTGCAGAGGCGCACGACGAGGCACGCAGCTGGACGGCAACTTGGTCAGGTGTGCTGCTGATGATGCTTGGTGGCTTCTCAATCCTAAGCTCGAACCGCACGCTTCGGCACGCAGTGAGATTACGCCAGTGAGCTAGCGCAATAGCCTAGGCACGTACGCGCGCCGCTGCGCGATCGATGAATTTCAAGTATAGCCGAATTGCCACACGTACAAAGGTTCCGCCCGCCCACACTTAGTTTGCCCGCCGCCCTAGACGGACATTCGATTACGATGACGGTCCCGTTGGGATCGGATTGCGGAATGCGGTACAAAGCATTCGTGGTGGACAGCAGCCGGCAAGTGATCTGCGTGGCGAAGCTCGACTGCATTGACGAGCAGGCGGCGCGGCGTCGAGCCGAGCAAATGCATGCCGAGCACGACGTTGAGCTTTGGCAAGGCGATCGATTTGTTGCTGTGTTCCGAGGTGCAACGACGAACGACAATGAGCGCGCGATCCTGAATAGACGGCCGGTCTCGCCGCCGAGTTGACATTCGAATATTGTGAGTTGCCGGCCTGGCAGGCTGCCGACATGTCGCAGGGCCAAAGTCGCCGAGCATGCCCATAAACACCCCGCGTCTTCGGAACCGGGGTGCAGCTCAGGAATGGGTTTCGCGCTGAAAAACATTGAAGCGGTTGAACTTCGCGCAGCTGGGTTGGTCGAGAAGTGGCTCCAGACTCAGATATTGAACGATACCAGCATACTTGGTCTGGGCGAGCTTGAAGTCTCGCGCGAGAGCGCCGTCAGCCGCATGGCGGCAAGAGCGACTTCCTGATGTACTCGGAGGAAGCGGACACCTTCTACGAAGAAGAGGTAATGCTGGGAGCGTTGGACGAGAGTCACATTATCCGCACCATCGAATATTGGGGTGTTGAGCGGCAGCGTCGTCCCGGGTCAGAACACAGAGCCGTAATTGTCGCAGAGTGAATCACGAGCCGTTTTTCAACGTGCTACGGGTCCTCAATCGTTCAGTGCCGATGATCGCAGTGCAGCTCGGAGCTTTTAAGCTGGACGAAAGCAACGTGGTTCTTCATGGCGTCACTGTGTTGGATGTTACCGAATAGACGCCTGAAGTACATACTTCGGAGGAGGCTGAACGAACGGATACGGAAGTATTGGGAGAAGAAGCGCGACTTTGCTTCATTGGCCGTCCTGGACAAGATTGCAACCGCCCTGAAGGCGGCTGGGCTCGAGGAACGCCTGTCATACAACAAGCATCACGTAGCACTTGGATCAACGGGTAATAACTTCTGTTGGTTTCACCCTCGCAGACGCGCGTGCCGTCCGCCATGAATATGCGACTACGCGTGTTTTCGAGGAGTAGCAGCCCCATGAAGCAACATACCTTCGAAGCATTTTCCACCACCGCGATCTACTGGACACCGCTTGTGCTTATGGGCACCGCAATGCCGCCAAGAGATCCCGATGAAGACGAGGTGGACGAAGACGACGAAGAGGAAGACGACGAAGAGGAAGATGACGCTGACGAACCGCCGGTCGTGCGCGAGCCGGACGACGACTAGACTAGCGTGTTCGGCAGCCAGGGGTATAATATTTGTCATGGGCTGGCATGCGAATGACATAGCGCTCCTCAATAGGCTCTGGTCCGCAGGACAGAGCGCGGCGCAGATAGCGCGTCGTCTCGGGTGCAGTCGTAACGCGGTCTGCGGCATGCTGACCCGTCTGGGCCTGAAGCGCGGCCACAAGCCGCCCACAGCAACGCCCAAGATAAGGCCGTCCCCGAAGCTGAGGCCGACGTCGTCGGCAGCCTGCGCTCGTCCAGTGGCACGGAAGGTGTCGCGGAACACAGCGGAGAGGCAACAGCCCAAGGAATTCAGCAAGCAGCAGCTCTACTCCATGCTGGCTGAGGCCGTCAGAAACACTGACTAGGAGCTCACCACCAACGTCGTTGCGCTCCTCGCTTCAGCTATCGTACACGAACCGACGCACGCAAGTCCGTCCGACGAACTGCGTCCATAAAGACCATAGCCTTGTTGCAGCTGCACAGATCGGCAGCTAGTTGGCTTCTTGTTTCGCCATTCCGCTCAACGCCAGGTTTCTATTGTTCTGGAAGCTCAGGGTGCCAGTTATTCGGACCTTGTGCTGAAGCAGTGCCTTCGCCGCCGCGATCTGCTCCCGAGAACGGCGGAGCATCTCTCGTGTCATTTGGCTTGCCTCGTTAACATGGCCTGTGCACTTCTACTGCGACTGTACCGAAAGACTGCCTCGATTTAGGAGCCGAGTTTAGTGGGTTGGATCGCGAATTTGCTCCGTCGGCCGGATGTCGGCCTGCGGCCTGGGAACGGCGCACAAGTAGACCTAGAACCGCTATCCGAGCGCGGCGGCCGATGGCTGAAGTACAACCTGTTTCGCTTCCCGGGCGCGGTGTGGTCTGGCAAGCGCGGTTGCGTGGAGCTGGCCGAGGGCGACGTGATCGCACTGCATCTCGTGGTCGAGCGGTTGAAAGAGGCCGGGGTTCGAGTGAGGTTCTACGGGCGGCTTCGGCGCTGGGACGGCACGTCACCGGTCTGGACGTTGCTGGCACGCGGGAAGCAATGATCCGGCGACTGTCGCAGCGACACCGGCACCGCGCACGCTGCGGCCGGCCCCGCTCTTGGGCATTTTCTGCGTAATAAACAAGGCAGGTTTTAACTCGTCCTGCACTGCCCAATGCTGCTTGCGGCGCGGCAATCAGGATGGAAGTGCAGCGTCAATCAGGATGAGAGAGCTTCGCCGGGCTCGTGACGCAGGGAGGGCGTAGCCCGACCGGAGTTACGAGCCCGGCGACGGCGCGATCCGACCGGACCGCGCCGTCTGGTGATCGCGGCTGGCCGGTGATGGATGGTTCTTCTCGCCAAAGAGGAATCACCCGTTGCCAGGCTGCCATGTCACCGATCACCAGATGAGGCTCTACATGAAGTTCCGTCAAACCAATTCGCCGCCAGAGGCGGCCGCGAAGGCGTCGTTCAGTTCGTCGACCGCTTATCGGCTCGAGAAGGATCTGCGCCTTCCGTCGCAAAAGAAGTCACCGCGGCAAAGGCGCCGGCCGGATCCCTTGGCCAACGTCTTCGGCCTGGAGGTCGTGCCGATGCTGAAGGCGGCTCCCGGCGTGCGGCCCGTGGCCATCTTCGAGGAGATGCTCCGACGCCATCCTGAGCTGGGGGCTGGAATCCGCCGCACGCTCGAGCGCCGGATCCGCGCCTGGCGGGCGATCCACGGCGAGGAGCAGGAGGTCATCTTCCGCCAGACCCACGAAGTGGGCCAGGTCGGCCTGTCCGACTTCACCGATATGGGCGAGCTTGGGGTCGCCATCGCTGGCGTGCCGCTCGATCATCGCCTGTATCACTTCCGGTTGGCCTATTGCGGGTTTGAACACGCCCATGTCGTGCTCGGTGGCGAGAGCTTCGTCGCATTGGCCGAAGGGCTGCAGAATGCCCTATGGTCGCTCGGTGGGGCACCGCGGGAGCATCGGACCGACAGCCTGTCGGCCGCCTTCTGCAATCTCGATCGCAATGCGAGGGACGATCTGACCAGGCGGTACGAGGACCTCTGCGCCCACTACGGCATGCGGCCTTCCCGCAACAATCGCGGCATCGCCCACGAGAACGGGGCGATCGAAAGCTCGCATGGCCATCTCAAGCGGACGATCGCCGATGCGCTGCTGTTGCGCGGCACTGCCGACTTCGATGATCTCGCCGCCTATCGCGGCTTCATCGACGAGATCGTCAGCCGCCGCAATGCCCGCAACGCCAAGCGGATCGACCACGAGCGCGCCACCCTGCAGGCGTTGCCAGATCGCCGCACCTCGGACTACGAGGAGGTGATTGTCCGCGTGACGTCAAGCGGCGGCTTCACCTTGCGCAAGGTGTTTTACACCGTGCCGTCGCGTTTGATCGGGCACCAACTGCGGGTGCGCCTTTACGACGATCGTCTCGACGTGTTCGTCGGCGGCACCCATCTCGTCACCCTGCCGCGTGGGCGGCCGCATCCCAACGGCAAGCACGACCAGGTCGTCGATTATCGGCACGTGATCCATTCCTTGCGGCGCAAGCCAATGGCGCTGCTCAATCTCGTCTACCGTGATCGGCTGTTCCCGCGCGATGCCTATCGCCGAACCTTCGATTGCTTGCGCGAACGGCTGCCGGACAGGAAAGCCTGCCGGATCATGGTCGATCTGCTCGTACTGGCCCATGAGCGCGGCTGCGAGGCCGAACTCGCCGATCAGCTCGCGACCGAGCTTGATGCCGGCCGACTGCCCGACCTCAACCGGCTGCGCGCTTACTTCTCTCCCGATCCGGCCTGCGTGCCGCACGTCGTGGTGCAGCTCGCACCGCTCGCCACCTATGAGTGCCTCATCGGTGCCGGCGAGATCGGAGGTGCCGCATGAGCACGGCCAACACCATTGACACCGCGCGCCTCAATCTATTGCTCAACGAGTTGCGGCTGCCAGCCATCAAGGTGCTGTGGCCGCAATTTGCCGAGCAGTCCGACAAGGAAGGCTGGCCGGCGGCCCGCTTCCTCGCCACCATTGCCGAGCACGAGATCGCCGAACGCGGCCGCCGCCGCGTCGAGCGCCATCTCGTCGAGGCGCGGCTGCCCGCTGGAAAGACCTTCGACAACTTCGACTTCGAGGCTGTGCCGATGATCTCCAAGGCACAGGTGACCGCGCTCGCCGCCGGCGATGGTTGGCTCGGCAAGGGCGCCAATCTGCTGCTGTTCGGCCCGCCCGGCGGCGGCAAGAGTCACTTGGCGGCAGCCATCGGCCTGGCCCTTATCGAGAACGGATGGCGCGTCCTCTTCACCCGCACCACCGATCTCGTCCAGAAGCTCCAGGTGGCGCGGCGCGAGCTCAATCTCGAGGCCGCCATTAACCGCCTCGATCGCTTCGACCTCCTGATCTGCGATGATCTTGCCTACGTCACCAAGGACCAGGCCGAGACCAGCGTGCTGTTCGAGCTCATCAGCGCTCGCTACGAGCGGCGTTCCATGCTGATCACCGCCAATCAGCCCTTTGGAGAGTGGAACAGGGTCTTCCCGGATCCTGCTATGACGCTCGCCGCCATCGATCGCCTCGTTCACCACGCCACCATCGTCGAGATGAACGTCGAAAGCTATCGCAGGCGCACCGCGCTCGAGCGGAAGCGTGGTCCAGGGCGACCATCCTCGCACGCGACACCAAAAACACTCGCTGATTGACGCTCCGCGACAATCAGAGCGAACAAAACTCTTGCGCGCGACAATCATCGCGGCAATCATCACCTCGCCGCGACACCCACTCGCCATCCTGATTGTCGCGCGCTTCCCATCCAGATTGTCGCGCTATAGCTGCTACCCTCAAACGTTTCCCAGTGTCACTTCATCTAGCTTGTTGTCGTCTACATGGGGCGCGAGGGCCCAGTCGCCTGCGGCCGCGCGCTACACCATCGGTTTCGGCGGCGAGCTTCATCGCCGGCACTGCCTCGCGCTCACGTCGTACTCGATGTCCATCGCACGCAATTATGGTCTCGGGTCGTAAACGATCACGCGTCGATGCAGAAATATAGAGCCCGGCCACGCACAGGTTTGACGCTGGTCTAAGGGTCGGGAAATCGCTCCTCTCTCATCGAGATAAGGTTACGCACTGAAGTCTTTTGGATATGTCTTGGGCAACTTGAAAACAAAGGTCTTGGCCTTGGGAAGAATATTGGTCGGTGTTGTCGAGGTCCGCAAAAGGGACAATCTCGACCAGGAATTGACAACGATCTCGTGGCGATCGCAGATCAGCGTGATTGTCCTGCCTGTCGCTGGAACGCGTAGATGGGATTCAGACCGCAATATGCGAGGGTGCCGGATGCGGTGGCCATGCATTGATCGTAGGTTGAGAACTGGCAATTGCCAGGATATCCCCAGGTACGTCCCTGCAGGCAATAAACGTCCTGCCGAGCTGGGGGGATGTACGAACGAGCCCGCGGAGCGGCGGTCGAAGGTGATCCAAAGCAGACGAGCATGGGAAGTGCAAGCACAGCAATATAAAGAAGGTTGCGCATGATCTAGCCTCCGTGAAGTCTTGAGAGGATAGAGAGTGTAGAATTGACGCTTTGATCTTAATCAATGGCAAAACGCTTAGTAGACGGTTTGACCGATCGGTTTCAAAGTAAGTCTAAGCGGCAGGCACTCGGGTTTTGGAGCAGCTTTCCTGCAAGTTTTGCGGATGGAAGGCATTTTTCAAGCGCGGTGGGGGTTCGTGCGTTTGGAGAATAGGCAATCCGAGCTTGAGAACTCCGCGCACGGCAATATGCCGATTTGGGACAGCCGCAAACCCGCGCGCTTATCAAGCACAAATCGCCGCACTACTGGACTGCACCCCTGGAATGAGACACGGTAATTGCGGTGACAGGCTCATTTCGAGGATGACCTGTGGCAGCAAGAGGAAAGAACCGTCGGTTTCCGACGGCGTACAAATTGAAGGCGATCAAGCGTGCCGAGGGAGGCGAAGGCGTTCTGCCTGTGGCCCGCAAGCTCGGGATACCTCGCAAGATCCTGCATGACTGGATCAAGGCGTGGAAGGCCCACGGGCCTGAAGGGTTGAACCGCAAGCCCGGGTCGAAGCCTGGCCCCCGCAAGCTCAAGCCGCTGCAGGCGGAGGAGACGAAGCGCTCTGCACTTGCCCAGGCGAACGTGCGCATCGCCGAGCTTGAACGGCTGGTGGGTCGCCAGCAGATGGACATCGATTTTTTTCGAAAAGCCTTGCGCGCCTTGGAGCGGCCGGCAGCGCAAGGCAAAACCGTATCCGCATCATCGAAGTCATCGAAGCCATGACGCTGGAAGCAGCCGGTTCGCATGCCGATGTGCAGCGCCTGTGCAGGCTCGCGGGGCTGCCGCGCGCGACCTATTACCGACACTTGGCCGGACGCGCCGATGAGGCAGGTGAGTGCGAGTTGCGGGACTTGATCCAGCGCATTTGCCTCAAGCACCGCTTCTATGGCTACAGGCGGGTGACCGCGACCCTCCGGCGGCAGGGCATGGTGGTGAATGCCAAGAAGGTTCAGCGGCTTATGCGCGAGGACAATCTGCTGGCCCAGCGCAAGGCGCCGTTCCTGAAGCCACCTGCCGATCGGCCCTCGGCCTTTCTCATCGTGCCCAATCTGGTGCGTGGCCTGGTGCCGTCAGCGCCGGATCAAATCTGGGTCGCCGATATCACCTATGTGCATCTCGCCAGAGCCTTCGTCTATCTTGCCGTCATTCTCGACGCCTTCTCGCGCAAGGCCGTCGGCTGGGCTTTGGAGAACACGCTCGACGCCTCGCTCGACATCGCCGCGCTGGATACAGCCCTTGGTGCTCGAAAGCCGCAACCCGGCAGCTTGATTCATCACTCCGATCGCGGCGTGCAAGGCGGATTCAAACGGTCGTCGCAACACCCTGAAGTTGGAGGTTGCGATGAAAGTTGTAAGTCGACGTTCGGGGCGGTCAGGACGAGCGCCATTGCCATCGCCAGGCCGGCCTTCTGCTGCAGGACGCGATGAACAGAATAGATTTTGGAAGGCGATTGCCACAGGGCAGAGCAGCGAAGATGCTGCGTTTGAGGCCGGATTATCGCAACCTGTCGGAAGCAGATTGTTCCGAAAGGCAGGCGGCATGCCACCATCGATGTTCAGATCTTCGGCCAAGCCTCTCTCCGGGCGCTACCTTTCATTGGCTGAACGCGAGGAAATCGCCCTTCTAAAGGTGCAGGGCCATTCCATACGGGAGATTGGGCGCCGCTTGGGGCGGGCTGCTTCGACGGTCTCCCGTGAACTGCGGCGGAACGCGGCCACCCGCGGCGGCGGGTTGGATTATCGGGCAACAACTGCCCAATGGCATGCAGACCGATCTGCCCGCCGGCCCAAGCCGACCAAGCTTGCGCCCAACGCAGCCTTGCGGACTTATGTGGAGGAGAGACTCGCCGGCAGGGTCGTAGCCCCGAGCGGAGCTTGTATTGCTGGACCCACCGTTCGGTGGAACGGCCGCCGGCACGGCCGGCGAAAGGATCGACGATGGGCCAAAGCATGGAGCCCTGAGCAGATTGCCCGACGCTTGCCGATCGACTTCCCGGACGACAAGACGATGCGCATCAGCCACGAAGCCATCTATCAGGCTCTCTTCGTTCAGGGCCGCGGTATACTACGCAGCGAACTGACCGCCTGCTTGCGAACCGGCCGCGTGTTGCGCGTGCCCAGGGGGCGCGTACGCAGGCGGGGCAAGGGCTTTGTCTCGCCGGAGATCATGATCAGTGAGCGCCCCGCTGAAGCGGCCGATCGAGCCGTGCCGGGACATTGGGAGGGAGACCTCATCCTCGGTCTTGGCAGCTCGGCGATCGGCACGTTGGTCGAACGCACGACGCGTTTCACAATGCTATTGCACCTTCCCCGGTTGGCGGGTCATGGCGAAGCTCCGCGCAAGAAGAACGGACCTGCGCTTGCGGGACACGGGGCGGAAGCCGTGCGTGACGCGATCTCGCGCACCATCATCACTTTGCCCGAAGAACTACGTCGCACGCTGACTTGGGATCAAGGAGCCGAAATGGCTCAGCACGACCGCCTCAAGATCGATGCGGGTATCCAGGTCTACTTCTGCGACCCGCAAAGCCCTTGGCAGCGCGGCACTAACGAGAACACCAACGGGTTGCTGCGGCAGTACTTTCCGAAAGGCACAGACCTGAGCATCCACAGCGCCGACGAGATATCCGCTGTAGCAGCGGCCCTCAATGCCCGACCGAGAAAGACACTGGGCTGGAAAACGCCGGCAGAAGCGCTTGACGAATTACTGTCATGAGTGAAAACAATTGGTGTTGCGACGACCGTTTGAATCCGCCCAATACGCCTCCATCGCCTATCGCCAACGACTGGCCGATCGCGACATCACCATCAGCATGAGCAGGCCGGGCAATCCCTTCGACAACGCCAAGGCCGAGAGCTTCATGAAGACGCTGAAGACCGAAGAGATCAACGGCAAGGCCTTCGCCGACATCAGCGACGCCCGCCGCCGCATCGATGGCTTTATTGCAGAGGTCTACAACAAGGACCGGCTGCACTCGGCGCTCGGATACCAATCGCCGCTTGAGTTCGAAACCGCCTTCGCGCAAAACAAGGCACGATAACGCATCATGGCAACCGCGCTGTCACCGCAATTACCGTGTCTCATTCCAGGGGTGCAGTCCACTACTGTCACCTCAATTTGTGCCGCTGAGCGTGCAGGGAAGCTTCGGCGGGCTCAAGCTCGTCTAGGCTCTCGTGATCGGCCTGATCCGGCGCAGCTGGGAATTGGCATATTCCTCGCGCTCACGCGTGAAGTGCTCTTGGTGCGCTTTGAAGCTCTCGACCCGCTTCTTGATCTCTTCGCGTTCGCTGCTGTCATACTCTGACGCGCTGAGGTCACCCCGCTCGACGGCTTCCTTCGGCAGAGACCGGGGCAGCTGGATCTCTAGCTTCAGCGATTTGGTGAATGCCATCGTTTCAGCGACCAGTGCGTCAAGTTCGTTCTTCCAATCGTGCATTAACGCCCCCATGCGGCACTGCTGTGCTGGCCAGCTAATTCATAATAATCTGAGCTGCGGCGATAAGCACCGAAGCCGTCGCATGTAGGCCAGTCCCAAATCGTGTTATTGCTGAAAAAGGCCGCCGACAATATTGCCGGCGGCCTTCCCGGGTTCAAAATGCCTATCGTGAAAAAATGCGGTCCAGCCCCGGTGCGAGCGATCCTACACACAAAACGTCTCTCTTCATAGTTTTGCCGTTCAGAAACCTTAACGCGGGGCGATCCGGGTTTGCTCGAAAGGGGGGAGGCGTCCGGAAGAGATCACTGCCGCCTTGTTTCCAATTATGTGCAATCGGTCCGGACCTGTTTCGGCGTGGCTTGCATCAAAGCGCGTAATGGTGTTGCCTCGACGAGGTCAGCTATATCACGAGGACTGCAAGAGCCATGGTCTGGATGAATGGCGCTGTGAGCCCGGCCGTACATCGTGAACTGGACATTCGGGTTAGCGAGGGTTCTAAATGCCAGATTGTGTGATCGTTCGGGCCCATGGGAGGCAATTGGATGTCTTGCGCGAAGAGGCATCGCGCATTGCACGGGCTGCCAAAATCGACTGGTCGATTGAGCGCGCCGATGAGGGGGCACATTTTTGCTTTGAGAATGCCGAGGCGAAAAAGGCGTTCGTCACCAGCTGCAAGCGCTTTGATATGCCGCACCGAGACGCTTAGAAACCAAGTTCGCGTGCGATGAGTCAAGCCAGTCCAGAACTCTGCGCCCCACGCGTAGAGCTCGGGCCGCATACCGAATCTATCTTGATCGGGACTTCCAGAAAAGCGGCATGAGCCCAGGATCGACCATCGTATGGGCCGGGATGGCAAATCTGCTCATTGACTTTGACATGAGCCAGTTAGGTTCGCCCTTACTTGCTGCTGCAACGTCTCACGAAGCGGATGTGACCGTGTTGTCGCAAAAAACTGTTGGACCCGAGCACCTGATAGATCGGCGCTCGTCGAACGCTGAGGCGGAATTGCAATGCGATGAGCCGATGGGCGCTTGATGATGACGGTGCCTGGACGTGCGTGATACCCTCGCATTCCAGGCAACCATCAGCGATCCAACGAGCTTCCCTTCGTCGACTGAAGTCGTCCCCTGCCTCGGGTTGTCACCGCGCCAATATCCATGGCGGCTTTTAAACGAGCACCGTCCAGCCGTCGCCTGAGCGCTGCAAATCGGCTGGACAGTTTGGTCAATTCCTCAACGCCAAGCTCACCGAACACAAATTGATCGAGTTCCTTCTGTTGTGCAGCGACGTTCGCGAGGCGCTTACAAGCCTTGTCGGTCAGTGACATGTGGACGACCCGACCATCCCTGATACAGGGCTTGCGCCGCAGAAATCCGGCCTTCTCCAGCGCCTTGGAATTTATTGTAATGAAGGACGGGTCAACTTTCAGCAATTTTGCCATCGTGCTGACTGCAACATCCCCCTCGCTCGTTAGGTCTGTCACTGCCATCAAGATTGTCAATTGTGGTCCAGTGATGCCGAGTGCTTTGGCCCGGACTTGAAGAAAATCCTCCAGACAGATGTTGAGGGATCGGACCTCCAACGTTAATCGCCGCACCAGCAGCTGAGTGTCAGCAGAGTCGTTCCCGACTTGCGTTGCTGGCTTGGTCAAATGCGGCGCCACCGGATGTTAGGCCCGATCCTCAGAGCTCGTTCGCACTGACAAGGTTTCAACAGAGGATCTCTGCTCGTTGCCCCGATCCTGTGCAAGCATCACGCGCTCAACTGCGCCCACGATTTAAGAACGATTACGAGTGATTCGGATTATTGGCTTTTCGACGAGAATCTCGGCCAGCGGTTGGCGGCCGCGCCTAGCTGAGTTGCCAATGCTAGTAATCTCACCGAAATGCACGTTCAAAGGAAGATCTCGATCCGTAATCTCGCGCAGCGGCGCGGCGTTTCGCCCGCTTCGATAGCGCCAATTCGAAGGTCTGTTGCCGGATCCCGGGCAACGGCTTCGAAACGGCTTCCATACTGAGCAGCTTTGGGGCGCAACCTCGCACAGGCGCTGCGGTGAAATTCATCGAAATTGATGGCCTGAACGCGGGATTCAAGCGCATTGCGCTGTCGCGTCTCGGTCGCAGTTGCCGTCCACGAGCGCGTGTTACTCGACGGGTTATGCGACTTCACACTTTGCAGCCTGGTCGCCCCTTACATGTTCAGTCGAGATCCAAAAATTCAAACGTGGAGCTCTTGGAGTAGTGTTAGTTGTCCTGGTCTAATTTACTCATTGAGCATATTTGAGCGCTGCTGAAATCGAACCCGGCCTCTGGCCGGGTTTCTCAGGCTCCATATGTACTCAAATTGAGCTTATTTAATATGTGCTGGAGGCTTCATGCCGATCTCTGGACTTTACGGCCCCGACGACTTTGCCAACCGGCCGCAGGGCCAAACCACCGCTGCGCCGCGTTCCGTCCCAGCGGGCTCGAGGCCCGCATTGCCGATGCCGTCGCTGCAATGGACGCCGGAGGTCGAGCGCGCCACCGCGCCGCTTTACGAGCGCGTGAAACATGTGATCCCGCCGATCGAATGGCCGCTGCTGGCGCCGACGATCAAGGCGATCAACGAGCTGAAACGGGCGCGGGGCGCAGTGATCCTCGCCCACAATTACCAGGCGCCGGAGATCTTCCACTGCGTCGCCGACATCGGCGGCGATTCGCTTCAGCTCGCGGTCGAAGCCACCAGGGTGAAGGCCGGCATCATCGTCCAGTGCGGCGTGCACTTCATGGCGGAGACGTCAAAACTGCTCAATCCGGACAAGACGGTGCTGATCCCCGATACCCGCGCCGGCTGCTCGCTCGCGGCCAGCATCACCGGCGCCGACGTTCGCCTGCTTCGCGAAAAATTTCCCGGCGTGCCTGTCGTTGCCTATGTCAACACCTCCGCGGAGGTGAAGGCCGAGGTCGATATCTGCTGCACCTCGTCGAACGCGGTGCAGGTGGTCGAGAGCCTCGGCGTGCCGAGCGTGATCTTCCTGCCCGACCGCTATCTCGCCACTTACGTGGCCTCGAAGACCGACGTGAAGATCATCGCCTGGAAGGGCGCCTGCGAGGTGCACGAGCGCTTCACCGGGGCCGAGCTGCGCAGCTACCGCGAGGCCGACCCCTCCGTGCAGATCATCGCTCATCCCGAATGCCCACCTGACGTGCTGGCCGAGGCCGACTTTACGGGTTCGACCGCGCACATGATCAACTGGGTGCGCGAGCGGCGGCCACGGCGGCTGGTGATGATCACGGAATGCTCGATGGCCGACAATGTGCGGGCCGAGCTGCCTGACGTCGAAATGCTGCGCCCCTGCAACATCTGCCCGCACATGAAGCGCATCACGCTAGCCAACATTCTGGAGAGCCTGTTGACGCTCGGCGAGGAAGTGACGATCGATCCCGCCCTTGCAAACCGCGCGCGGCGATCTGTCGAGCGGATGATCAATCTGGGGAATTGAGAGCAGACCATGCAAGACAACATCCACGATCTCACCGGCGCCGCCGACGATGTGGTCATCGTCGGCGGCGGCCTTGCCGGATTGTTCTGCGCGCTCAAGCTCGCGCCGCGGCCCGTGACATTGATCTCGGCTGCGCCGCTCGGCCAGGGCGCATCGTCCGCATGGGCGCAAGGCGGCATCGCGGCGGCAATGGCCGAAGGCGATACGCCGGAAGCGCACGCCGCGGACACGATCTCCGTTGGCGCCGGCATCGTCGATGAAGCGGTAGCGCTCGGAATCGCGCGCGAGGCCGCGCCACGAATCCACGATCTGCTTGCCTATGGCGTGCCATTCGACCGCGATCTCGAAGGCAGGCTCGCCGTCGGGCGCGAAGCCGCACATTCGGCCCGGCGCATCGTGCATGTGCGCGGCGATGGCGCAGGCGCCGCGATCATCGCGGCCTTGAGCGAGGCGGTGCGTCGCACGCCGTCGATCCGCTTGATCGAAGGGTTTATCGCCGAAGCGCTGTTGACCGAGGACGGCGCCGTCACCGGCCTTCAATTGCGCGCAGCCGGCAATTTTGCCGCAGAGCCGATCCTGCTCCCCGTGCGTACGGTGGTGCTCGCCACTGGCGGTATCGGCCATCTCTATGCCGTCACCACCAATCCGTGCGAGGCGAGCGGATCTGGCCTTGCGATCGCGGCGCGCGCCGGCGCTGACATCGCCGATCCTGAATTCGTGCAGTTCCATCCCACCGCAATCATGGCCGGCCGTGATCCGGCGCCGCTCGCCACGGAAGCGCTGCGCGGCGAAGGCGCGACGCTGATCAACGGCCGTGGCGAGCGTTTCATGACGGCGCGCCATCCGCTCGCCGAGCTCGCGCCGCGCGACATCGTGGCCCGCGGCGTATTCGCCGAGATCGCCGCCGGGCGCGGCGCCTACCTGGATGCGCGGAAGGCGCTGGGTGCACGCTTTGCAGAAACGTTTCCGACCGTGCATGCCAGCTGCATTGCCGCCGGCATCGATCCCGCCACGCAGGCCGTCCCGATCGCGCCGGCCGCGCATTACCACATGGGCGGCATCGCGGTGGATGCGCGCGGCCGCAGCTCGATCGACGGGCTCTGGGCCTGCGGCGAGGTGTCGTGCACCGGTGCACATGGCGCCAACCGCCTCGCCTCGAATTCGCTGTTGGAGGCCGTGGTCTATGCCGCGCGCGTTGCCGAGGACATCGCCGGCCGCGCGATTCCCTCGCCCGCCCGTCTTTCGGACGTGGTGACGCCGGGCGGCGGTCCACCGGATGCGGCGGCCGTGACGCGGCTGCGGACGCTGATGAGCGCGCATGTCGGCGTGATCCGCGATGGTGACGGGCTCGCGGAAGCGGTCCGCAGCTTCGCCGCGCTCGAACGCGAGGCCGCGAGCATCGCGGTCCGCAACATGGCAACGGCCGCCCTGCTCGTGGCGGCGTCGGCCTGGAACCGGCGCGAGAGCCGCGGCGCGCATTTCCGCTCCGACCATTCCGCGGACGTGCCCGCACTCGCGCAACGCACGATGACGACGCTCGCAGCGGTGCGCGAGGTCGCGAACAGCCTGAGCGAATGCCCGACACCGCGCACCGCGGAACCCATGATCGCCTGACGGAGTCTGCCATGATCACGCCGACCTCTCTGCTCTATCCCGACGCCTTCCTCTCCCCGCTCGCGCTCGACGAGGCCGTGCACCGCGCGCTCGATGAGGATCTCGGCCGCGCCGGCGACATCACCTCACATGCGACGATCCCCGAAGCAACAAAGGCGCAAGCAATCCTGGTCGCGCGGCAGTCCGGCGTGATCGCCGGCTTGCCACTGGCGCTCGCCACCTTGCAAAAGCTTTCGCCCGACATCGAGATACGCGCACATGTTCGCGACGCCGCGCGCGTCGCCCGCGGGCAGCAGGTGCTGACGATCTCAGGCCCGGCGCGTGCCATTCTCACGGCGGAGCGGACCGCGCTCAACTTCGTCGGCCCCTGTCGGGCGTCGCGACGCTCACGGCGGACTATGTCGCGCGCACCGAGGGCACCCGGATGAGAATCTGCTGCACGCGAAAGACCACGCCGGGGCTGCGCGCCTTGGAGAAATACGCGGCACGCTGCGGCGGCGGCTTCAATCACCGTTTCGGGCTCGACGACGCGATCCTGATCAAGGACAACCACATCGCGGTCGCC
This sequence comes from Bradyrhizobium sp. 192, assembly GCF_023100965.1. Classification (NCBI taxonomy): domain Bacteria; kingdom Pseudomonadati; phylum Pseudomonadota; class Alphaproteobacteria; order Hyphomicrobiales; family Nitrobacteraceae; genus Bradyrhizobium; species Bradyrhizobium sp. 192. The sequence continues at coordinate 265,473 of NZ_CP064691.1, forward strand.
GGCGGCATCCGCCCCGTGCTGGCGCGCGCCCGCGCCCATGCCGGCCATCTCGTCAAGATCGAGATCGAGGTCGACACGCTCACGCAATTGCGCGAGGTGCTCGACACCGGCCTTGCCGACGCCGTGCTGCTCGACAACATGGACATTGCGACGCTGCGCGAAGCCGTGAGGCTCAACGAGGGACGCCTCAAACTGGAGGCATCCGGCGGTGTCACCCTGGACTCGATCGCAGCCATCGCGGCGACCGGCGTGGACTACGCCTCAGCCGGCGCACTGACGCATTCGGCGCCGAATTTCGACTGCGCGCTGGATATCGAGGCGTGAGGAGGTCTTCTCCCTCTCCCCGTTCCTACGGGGCCGCAACGAGATTTGCTCGCGCCGAGAGGACTGGGGTGAGGGGCATCTCTCCACGTATTCGACTGTCGAAAGACCTGCACCCCCTCGCCCGCATCGCAAGAGCGATCTTACGTCTCCCCGCAAGCGGGGAGACGTAAGAAAGGTTACCCGGTTCGCTCACGCCATCTCGGCCGAGCTCTTCGCTTCCTCGGCGAGTTCGGGGGGAGTGCGGCGGTCTGCGCGGGATGCCCCAGTTTGGTTCCTCGCTGCCGTCGCCCCAGGCGCAAGGCCGGTAGAAGGTGTGGACGGCGCTCGTGTCATCTTCTTCATCTCGGCCACCCAGGACGGACGCACCCACTACGCGTGGTAGTGCGTCGACTTGCCGATCTCGGGCGCCGGATCTGGCCACCAGCATCGCCTTCCAGAGTTTCTGGCGCGCTTCCGCCTGCTTCCTGCTTCAGCGGTTCGAGCGGCTGAATCGTCAGCGAGCGCGCAGCGTCGCGGGCCTGGAACCGATTGGGATTGCGAGCGGCGGCGCGCGAACGGCTGAGGCGCCAGCGAAGAGGCGGTGTGCTACTGCCGGTCTCGACCAGTGCCGAAGGACGCGAACCGCGCGCCCTTCGGACGGGTACGCAAACACACAAGTCGCTACGCGCACGCTACGCTTACGCCAGAAAAATCGAACCGCAGTACATCCGTGCGATTCGAGTCTTCTCGTGAGTATCTAATTTAGGTTGCTGGGGCGTTAATCGACGTTGCGCGTGCAGCGCACGCAAGCGAACACAGGTGGTTCCACGCAGCGACCGCGTGCACTGGTAAACGCCGCTCATGGTAACGATAAACATCCGGTCAACGTGAGTGGTGAGAAGCCCTGCACGCCCGTATCATAAGGGACTCGCTGTGTTTCCCACTGTCTCACCATTGTCGTGCGGCCACTCCCTCGACCTCGCATCGGTGTTCGCCAGGAATTTATGAAGGGTACCCGGAAGCCCGATCGTGACCGGCAGGCCCTTCATGATCTCGAAGAAGCACCACGAAGTCGGCATGTGCCGCCGCGGGTCCGAAGCATCTATAGCTTGCCTGCTCAACCGTAAACTCGGTGTCCTGCATGTCGCGCTAGTGCTTCTCGAGCAGCGTGTGGATCCGCGTCAACTCTTTCAATACCTGCGGCAGCGGCGATCCATCGACGCGTTGTGGGATCCCGTTCTCCGTGCTGCCTCACTGATGTTCTGCGGCGCACGAATGCTCGCCCATTACGCTCTTTGCACGGAATTCACGTTGCTTGCGGCTCGCGCTCTACAGGATGCCCCACGCGCGATAGCGTCCCCGGCCCGTGGTCTCGCGAAGGTCGAGTTCGGCGACAAGGTTTTGGGCCGCACGGGGCGTGATCCCAAGCTCCGCCGCGATCATGCCGGCCGAGACGATCGGCCGGGTCAGCACGTAGTCGAGGAGCGCCGGCAGTTTTGAAGTGGCGCGCCGGCCGGCGAGTTTTCGGGCGAGGAGGTTTCTGGTCATCAGCCAGCGGTCGTGGTCCTTTAGGCCGGCCTCGGCGGCGGCCGTCATCGCCTCGAGCTGCACAACCAGCCGCGCTGCGACGTCGCGTGCCCGCCGACGCTCACGCGAGATGCTTTTCAGCCCGCCATGCAGGCATAACAGATAGCAGCGTGTCTTGCCGCGGTCGCGCAACACGCTAGCTGCGAGCAGGCACCCTAGCCAAGGCGTGTGCTCGAGTGGTTCAATCGCGTCCCAAGCATCCGCGGCGATTGCAGCCGCCAGAGTCGGCGGCAAATTGCGGGTCGCATCGACGACGGCGCGCCAGTCATCGATGCGGCCGTCCTCGTCCCAGTCCGGATCGTAGACAAGCGAGTCCCGCTCTGGCCACGACCGAAGCTCGTCGGCAAGTCTGCGCTCCGCCTTGGCGTTGGCGGCGTCGACCGCGGCGAAGGCGGCGGCTAGATGGAGATCGGTGTTCATGACGCCAAGCGGTCCGTCGACACCCACCGCGTCCCGCTCTGCGTCCTCGTTGAGCCCGAGGCGTTCCTCAACCTCTTCTCGCTCACCCCGGCCCCGAAGGTCAGCCAGTCCGGAAACCGACAGCGCCCAATTGGGCTTTGCGTCGGCAATGCGCCGACGGGCGCGCAGCACGGCGTGAGCCCGGGTCAGCTCGTGTGTAGGGGCGCGGATGTCCATGCCGGCGTCGTGAAGCACGAGGTCATCGAGGTGGACAAGTTCGCCATCAAGCCACAGAGTGGCGCAAGCGTCGGCGAAGTGCATTCGGCTGATCGCGCCGTCACGGATTGCGCTTTTGGCCAGTCGCTCGTCGAGGCGGGCGACAGCATCCTCGGCCGCGGCAAGCGGCCCCGCGAGCTGAGCCCAAGGCAGTGGATCGGCGATTTTGTAGCCGGAAGACAAGGCCTTGATAACCTTAAGAGGAAACGGCGAAACGGAACCTAATACACCTTTATGTTCCGTCACAGCGAGGCCTGTTCCCGCTCTCCTCTCGCTATCGATAAGCACGCCTTATCGGTAGGGTGGCGCCGCAGTGCGATCAGCACGCGCAGCGCTGTAAATCACCAGCGCCAAGCGTCAGATCAACCACAAATCGCCCCTCGTGCCAACCCCCTGCCCTATTCCGGACCAGCCGCACCTTCCTGGTGACTGTGCCCTGCCCGGCAAAGCATTTGTTGCGCCGCCCTCCAAAATCGGGCTACGCGGAACGCAAGGTGAAGCGTAGGTAAAAACACGCCCCGGAAATTGGCGCTCGCCGGACCGCCCTTGCCCAAGGCACAAGGGCATCGAGCGAGCCGTGCCGTCTCAGGCTGCACCGGGACTGCGGCAAGAGCATCAGCTAGCTGATCTTCGAGCACCTCCGCGGTGGCGCTGCCCGAAGATTAGTACCGGCGCCACGGCAACCGCTCCCCACGGCCTGCGGCGACGTCAGACGCGTTCCGATTTCCTGCAGGCGAGCCCAAAGCTCGCGTGCCTCGTCTCAGTCGCTGATGAGCGCGATGAAGGGCGATGCGCCGATGAATAGCTCCTCATACAGACCGTCGCGAAATCGTTTGGTGGGCTGTCCGCCGAGGAGTTGCCCCCTTTGGCGCAGATCCGGGCAGAACTGGTCGCCGCGGTCGAGGAAAAACGACGTCGGCTCGATCTCGAGCACATGAGCGCGTGCCGGTGCACTGTTCGGGTGAGCGGACCTTTTTCCACCACCGTCAATTCCCGCGCCATCGCCTCGGTCTGTGAATTCTCGATATGCAGTAACTGCCCAGGTCCGTTTGCTCGGTTAGGCGACGCTGAGTTTGTGGATGAGTTGTGTGGGGCATCGGGACAATGTTTCGAGCATGTTCCATCCGCGCTTTCGAGCGGTACCGATCAGGGTGCGAAGCGTGGCGAAATTGTCTGCGCCTTGTGAGGTGCGGAAGCCGGCAGAGATCTTCTGCCGCAATTTCATCATCCGAGCATCGCGCTCGGCCTCGTTGTTGGTAAACGGCACCGCCGAGTTGTGCAGAAACAGCAGCACCGCCTCTTTATGTAACTTGAGGCGCAACAGGAGATTATGGCCCGTGCGCCGTCTGATCCGCCCGCGCTTGATGTCGCGAGGCAGCGCGGGTAGCGCCTCGTGCCAGGCGATACCGGCGCGGATAATGCGGTCATAAAGTCGCTCGGCGGCGCGGATTCTGCTGGGACGCAGCGCGCCTGTCTGATCGGTTGGATGCTCTGACGCCAGATTGACCTCGTGGCACAGGCAGCGGAGCAACCCGCGCATGCGCCGGGCCCAGGCCTCGCCATCGATGTCCACCAGCGCCGTCAACTCGCGCAGGTGATGCGCATTGCACAGCGCATGCGTGACACCGGACATCTGAAAATAGGATGTCCAATGGTCGTGCACAACGATATGCGCCGCTTGCGTCAGCACCTCGCCGCGCCTGGGTGAGACGCGATAATGCACCAGCCCATTGATCCCGGCGGTGCCCGCGACATGCAGCCATTGCGGCGTGGCGCCCACCCAAAACCCGGTCTCATCCAAATGCTTGACCGGTGCCCGGCGGATTTGCTCGCAGACTGCCGCAGCGAAATCCTGCGTCCGGCTGGCAGCCCGGGCGATCATTTGTCCGATCGTGCCGGCCGAGATGGTCACGCCAAACAGATCGGAGAGGATTTGCCCGAGCCGATCTTCAGGCAGAAACTGTCCCGCCGACAGATAGGTCACCACAGCGGCCAACCGGACGCCATATTGCGCCGGCGCCCTTACCTCGGGTGGAAACGATCCTGTCGTGACCGCGCCACAGCCGCTGCATTTGCAACGATAGAGCTGATGCTCCGTGACGAGCAGCGGCGCCGGCGCCGGCAGATCGAACACCTGACGGCTGCCGACAAGTTCCAGCAGTTCACCCTCCAGCGCCATTCGGCAGCGCCCGCATCTGACAGGGCGATGCATGATCGTATGATCGACCCGTTCGGACCGCTTCAAGTGTTTGCCTGCATGGCCGGGCTGGCCGCCGGGCTTCTTCAACCCTCGCTCACGCAGGCTCTGTGTCCGGCGAGAAGCCTGGCCCGGTCCATCGCTCGAAGGCGGCTTGCTGCTATTGGAGCTATCCAGACCAAGCCGACGCTCCAGATCGGCCACACGCACCGTCAGCAATGCGTTCTGCTGCTCCAACATCAGGTTGCGCTCCTGCAACTCCCCAATCAGGGCCAGCAGGGCATCCACAGACAATGAGGAATTTGGCGGCGTCACCCATACCTTGACTCACAAACACATGTGGTCAGTCAAGAGAATACAAACGGCCACCTGGGCAGTTACGATATGCAAGGCTATGGCATGCTCCTCTAGACGCAACCATCCCTAGGTCCGAAGCGGGTCCGATACAGGGAATACGGGAGCGGGCCCCCGTTAGTAGGACCGCCAAGGCCGCTGGCATTCCAGCGAAGGGGGCGCTCAGGTCGACGTGCGGCTCTTTGTGGTGCTGACTGGAACTTTATGGTTAACGGCTGATAAACGCCTCCCCTATTCCTCCATCCTTTCCGCTCCCCTACCCTGCCCTTTCTGTCTCCGGACACGCGGCGCGCCGGCGCTTTGCTTCTATCGATGTCGTCCTAGCTGACTTCGATCCGTCCCGGGCGACAACAGCCTCGTTGGCCCGCGCCCGCGCCTGCGTGGTTTCAAGACAACCGGTGCGAGACCCGCGCGGGCAAACCCTCGGCGCGGTGCGACCTCGGTGGTGGCGGAAGGCGCCAAGGAACAGCGTAAACTGGAAGCCTCCGCCGACACATCCGCATTCGCCCTCGGCTGCGAGCGGGAATGGGCTGCACCGTCGTTGATCCGCGGTGTGGCCCGTTCCGCGAAAGAGAAGAGATGCCGTTCCTTCCGAACTGGATTGGCCGAGACCGGCTTCGGCGACACTGATCGCCCGACCGGCTCCGGTCTACCTCTTGCCCGTCGCGCCGCGGTGCCCTCCTCCATCCCTGCTGCTGTCTTAGTCCCGCCAGTCGCGTGGGACCAAGCAACCCGGGATGGCACGGCGGATGATCCGCATAGGACACCCGCGAGGGATAACAGGTCCTCAACCCCGTGCCCAAGCTCGAACGCCTGCCGCGCGAGGTGCACTGCTTCCGGGGTGTTGAGCCGCTTGGGAGCCGACTGTCCGCCAAAGCCCTTGATCGTCACGGTATGCGGGCTGACGTCGCGGTCGTGCTGTGCGAGCGCGACATGTTCGCAGCCGATGATCATGCTTCGAGGGTGGAACGGCGGCTGGGAGCGCGCCGGCGGTGAAAGAGGGCACTTTCCCTCGCTGCAGCGCTCGCCGGGTCGGCTCGCCATTCCAAGGCAGCACGCCACGAGTCGGTGCAAACGCAAGCGCCCGCATCTGGTGATGCGCTGGACGACTTGCTCGTAACGGGTCGCGGGACTCTCGACCTGCCATCCTTCCGACCTGCCATCCTTCGCGTCTGCACGGTCTAGCGCCCCGCAGCGGATGTTCGGTTGCGGCTGAGCGGAGCGCGCCAGGGCCCAACGCTGAATTTTGATCCGAATGGGGCGGTGCTAGAGTTCGAGCGCGAGTCGATTGTGGGAACTGCGTCGGGACGACTGGAGTAAGTTGACCGCGGTCAACTTCTGTTTAAGAGGCGGCGCCTTCGGAACGCAGCAGCCGCGCAGGCTACGTGCTGAGAGTTGACCGCGGTCAACTTTAGACCACCCGTGGGCCGAGTCGGACCGTTAAGGATTGGTTTACCCTTTAACTGTTGCGAGACCGGCCAGAATCGGGCGTAATAGCCACGCTTTGCGCATGCCGTGTACCCGAAATTCGTAACTACGCGAGAAAGCCGTGGCCCTGAACGACCAACAAGCGATGGCGTCAATCACGCCTGGCGCGCCGCAGGCGATCCACGACACGATCGCGGCAGACGCGCGGGAACTGTCGGCGAAGCTGCACGCCCACCGAACGAAGCTGTTCCCGCCAAAAGCACGCAAGCATCTGCGCCGCTTTACATCTGGCGAAGTCGCTAAGCTCGTCGGCATTAATGACGGCTACCTCCGCCAATTGTCGCTGGAGGGCAGGGGTCCTCAGCCGGACACCAGCCCATCGGGTCGAAGGTCGTACACATTCGACGATATTCAAAGTCTTCGTGCTTATCTCGATGAATCCGGCAAGGGTGCGCGCCGATACCGACCGTATCGCGTCGCGGGCGAACAGTTGCAAGTCATTGGCGTCGTTAATTTCAAGGGAGGGTCCGGTAAGACCACCACCGCCGCGCATCTCGCCCAACATCTCACGCTACAGGGCTATCGAGTGCTCGCGATCGATCTGGATCCGCAGGCCTCGCTCTCCGCGCTGCACGGCTATCAGCCCGAGTTTGATGTCGAGGAAAACGGAACTCTGTACGGCGCCATCCGCTACGACGATGCGCGTCGCGAACTGAATGAGATCATTCGGCAGACTTACTTTTCGGGGCTCGACATCGTTCCCGGCAACATCGAACTGATGGAATTCGAACATGAAACCCCGAAAGCGCTAGCTGCGCGCCAGTCGGGTGACCCGCTGTTCTTCGCCCGCGTTGCCCGTGCCCTCGCCACGGTTCAGGAGCGCTACGATATTGTCGTGATCGATTGTCCGCCTCAACTCGGATTTCTCACGCTTTCTGCGCTCTGCGCAGCAACGGCAATTCTGATCCCTGTGCATCCGCAAATGCTCGATGTCATGTCGATGTGCCAATTTCTAATCATGACATCCGACCTCCTTGCCGTCGTGGCCAAAGCAGGCGGCAACATGAATTACGATTGGATGCGCTATCTCGTCACGCGTTATGAGCCCGGCGATGGACCGCAGGCCCAAATGGTCGGCTTTATGCGCTCGCTGTTTGGCGACCGCATGGTCACGAACATGATGCTGAAAAGTACGGCGATCTCGGACGCGGGCATCACGAAGCAGACGCTCTATGAGGTCAGCCGCGATCAGTTCACACGGGCTACCTACGACCGCGCGATGGAATCGCTGGACAGCGTCAATGGTGAAATCCAAAGCCTCATCCAGGCTGCGTGGGGGAGGGCCTAATGGGTCGAAAAAACCTGCTTGCGGACCTCATTGATGACAAGTTGACCGCGGTCAACGAACCCTCGTCAGGTGAGCCCAGCGACAATCGCAGACCAACCCAGCCAACACTTGGGTCGCGCGGAGCGGTCGGCGCCATGAGCCGTTCACTCGAGATGCTGTCCGCGGAGCGCGATGCCGCCAAGGCCTTGACCGAGCAACTCACCACCGGTCAAACCGTCGTCGAGATCGCCCCAGATTTGATCGACGCCTCGATCGTTCCCGATCGTATGACGAGCGTGGACGAGAAGCACTCTGCCCTCGTTGAATCGATCCGCGCCAATGGGCAGTTGGTTCCCATCCTCCTTCGCCCGCATCCGTCCAGCCCGGGCCGGTTTCAGATTGCCTATGGCCATCGTCGCGTTCGTGCGCTCGCCGAACTTGGCCGCCCTGCGCGGGCCGTGGTCCGCGACCTTAGCGACGAAGACCTGGTGGTGGCACAAGGCAAGGAGAATGGTGAGCGGGAGGATCTGTCCTTTATTGAGCGGGCAACTTACGCCGCCGCGCTCGAGGATCGTGGATTCAAGCGCGAGATCATCATGGCGGCGCTCAGCGTCGACAAGACGGAGCTCTCCCGCCTCATCACGGTCGCGCGGGCCCTTCCCCGGAGCCTACTCGATGCAATCGGACCAGCGCCAAAAACCGGCCGCCGGCGCTGGATGGAGTTGGCGGAGCGGCTTGTAGGCCGCCACGACCAAAAGGTATTGGCCGACAGCGTTGCCAGCGATCGGTTTGTGCGCGCTACTTCCGATGAACGGTTCGCGATAACTATCGCCGCGCTGGCGCCCCGCAAGCCCAAAGTTGCACGGCCGACAACCTGGGCGGACGACGGAGGCAAAAAGATCGTGAAGATTGAACGTCGCGCAGATCGCATCACGCTAGCTGTAGATGAAAAGGCCGCGCCTGCGTTTGGAGACTTTGTTATTTCGCGGCTGCCGGAACTCTACCGGGCATTTCTCGATGGAGGCACCGATGAGTGACATCGGGCGTCTTGCCGCTTTGAATATGGCGCTGCCTGGACCCCACACGGTCGGGCGGCGCGATGCGTACCCGCGTTTCCGTCCTCTCACCGTAGGAGCATAGCGGAAAAGAAAAAAGGCCCCCGGAACGTCTCCGTCCGAAAGCCTTCTCTCGTCACGTTTGGCGACTGACAGAGAATCACTTTCACGAATCGCAGTCAAGCGTCTTTAGCGACGGCACCGTTTTGGTGAGCGGATTTTCTTTGCCCGCATGAGGCAAAGACATGCAGTCACACTCCCCAACGACGCCCTTTGGGCGGCGATCGCTGACGCTTGCCCATGTGGCAAGCCAGATGGTCGCAACCGAACGTCCGCCCGAAAAGATCGTCCATAAGTGGAAGATCTTCCACGCCATCTGCACGGCACGGCCGCGCCTTGGCGTGTCGGAACGCTCGCTCTCGGTCTTGAACGCGCTCTTAACGTTCCATCCCGAGACCGCACTGACGGGGGCAGGCGATCTGATTGTTTTCCCGTCCAATCATCAACTCAGTCGGCGGGCGCACGGCATGCCAGCGTCAACGCTGCGACGTCACCTCTCCGTGCTGGTCGACGCGGGCCTGATCGTTCGGCGCGACAGTCCCAATGGCAAGCGGTATGCGCGGAAGGACAATGCCGGCGACATCGAGCTCGCCTTCGGCTTCGATCTGTCGCCGCTGGTCGTGCGCTCGGAGGAGTTCGAGAGCCTGGCAGCCGATATCGAAGCCGAGGCCCGCGCACTCAAGCTCGTACGAGAGCGCATCACGCTGTGCCGGCGCGACATTGCGAAGATGATTGCAACTGGCATCGAGGAAGCCGTTCCGACGCGAAGGGGAGGGCAGGGGCCTGCCGATTGGCAGGTTGTGCACGCCGCCTTCCGCGCGATCGTCGACCAGATTCCGCGCACGGCAACGCGCCAGCAGCTCGAGCCGATCGCCGACGAGTTGTCTCAGCTTGCCGACGACGTGCTCAATCTTCTGGAAGAACACATCAAATCCAAGAATCCGAGCGCCAATGAGTCCCACCCTGAGCGCCACATACAGACTTCAAATCCAGATACCCCAATTGATCTTGAACCTGTCTTCCGAGAAGGCAGGGCGGCGGGAGCTGAGCCTAAACCTCAACCGTCGCGAGTCGGGGAGGGGGCCTATCCGTTGGGAATGGTCCTGAGTGCGTGTCCCGACATCGTCGATTATGCGAAGGGTGGGGTTTCGAACTGGCGCGATTTCCTCGCTAACGCGGCCGTTGTGCGATCGATGCTGGGCATCAGCCCGAGCGCCTGGGAGGAGGCGCAAAAAGTCATGGGCGAGGTGCCCGCAGCCATTGTCGTCGCGTGCATCCTGCAGCGCGGGACGGCGATCAATTCCGCCGGCGGTTATTTGCGCGGTCTGACGCGAAAAGCCGAGGTCGGCGAATTTTCGCTTGGTCCGATCCTGATGGCGCAGATCAATTCTCGCCGGCGAGACAAGCAGCGGGCGTGAGGCGATGAGGCGATGAGGCGCCGCCCAAACCTTACGTTTCTCGTGGATCGAAGAGGCCAGTCCAACCGGCTGCTGCGGTGTCGACGCAAAGCTGTTCGCAGAGATCGTCATGGCAGAAACTCCCCCCAAATCCTCACTCTGTTTTTCCAGCCTCGTCATGGAGGCGCCGCTGAGCGGCTGATGGAGGTGGCGCGGTTCGCGGACGGGGGCCGAGCCCTGGGACACTACTCCCGTTGGATGGGAGATGGTCGAGCACGCCGTTCTGGGACAACAGACATTTCCGTCTGGTGCAGCTCAGACGGTCGCATCCAGCCGCAGCCGAGCAGCGACAGTCTTTTTGAGGAGCTTCTGGAGAGAGGCCAATGACGAGATGAGATCGGTGCCGCGATCGACGGACCGTTCCGCTCGATGCGAGTGGGTGCGGTTTTCCTTCGACGGCCGGCAGCCAGGCCGGCAACGTTCTCAACAGCACCAGTAGTATCGATCTACGTACAGCCTCGCAGAAGATCAAGATCTCCAAGGCGAGGCGAGTACCTGTCTATCTTAAGCGGGACGATGCGACGCCTCAAGGAACGCACTTCCTCTCCATCGGATAGGGCGGGATTGACCAGCAGCATCGTGCTTGGAATGACAGCCCTTTTTCAAATGGACATGTTCGAGGGAGGAGTGATCGATGCTGCGCCGCTGCACCAGGGCGCTGACCTCTTCCTGCCGCTGCTCGAGAAGTGGACAGCCATGGAAGACTATGAACCGGTCGACGGGCTAAACTTGGCCGAGGGATTGGCGCGATTTGGATCCCAGGACGCGTTGTCGGCGATCGAGCGGAGATTGAAGCAAGTGCTTGGTTTGAACGATATCGATCTCTAGATTCTGACACGGCAGCACACGTTGGGCATGCACTGACGACGTTGCGTGAAAGACAGCATCTTCTGCCGCTTTCATTTCTCGAGAGAGTGGTCGCCCGATGGTCCTACAACGAGGCATCCGGAGCCGTCTCTATGATCGCCGCGCACGGCACGCAAACCGCGCTAGATGTATTGCTGGAAATCCACACGGGCGCCACCATCTCGCTCAAGGGAGCGGTTATGGATTCGCTAGAAACGCTGGCGGGCCGGTTGGGCGTACGAATTCGGCTGACAAGCAAGGGCAGACTTGAATCAGCAACAATTGAAGTAGCGAGAATCGAAGATACTACTAGGAAGTGGGACGAACCTCCGCGTTAGTAGGCGCCACAAAGCAATACGTTCTAATCTTGATCCGAAGGCCCCTTGTGGTCTACGGTCCTTAGTCCTAGGACAACGGACGAGAGCGAATCCGTATGAAAAGTCAAGACGTTGTTATATTGCTGAAGCTCGTGAGCCTTGAGCAGGCCAAAAATGAGGGCGACCCGCATCTTGGGGAGGCTGCGCATAACGATGACCCGTACTCAGTACGCAGTCTGGAATCAGCCCTTGGTATCAGCAAGACAGAGGTCAATGCGTCGATTAACCGGAGCGTTTCGTCGGGCCTTGCGGTCAAAGATCGGGAAACCGGCCAGGCAAAGCCCAACCGCCGCGATCTCTATAATTTCGTGGTGCACGGATTGAAGTTCGTTTTCCCGGCTAAACCGGGTGCGATGACCCGGGGCATCCCCACCGCCTTTGCGGCCGCCCCGCTTAAAAATCTTCTGATCAGCGCAGGAGAGTACATTTACGTCTGGCCGTACGCCAAAGGCAAGGACATGGGGCAGGCGGTAGACCCGCTGTTTAAAAGCGTACCCCAGGCCATTCAAAAAGACGATCGCCTGTACGAGTATCTGGCCCTTATCGATGGTGTCAGGCTTGGACATCAAAGGGAGGCTGGGCTCGCGGCCGAGCGTTTATCGGAAAGGCTTCTCAGAAAATGACCACCGTTAAAGGCCAGTTGCTTCATATGTTGCAAACGGTCGCGCAGTCTTTGGGAGATAAACTGCGCGAGCGGCTGGTGTTTGTTGGGGGTTGCACAACAGCCCTTTTCATTACGGACGAGATCGTGCTCGAAGGCGTTCGGGCAACCGATGACGTGGATCTGATCGTTGATCTCGTCGGACATGCGCAATGGGCTCAACTGCAAGACGAGTTGCGTCAGAAGGGGTTCGTGGAATCTCCGGAAGACGAGGTCATTTGCCGCATGCGGCTCGGCGACCTCAAAGTCGATTTCATGCCGGATGATGAAAGCATTCTCGGCTTTAGCAATCGCTGGTACGCCAAAGGCATCGAGACGCCGGTCACGTGTCACCTGAACGAGACATTGAACATCAAGCGCCTCACGCCGGAACTGTTCGTGGCGACAAAGTTGGAAGCATATCTCGCCGCGGCAACGACGATCTCCTAGGCAGCCGTGACATCGAGGACATCCTTCTCGTCGTTGATGGGCGAGAGGAACTCGTGGCTGAAATCCAAAACGCAGACGATGATGTTCGCTGCTACATTGCAGAGAAGTTCAAAGCGCTCTTAGGTCATGAGGATTTTGATCATTTTCTCGACGGCAATATCAAGGGACCTGAAGGCCGGGTCGATATTGTACGAGAGCGCTTTGTCGCCACAAGCCGGAGCGATGCTGGCGAGCGAGAGGAGAATGGAGATCAATTGGCGCAGTGAGCAAGGAAAGAGGACGTGCGATATCCAGGATTGCGGGGGAGTCGGAGCGCGCGCCGATGCCGTGTTATGTCTCCTTCTCGACGGTTCAACCTCTGCCCAACAAGCGGTGACCTTGCCCGCCAGATTTTCCGCGATGTCGTAGACTGGTACGTCGCCACAGACGAAGCCGCAGTGGCAGAAAGCCTCAGCCGGCAATTGCGCCGCACTCATCGCAGTTTATCTCGGCGATTTCCGCGGGACAGCGTGAGCTACGTGCTCGCCCAACGTGGTGAACCAACGCCTGCGACTCGCCTCGGTTTCGCCCGCGCTGCTCGAGGTCTATGCCGACGAGGGCATGTCGCTCGAGCAGTTGATGGCCTTCGCCGTCACCACGGATCACGGCCGCCAGGAGCAGGTCTGGCAGACCATCTCCGGCTCTTGGCAGAAAGAGCCTTATCAGATCCGCCGCATGCTGACGGAGAAGTCGGCGCGCGCCTCCGACCGTCGCGCCATGTTTGTTGGCCTAGATGCCTACGAGGCGGCCCGTGGCGTGGTGCTGCGCAACCCGTTCCAGTCCGACGACGCGACGACGGCGGCTGGCTCGAGGACGTCGCTCTGCTCGACGGTCTGGTCGCTGAGAAGCGAAAGGCAGAGGCGGAAACGATCGCCGCCGAAGGCTGGAAGTGGATCGAGCTCCCAGGGTGCGAAGCTCATAGGCCAGTACGACAGCTCAGCGCTTTGTCGCTGGGTGGCATCCGACCGCTCGCCTGGGCCTGCGCAGCAACACGCGCTTAGCACTACGTATCTTGCGGCCGAGAAGTCGATGGGATGACTCCAGTTCTCATGTGATCCATCGTGAAATCCGAACCTGCCATCGGATTACTTGATCTCCGTCACCAAACGATTGCGTCCCAACGATACTGCGTCGGCCGCACAAATGCTGACCTCCAGTGGATAGGGACAATGACACTCTCAGAAACGAACTTTCGCTTACTTCGAACAATCAAGAATGTTGTTTTGACTCTTGCGGCGGCGTCTCTCGCGTCGAGTGGGGCACAAGCTGCTGACCTGCCAGTCAAAGTCAGAGCAGTGGAGTACGTGAAGGTTTGCTCACTGTACGGCGCTGGCTTCTACTACATCCCTGGCTCGGACACTTGCATCAAGCTTGGCGGATATCTGCGCACTGACTTTGTCGCGAATAGCAACAGCGATTTTGACCCGGCCGCCAATGGCGTAGCGGGAGCACGCAACCGTCTAGGCAACAGCTACACTTGGCGCGCTCGTGAAGGACTGAGCATCGACACGCGCACCGCGACTGAGTACGGCCTCGTTCGCACCTATTTCTCGGGCGTGTTCACCTGGACGTCAGGCGGCTATACTGGCGCCGGCACGAGTGCCGTCAATGGGGCGACCGCTTACACAACGTCGACAGCTTCACAGGTCGCTGGTGGTTCGCTCGGCGTCTACTCCGCCTTTATCCAGTTCGCAGGCTTTACGATGGGTAAGGCCGTCTCACAGTTCTCGGCGCCCTGGACCAACTATCCAGGCAACGAGTTCGATGATCTTCCGGGCGGCGGCGGATGGGTCACCGGCGTGAACCAGTTCACCTATACCGCTGACTTCGGACAAGGCATCACGGCCGCTTTCTCAGCCCAGGATCAGGTCGCCTACGGCACGACCAATATCTGGAATGTAAGCGGAGCAACGGCGGCCGCTCTCGCCACCGGTGCGTACGGTACTAACAACATCGGCGGTTCATCGTCTCCAGACCTCATCGCGATGGTTCGTATTGACCAGGCGTGGGGTCTCTTCCAGGCGTCGTTCGCGGCGCATGACAACCATGCTGGGTACTACGGTGGCGACGAAGCGACCTGGCATCCGGACGACAAGTGGGGCTGGGCTGCTGCTTTGGCCTTGTCAATCAAGAACATCCCGACCGGAGCCGGTGACACGATCAACGTGTCAGGCGCTTATACCAACGGCGCGACCCGCTACAACTTCAACGATTTGATGCCAACCACCTACGCGATGTACGGCGGCACGGGGCTGGCAGGTGCTTATCAGAGCGTCGGCTTGGCGGGCTTGTCTGACTCCGTGTTCGTTGCCGGTGCGGGCCAGGAGCTAACCAAGACGTACGGCTTCCATGCTGGTTACACCCACAACTGGGATCCTCATTGGAATAGTGCCATCTACGGCGGCTGGGGCGCCGTTCGGTATAACAGCGCAGCGAAGGGCTACATCTGCGGTGCATTCGTAGCCAACCTTGCGCTGTCGAGCGGCAATGCTGGCTGTAATCCTGATTTCAACTATGGGGTTGTCGGCGTCGTCACGCGCTGGACACCGGTCAAGAACCTGACCTTCACGGCAGATCTCGCCTACACCATGCTCGACCAAAAGTACGCGAGCGGAAGTACAGTGACACTGCCTGTGCAGTCTGCGGTCGCCAAGCCGGCGGCTCTTTACGAATTGAAAGATCAGAGCACGCTGACCCTGCTCTTGCGGGCTCAGCGGAACTGGTGAGGCTCTGTCTAAACCAGCGAAAGGAGAAAAGAGGGCTCAAAGAACGAAGTTAACCTCCAAGGAGGCCTCCGGCATGCCCGCCGGGGGCCTTCTGCAATTCGTATCTAAATCAGACATACGGCGGCTTTCAAACGGCGTTGAAGGACCGTTTTGGGCCGAGCTTCCTCGTTGTGGGCTTTGCTCTCACGTTCAAGAAAAGCGGGTGCTAGGTGAGATCTTCAGCAAGCTGGAATGCTGCTACGACAATCTTATGCCGTCTCCGCAAGGGCGGTCTTCTTACAAAGACGAACGAGCCACCGGCAAAAAGCGCGAGACATTTCGGGATTATCGCCTCGGTCTACAGCATAGGCGCGATACTGCATGCCGCTGGGAGTGCGCGATCGTGGAATCACATTGAGAGCTCCACCACGTACCAGGTCACTTACAATGATTTCGGGCGCGACGAGAAGACATTTGCCCGTCATCACCGCCGGCAAGGCCAGGTAATTGTGATCATATCGCGCTCCCGATTTTATATCCTTTGGGGTCAGGTTCATGGCCCGCAGCCATGTCGGCATTATGTCAGGCCGGGATGTGATGTTCAGGATGGGTACCGTGCGAACAACCGGGAGGCTCTTGCCATCGACGTGATTTGGTGAGCCCACACATACGAGTTGCTCGTTGTAGATTTCCCAATCATCCGCTGGCTCGATGACGGAAAGATCCCGTGTGATCAAAATGTCGTAATCGTCGGACGACGTCGGTTGCGAAAGTGAGCTAATCACATCCACAACTACGCCGCCCATTTCATTAGAAAAAGCTTGGAGATTTGGAATCAGAAAGGCGTAAGCGAAAGTCGAGAGTGACGTGCGGACTACAATCCGATTGGTGTCTCGACGATTCCGTCGGCGCATTCTCTTAGCGGTGAAGCAAACGGTATCTAGCGGTTCTGCAACCGTGTTCGCAAAAAGCCGTCCGAATTCCGTCAATTCGCTACGCCGGCCGCGACGCTGCATGAGGTCACTGCCCAGATACTCCTGCAGCACGGCGAGGTAGCGGCTGACCGAACTCTGGGTCATTCTCAAGGCGCTAGCCGCGCGGGTTACGCTTCCCTCGCGCGCAATTGTGACGAATACCCGGATCGCATTGAGTGGCACTTCATCCGTTTCGGTAGCCATTTTGTGCTCCGGAATTTCGGGCATGCCCGTCAGTTCTCGCAGGAGGGCATTGCCAGAAACCAATAGTCCATCACATTATTCGATGATCGTAGCCGGGTTACTAGATACCAACTGCAGGTCGCGCGCGAAAGCGATTTCGCTCAGACGCCGTGCAATCCGTGCGAACGAGCTCACTTCTAGGTGCGCACATTGGTTTCCAAAGGCGCGACGAAATCGTGCCGTTAAATCGGCTGGCGTGATCGCTCTTTGCGCGGTAGGAGAGGGGCGTTTACAGCAATTGTCGAACAGCAAAAACTGCGCCCGAGCAGAGTTCAGACGCAATGACGCCGTCTTGGACAAGAGATCTAGCGAAGGAAGCGAGCTTCGGCCGCCTTGACGCTATCCACGTTCTGGAGGTCGAAAATCTCTTCGACCGGCAGAATATCCTTGTGGACGTTCTGGACGCCGCCATCGGCAATGATTCGGCGGAAGGTCTCTCTCATCGCAGTTGCAGCAGCGCGGATACCGTAATTGCCGTAGATCATTACGCGGATATTCCCGAGTGCTTTGACCCGCTCGGCGTCGAGATCCGGGTACGCGTTCGGAACGATCGCTAGCGGCACCGATCCGCCCCAGGCGCGCGAAAAGCTTTCGATCTCTGATGCATCCTTCTTTTTCGAATGGATCAGCACCATTTCGGCGCCGGCCTCTTCGTAAGCTTTTGCTCGGTGCAGAGCTTCCGTTTCGCCGAGACCCGCAATCAGGGCTTCGGTGCGGGCGATCACCAGAAAATTGGGGTCTCGTCTTGTCGCAACAGCGGCCTCGATCTTGCCCTGGAACTCCTCGATGCGGAGCAGTTCCTGGCGTCCGCCAGCCATAAGGCTTGTCACTTTCGGAAAGGTTTTGTCTTCGATTACCACAGCGCTGGCGCCAGCTCGCTCGTATTCGTGAACGGCGTGGATCACGTTGATTGCATTGCCATAACCGGTGTCAATGTCAGCGATGATCGGCAGCGTCGTGCGTCCAGCGATCGAGCGCAGCATGTCGAGATGCTGGGTCATCGAGATCAGGCTCATATCGGGCAGACCGTAAAGCGCGGAGAGTTCGAAGCCCGATGCCCATAAAGCATCGAACCCGGCCTCTTCGGCCAGCAGAGCCGAAAGAGGGCTATGGGCGGCCATGACATGGATGAGACCGGTTTCGTCCAGGCGAGTACGAAGGCGTTTGACGGAGGACATCGGAAAATCCTTCTTTCGCGGACTCGGCTCGCCGTCACTGAGCGGGGTCACCTCGGCACCCCGATCGCGCAATTGGGCCGCGCCCGCGGTCATGATCTTGGCTTTTTGAGGGACGGACGACATCTGAGTCGGTCTAAAACGAGAGACAAGAGTCGGCACCTGAGTGAAAAGCGGAAATCTTGCCGGTTTCTAATTGCTCTTAAGCGGGCCGACCAATGGTGTGATCGCATTCTTGCGATCTAATGATCAACCATCTCGATGATGGCGTCGTGTCTCGTTGCACCTCAGAGCTGGTCAAGAAGCTAGGGGGGACATCGTTTCCGCGCGACACTTGATCACTCGAGACCATGTTGGTTGCGCTAACAGTCAGAGCGCTGATGACGTTTTAGTTGGGCAGCGTCCTCAGCCCAACCGGGAGCGACCCAGTTCCGAGGAGGCACCGTTCTCTGCCCGGAAGCCTCATGTCATCTCATCTGCGCACGTGAACATCGACTTAGTCGATGAATGTCATCGCAGCGTAGCATTTCGCGGCTCTAACGTCGGACACGTTTGGCAAGCACGAGATCAGCGATCTTAGTTTTCGGCCTCTGCGAGGATCTGCTGATCGCCGCAAGGTCAAGGCTATGCGTTCCGTACTGATTGAAGCGAATTCCGGGAGACGGTGATGACCCGCAGCCATCTGACACGGCGAGAGGCTTTGACTGGTGCGGTCGCAGCAGGTTTGTTGCCGACCGCGAGCGCCGTCTGGGCTGAGAGCGACGGCAAGAAACCAGCCCGGCGGCGATTAAGAGTTGGCATGTCCGGCTTTCCCCGCACGTTTGACCCAGTCATCGCAACCGACACCGCCATTCGGCGGATCATGCCACAGCTGTTTGATAGCCTCATTGGCTTTGACCACGCCAATGGGATGGCGCTGCGGCCGGCATTGGCCGAACGTTGGGAGCGAGTTGATGCGCAGTCGCTGCGGCTGTTCCTGCGCAAAGGCGTGGCGTTCCACGACGGAAGCCCGCTGACTGCCGAAGATGTCGCCTTTAGCCTCGGGCCCGACCACCTCTTAGGACCGGGCCGCAGCGGAATGTCCGATGCGCTGCAGTCGCTGGACCGGATCGACAAAGTGGATGTCGTCGATCCCTATACGGTCATTGTCCACGCCAAAGGGAACGACGCACTGCTTGAGCAGCGTCTGGCTTCCTGGGGAGCGGAGATCGTCTGTAAGCGCGCGTTCACCGCCGCGGGCTCGTGGGAGCGCTGGACGGCAGCTCCTGTAGGGAGCGGCCCGTACAAGCTCGTCAATCACAAGCTCGACATCCATGTCACGTTGACTGCGCACGATGCATATTGGGGCGGGCGGCCACCATTTGAGGGCGTCGAATACCGCATTATTCCCGAGCTTTCCGCGCGCGTGAACGGCCTTCTTGCCAACGAGCTCGATCTCATCACTGACATCCCACCCGATCAATTCGAGCGTATCGAGAAGCGGGCCGATCTCCAGGTCTCGGGCGGGCCAGTACAGAATATCCGCTCGCTCGTGCTCGACCAGAACGATCCAGTGCTGAAAGACGTGCGGATCCGCCGTGCGATGAGCCTTGCGCTCGATCGCAAGCTCTTGATCGAGAGCCTGTGGGCGAACCGTCTGCCGATTCCGAATGGCTATCAACTCGCGAGTTATGGCCAGGGCTACATCGAGGATTTCCCCGCGCTGCTTTATGATCCTGATAAGGCGAAGGAGCTGGTCGCTGCGGCGGGCTACAAAGGAGAGCCGATCATTTATCGGCTCCTCAACAACTACTACCCCAATCAGATCTCTGGCGCGCAAACCATGATCGAGATGTGGCGTGCAGTCGGCCTGAACGTCAAAATCGAGATGATGGAAAACTTTGCCCAAGTTCAGCGCCAGCCGGTGCGGGCGATCTTCGACACCTCCAACACGGCGTTGTTTCTGGATCATCTCGGCCATCCCTGGCGTGAATACGGCCCCAGCGGCGCCCTGCCGAAGTCGGTTGGGGTCTGGAAGAACGAGGAGTATTTCGCCTTGGGCGCGCAGCTCCAGGAGACCGCTGAGCCCGAGCAGCGCCGTCCAATCGTCCGCCGCATGCTCGAGATTATCAATGACGTCGATCCACCCTGTGTGATTTTGCATGTGTCCGGCCAGTTCTATGGCAAGCGGCGCGACGTACCCTGGTTGCCGGGGCTGACGCTCGATCTCAATTTCGGCCCATTCAACAGCGCCTTGATCCGGACCTGAATCAGGATGAATGACGCGTTCCTCCGCTTGCGCGCAGCTCCACCACGTGGGCTGCCCGGCTCCCGCAATCCCTACGACGCCGCCCGCGAGGAGCAGCCGCGTCGACGCTGGCAGGACAGGGAGCTCAGATGACACCACTTCTTGAGATCACAGGGCTGCAGGTCGCTTTCGACCAGGTGCCGGTGCTGCGTGGAATAAATCTTGGTCTCCGCCGTGGCGAAGCGCTGGGCATGGTCGGCGAAAGTGGTTGCGGAAAGTCGGTGACTTGGCTTGCGGCGCTTGGCCTCTTGGGGGCACGCGCCCGGACGGCAGGCAGCGTACGCTTTGCTGGCGAAGAGCTTCTCCATGCTCCCGCCCGTCATCTGGAACAGGTGCGTGGTGGCCGAATTGCAATGATCTTTCAGGATCCGACCAGCGCGCTCAATCCCGTGCGTACCGTGGGCGATCAGATCGGCGAAGCTCTGCAGCTCCATCGTGGGATGGACAGGCGCAGCGCGCTCAACGAAGCGCGTCGTTTGCTGGATCAGGTCGGCATTCCCGATGCGGCGCGACGGCTTGGCGGCTATCCGCACGAGTTTTCCGGTGGGCAGAATCAGCGGGTCATGATTGCCATGGCGCTTGCGGGACAGCCCGACATCCTCATCGCCGATGAACCCACCACGGCTTTGGACGTCACTATTCAGGCGCAGATCCTTGAGCTTCTGCAAGAGATTCAACGCGAAAGAGGCATGGCGCTGGTCCTGATCTCACATGATCTGGGCGTTGTCGCCGAGATCTGCGAGCGCGTGCTGGTGCTTTACGCCGGGCACATCATTGAAGAAGCACCCGCCGTGCGTCTGTTCGACCATCCCACTCATCCATATACACGCGGGCTTGTTGGGGCCCTCCCGAATCTGGACGGGCCTCGGCAGCGCCTCGCCGCCATTCCCGGTGTCGTTCCGAGCCCGGCGGACCTTCCGCCAGGATGTCCCTTCGCGCCACGCTGCGACCTGCGCACGGACCGGTGTGGCGAATGCACTGTCGAATTGACGTCTGTGGAGGATAATGCCGACCACAGAATTGCCTGCTTGCATGTCACCGGCCAGCGGTGCCAGGACGAGACCGTCGCCGCATGACGATGACGGTCGCACCGCTTCTCCAAGCCGATGGGCTTGTCCGACGATATTCCTTGCGCCAGGGCCTGTTTCGGGGCCACTCGACGGTCCACGCCGTCAATGGACTGTCGCTGTCTCTGGCCAGCGGCGAGACGCTCGGACTTGTTGGCGAATCGGGCTGCGGAAAATCCACCGCGGGCCGGCTTCTCATTGGCCTGGAACGACCGGATGCGGGCACCGTCAGCTTCGGCGGACAAGAGTTCTCGCCGATGGGCGATATCCGTTGGCGGCATCTCAGGATGCGAATCCAAATGGTATTTCAGGACCCGCTGGGGGCGCTCGATCGCCGGTTGACGATCGGGGCGCAAATCGCAGAACCGCTCGAAATTCATCGGATCGGCAGCAAGTCCGAAAGAGCGGACCTGATCAATAGGCTCCTCGCCGACGTTGGCCTCAGAACCGATCACGGGGCGCGCTATCCTCATGAACTCTCAGGTGGCCAACGCCAGCGTGCGGTGTTGGCACGAGCACTCGCGACCGATCCGGACCTCATCGTGTGCGACGAGCCGGTGTCCGCGCTCGACGTCTCGATCCAGGCTCAAGTCGTCAATCTTCTGCGTGACCTGCAGGAGCGGCGGCACATGGCGATGATCTTCATCAGCCATGACCTGCGCGTCGTTCGGCAGATCAGTGATCGCATCGCCGTGATGTATCTCGGCTCGATCGTCGAAGAAGGCTCGCCCGATGCAGTTCTGCGCGCCCCCTTGCATCCGTATTCAAAAGCGCTGGTTTCTGCCGTACCCAGGCCTGGACGGCGTAGCGAGCGGACGATCCTGCAAGGTGATCCGCCCAATCCATCGGCGCGGCCCGCCGGCTGCGCCTTCCATCCACGTTGTCCGGCGGCTCTTCCGGCCTGCGCATGGATTGTGCCCGAGCTCACATCCGTAGGCGCAGGACGCAGGGTCGCTTGCCATTTGATCAACAGGGATGGTCTCCAAGTTGGGAGCGTCGCTTGATGACCCGCTTCATCATGACTCGGGTGGCTCGCGCCGTGCTCACCATAGCGATGGTAGTCACATTCGCCTTCGTGGTTCTGCGAGCCTCTGGCGATCCCGCTCGCGCGATGCTGTCGCCTGAAACGTCGGCCGATGCGGTCGAGGCCTTTCGCAAGGCTTGGGGGCTCGATGCACCACTCTGGGTCCAATACGTAAAATATCTTCTTGCGGTCATCCACGGAGATCTCGGCCAATCCATGCGGGACGGGCGTACTGCCGCCACGGTTGTTGCCGAACGCATCCCGGTCACGCTGATGCTCACTGCTCCGGCACTCGCCCTCAATCTTCTCCTAGGCATTCCGGCCGGCATCTATGCAGCCCTCAAGCGCGACAGTTTCACTGACCGTCTGGTGATGATGGTGACGGTAGCGGGCTTCACCGTGCCTTCATTCGTGCTCGGGCTCGTACTCGTGCTCGCCTTTGCGGTCGAGCTTCCCTGGTTTCCTTCAGGGGGCGCCGGCAGCGTGCGCCATATGGTCCTGCCGGTGGTCACGCTTGGCCTTGGCGGCGCGGCCGTTCTGGCTCGTTTCACCCGCAGCGCCATGCTCGAGGTGCTCGGGCAAGCCTATATCCGCACGGCGAGTGCCAAGGGTGTGCCATGGCGCAGAGTCGTGACGGGTCATGCCCTGCCCAATGCCGCCATACCAGTGTTGACCATCGTGGGTTTGATGGTAGGCAACTTAATCGCGGGGACGGTGCTCGTCGAAAGCGTCTTTTCCTGGCCGGGAATCGGCAGTCTGCTCGTCGTCTCCGTCGTAAGTCGCGATCTGGCTGTGGTCCAATGCATCTTGCTGCTGGTGGCAGCCGCCATGATCGCGACAAACCTCGCAGTCGATCTCCTTTACGGTATGCTCGATCCGCGTCTGCGCGATACGCGCTCTGCTGGAGGAGCGTAGATGGCGGAAATGTCTGCCGGACAGATGTCGTTTGCTCACGTTAAGAAGAAGAGAGTACTTCGTTGGCGCAATTTTGCTGTGCAAGGCGCCATCGCTTGGCTCGCGCTCATGCTCGTCATCGCGATCCTGGCAGATCGTCTCGCTCCCTATGATTATGCCGCACTTGATCTTCGGCATCGTCTCGCCGCGCCTATTGGGTTCGGGGGGCACGTATCGCATCTGTTCGGCACCGACGAGCTTGGCAGGGACCTGCTGGCGCGCTTACTTATATCGATCCGGATGAGCCTTTTCATTGCTTTTGGAGCCACGTTGATAGGCGCATGCCTGGGTACCACGCTCGGCTTTCTCGCCGCCCATTTCCGCGGCTGGGTCGAACAGCTCATCCTCGCATGTGTCGATTTCCAGGCCAGCATGCCGTTTCTCGTTCTGGCGCTCGCCGTACTTGCATTCGTGGGTAACTCTCTGCCGCTCTTCGTGGCCCTCCTTGGCCTTCATGGCTGGGAGCGCTACGCGCGCGTCACGCGCGCGCTCGCGATGAGCGCGAACACGCAAGGCTATGTGGTCGCCGTACGTCAGCTGGGCGCAGGACCTTGCCGCCTTTACCTGCGCCACATCCTACCGAACATCGCCTCAACCTTGATCGTCACCATGACGCTTGCCTTTCCGGATATTATTCTGCTCGAGAGTGGTCTGAGCTTCCTTGGTCTGGGCGTGCAGCCCCCGCTCACCTCCCTCGGCAATATGGTCGGCTATGGTCGTGACTATCTGACCCGCGCGCCCTGGATACTCGTCCCCTCTTCGCTGATCATCTCGCTCACCACACTGTCCATCTCGCTGGTGGGGGACTGGCTGCGCGACCGCATGGACAAGACATTATCGTGAAGGGCTCTGTGACTCACCCTGCTACCCGCCGCATCATCCTTGTAAGTTTCGATGGGCTCCGTCCCGATCTTATTAATGCTACAACGACTCCTCATCTTCATAGGCTGCAGCGGCAGGGCGTGACCCTCGCCTGTAATGTCACCGTCTATCCGAGCGAAACGCGGGCGGCGATGCCTAGCCTTGTTACCGGCGCATCACCCGGGCGCCATGGCATGGTCGGGAACCAATACCTCGACCGGGCAGCGGAGCCGTCACGCTACGTCGACACGGCGGATGATCAACTGGTCGAAACCCTGGATGCGTTGAGCGGCGGGCGCCTCATGGGCGCGCCATCGCTCGGCGAGGTTCTTGCCGCCCACGGCAAGACGCTCGCGGTGCTCGCGTCGAATTCTGCCGGGACAACCCGCTTGTTCAACCACAAGGCGCGCACGCTCGGTCATCCCACAATCTCGGGGCACTTCGCGCGGCTCGCGACTTCCCGATCTCTTCTCGAGGCGCTGAATGCTCGAATCGGTCCGCCCCCGGGGCCCCCGCCTGCAGGAACGCCCGACCTCGCAGCGCAGAGCTATTTGACGGCGGCTTTGCTTGACATCGTCTGGCCACAGCTTCGGCCGGACGTCACCATTCTCTCCTTTGGCGAACCGGACAGCTCGTCTCATTACTGCGGCACGGCAGGGGTAGGGACCTTGGAAGCACTCGCCTGGGCCGATCAGCAATTCGGTCGCGTTCTGGACTGGTGGGAGGCTGAAGGGCGGCGGCAGGACGTTCACATCATTGCCGTCTCCGATCATGGGCACGTGAGCGTCCATGCGCAGGCTGACGTTCACCAAGTGCTGAGAGATGCCGGATTCCGTTGCGGCTCGGCGCCCGGACAAGACGTAGATGCGATACTCGTTCCCGGGCAGGTCGGAGCCATTTATCTGGCAGACCCCTCGGAGCTGAAGATCCGGCGGGCCGTCGCAGCAATGACCAACGCGCCGTGGTGCGGACCGATCTTCACCGCTGGACGAAATGACGTCGACGGCATCGCGCCGGGCAGTTTTGCGCGACAGCTTGTGATGGCAGATCATGCCCGTTCCAGCGACATCCTGTTCTCCTATCGCGCCGATAGTGAATTCGATCCATTCGGCCTCATCGGCCGAACCTGGAGCAACGACGCGGCGATCGGACTGGGAGTACACGGCGGCTTGCATCCTAAAGAGATGGAGGCTGTCGGCATTCTCGCCGGACCTGCCTTCCGCTCGGGCAGCCTTTCAGAAGTTCCGTCGGGAATCTGCGACATCGCGCCGACCATTCTGCATCTCTTGGGAATTGTCGCCCCTAGCCAGATGGATGGGCGCGTCCTCAACGAGACGTTTGCGACATTGCCCCAGGCTGCAGCCGCTTCGGTCGTAGAGACCGTCTATGAAGCAAGCTCCTCCACTTATCACCAGGTCTTGCGCCGCATACAGGTAGGAGCCGCAGCCTATATCGAAAGCGGCTTTGCAGAGAACGCCGCGTGAGCCTGGTGGCTTTCGCATGCGGGAGCGGGATCGGTAGCGAGCGCCGGGATGCCGTCCCGCAGCTCGTCCGGAAGCCGCGCCATCTCCAAGCAAGCGCGTCTGGCCAGAGCGCGAGGTAAGCGGGCCGAGGAGTCTCAGGAACTCCTCCGTAGCCGTTTTGCCGGGAGCCGTGTACGGCAGTGCTCTCCGGGTCGATCTTGCCAACTACTAACGATGGCTGCCGAAGCATCCGAGAGAAGCTTTGAAGCACTACGAAGAAGGCGTCAGCCTGGGGGTGATTGAAAACAAGCAAGTCGACCTGGTGCCTTCGTAGCACGATCGACAGTTGGCAGATCTCATCTATCGAACACCTGACTGCCGTTCAAATCGAAGGACTCGATTGGCTGCAGAAATCGCCGGCTTTCGAGGCAACCGCGATCGATGAGAAGGGCGAACCGGTGCGCATCGTCGCTCCAGACCCGCGGGTTTGGGCCACCTACCATTCGACGCAGAGCAGCTGAAGATGCTTCCGAAAGAAGTGGTAGACAGCGCGGAGCCGCTTTTCGCTAAGAAAGACACCGCGGCCCGCCTAACAGTCAGGTTCGAAAGACCGAGGCCGGCGTATCCGGCGCCGATCATCGGCGGCACCATGATGGTGATCAGCATGATGCTGCTGCTCATCGGCATGCCGACGGTGATCGTGAGCGGCATCATCACCGGCATCATCATCACAGCACCAGCACCAGCATGGGCGCCCCCGCGGACTGTGGGGCCACTTTGAAAACGACTCGGCTAGTCGGTCCGCGCTTGCGCCAAGTGGGAGTTTGCTTGCGTCATCGGGCCATTCGATCCGCACGAAGGATTCGACGTCAAGCGCCTGGACCCGCGTTTTCTGTTGAAGCGCTCGCTTTTCGCGGCTTCGCCGTGATGGAGGACATCAAGCGCGACATCCCCATCTTGGCGACCAGCGGCCGGGACCGGGCCGACCGCACCAGGCGGCTGGCCGCGCGCGTGCCGGAACTCGACGTCTTGGTCGATCGCGAAAACGGCGGGTGGAAGATCACCGACAAGGGGCGGACCGTGCTCGAATTCATGGAGGGGCGCACGGTCGTCGATGTGCCGGTCGAGGTGGCTGCGGCTCAGACGGTCGTTGCGCCCGTGCCTCCGCTGCCGCCGCTCGCGAAGGACGCGAGCGAGTCCGAGCGAACGCGTCTTGACCCGCAGCCGTTCAATCATGCAGCGATGGCAGCCGCCGTCCACACCTTAGGCTTCGCCGGGTCCGGAGAAGATGGATGCCGGTGGCGTCGTCCGCGGCACCGGCAGCGGACGCTCGGCCGCTGCCGGGCGGGGTGGCTGACCACTCTTCGCATCGTATCGCTTGGCGAGATCCAGCAGGCGTCGCCTGGTGAACGGATCGGCCTTCTCGGCGAGGGTCCGGACCCGATGGGCGACGCCCTGGTAGAATTCCTGCTCCATGACACAACCCCACGACATTGATCGGCGGAGTTGAGTATGCCGATGGCCTGGGAGTCAAGAACGGCGGGGGGCCTGGTGCCACTCGGTGTGGTCCGTGGCAATCGCTCAGAAGAGGGCGAACCAGAGGTCCGGGAAGACCATGGCTGCTGAGAGGGATAGCAACAGCCCGGCGCCGCAGAAGATCGCGACCGCCTTGAGTTCTTCGACGTCCTTGTCCGTGCCGGTCGCGCCTGCCGGCGCCTTCGCCGCCCATTCCATGTGAATGCTGATCGAATAGTGACCCCCATCGGCACTGTCGGGACCCCTTCAATCCATTGATTTCGCTAAATGGGATGATGTGACCCCCACGCCGACCATGGTCGAGACCCGGCGCCGAAACACATTCAGCCAGTATTTCGACACGGCGAAGTGGGTGGGCGAGGCGTTGACGCAGCGGATCCCGGGTGAGCCGATCGCGGTGTACGCCGGCGCCGGCAAGTCCGGCATGTACATCAGCGGGGAATGGAAGAGCGTCGAGCGCGAGCAGATCAAGCGCGCCGTGAGAGAGCGGACGATCCGACTGGTCGTTGCGACCGACGCGGCTTGCGAAGGCCTGAACCTCCAGACGCTGGGCACTCTGATCAACATCGACCTGCCCTGGAATCCCTCCCGGCTCGCGCAGCGGATCGGACGGATCAAGCGCTTCGGTCAGCGCCGCGACCGCGTCGACATGCTGAACCTGCTCTACCACGGGGTCGCGCAGCAGACGGTCGACGAAAAGGTCTACACCAAGCTTTCGGAGCGCATGCGGAACCGCTTCGATATTTTCGGCACGCTGCCGGACGTCATCGACGACCACTGGATCGAGGACGAGGAGCAGCTCGAGGCTCGCCTACGGGAGTACACGGAGCGCCGGACCCGGGCGAATGCGTTCGACCTGCGCTACGCCGGCGACGTCGTCCCCAAGGGCGAACGATGGGAGCTCTGCGAGAAAGTGCTGGCGCGCCACGACGTGAAGCAACGGCTATCCCGAGGTTGGGGCGAGCGAGAACGTGCCGACGTCTAGTTTCACTTGTCGCGCATAAAGCGTTCATAGGTATCCTCGAGAGGCCTTCCTTCGTCCCATGTCTTTGGTTCGGCGGCTCCCAGGTGCAGCAAGGTGTAGGCCGTGTCGTACTTCTCGCTTCTGAATGTGAGTTCTCGGGCGCGCTCGTTGAACCAAACTCCCGTGGGCTGATCGATGCCGCTGCGGGCTTCCGGCGTGAACTGTTCCTGCGCGACGGCGGATCCGGCCGGAAGCTCTACTGGACCCCGGCTTGTGCGGATGAAGACGCCGCTCTTGAAAGCCGCATCGCTAGACCACGCCCAATTGACGTATCCGTCAACGGAGTTGACGAAAACCGCTCGCGTGTCGGTGTACCTGAGCCATCTCAGGACCGCAGCGACCAATGAGACTTCGTAGCGGTCCGCGCAGCTGCCGATCTCATCGAAGTCGGGCTTGTCTCTCGGCGCGATCTGCTTCCGGAAATCGTCCAACGGCATCAACAGCCACGCTGCGAATTCGTTCGCTTCGCGCTCGACTTCAAGCTTCGTCCGGCCATCGACGTCGGCTTCGCTCGAATGGATGCCGTTCGGATATTTCTTCCGGTGGAGCAGGAAGTGACCGAATTCGTGGGCAATCGTGAACCTGCGCCTCCCGGGCGACTGTCCCTTGCCGAAGGCTATGCCCCACCTGGCTCTGGATTCAGACGGGACGAGAGCGCCGGCGAATCCGTCGAGGTCCTCTTCTTCGACCTTCGTGATCGGATCGCCTGGAAACATCTGCGCGCTCGTCTCCATGGCCAGGCGACCTACGTCGAAACGGTATCGATCGGGCGGGTTCGCCAGGTTCAGCATCTGGTTGAAGTGATTGGCCCACCTCTGAAGTCCCCACCCCTCGAAATCCATGTCAGTCGTCCAAGGCTTTCGCGAGCCGCCTTAGCCGCGCCTTGGCCTCCGACGTCATGGATTGGTATTCGCGGAAGAAAGCCTTGTCCTCCGCAGATCCCAAGTTTTCGACCGATTCGCCGCCGAGCAAATAGTCCACCGTCACGTTGAAGGAGCGTGCCAGCCCGGCAAGCTTTTCCGCAGACGGACGCGGAAGATCGCGATTTTCAAGTTCCCAGAGATAGGATTTGCTCAATCCCGCTTGTTCCGCCGCTTGATCTAGCGTCAATTTAGCGTTCTTTCTCAGTGTCTTAATGCGATCCCGGATGGTCTCTGCCATGCGCTGCATCCTCTTCACGCTTTGTTCGGAGTGGCAGCATAGTCCGTCCTTGACTGGCAGCAAAGACCTTTGTATGTTCGGAATAGACATACTTAATGTACCGCAAAAGAAAATGGTTGCTTATTAGCTGCGTTTACACGCGCAAGTGGAATACCAAATATGCCCTTTCCTGCCGATGTCGAGGAAAAGCTCGACGTTTTTCTCCAGCAGTTCTGTCCGGACCCGGCCACGATCCGAAGCGCCCTGGAACGCACGCGCCTCGGCACCGTGCACGACGTTCTCCATGGCGAATCGATTTGTAGGCGCGGCGAGCGCGTTCGGGGATGCTGGCTGATCATCAGCGGCCAGGTCGAGGTACTCGCCGACGAGCAGATCGTCGTTTTCCGCACTCCCGGCGAACTCTTCGGCGAGCAAGGCCTCGTCCATGTTCTGTCCGGCAAAGACGGCACACGGACGGCCGACGTCAGGGCGGTCGGACCGGTCAAGCTGCTGTGCATCGACGCCTCCTTCCAGGAGCGGCTGCAGGA